>DASYVD010000034.1:0-7197 GCA_036000545.1 Actinomycetota bacterium | reverse complement strand
TGGTCCTCGTGCGGAACGACGGGTTCGAGACGTACGGCGTGGCCGTGCCATCGCTTCGGTCCGCCGGCGCCGAGCTCCTGCTCGTCGACGCGTTCGAGGGACAGCCGCTCCCGGAGCTCTCCGAGGTCGCCGGTGTGGTGATGCTCGGGGGGACGGTCAACGCCGACCAGGTCGATCGACACCCGTTCCTGCTCGAGGACCGCGCGCTCACTCGAGAGGCCGTTGAGGCCGGCGTCCCCTATCTCGGCGTCTGTCTCGGCGCGCAGATCCTGGCCCGGGCATTGGATCGCCCCGTGATGAAGGCCGCCCAGCGCGAGGTGGGATTCCAGCCCGTCCATCCCACGGAGGCCGCGGTCGACGACAGCCTGCTCTCGGTCTTCGCCGACGGCGACCGGGTGTTCCAGTGGCACGAGGACACCTTCGAGCTGCCGGAGGGGGCCACGCTCCTCGCAACCGGCGACGACGTGCCTCACCAGGCCTTCCGAGTCGGCGACCTGGCCTGGGGGATCCAGTTCCACTTCGAGGTGGACGGCACCGAGCTCGAAGCGTGGCTGGACGAGGCCGACTCGCTGATGGACCTCGAGGCCACGTGGGGGAAGTCCTCCGAGGACATCCGCCTGGAGGCAAAGGAACACATGGCCGCCCACGAGGAGCGGGGGCGCGAGCTGTTCCGCCGCTTCGTCGGCGTGGTCCGACGAGCGGCGCGGTAGAGCGGGAAGGGCCGATGGAGATCCCTCGGGTCGCGGTGGTCGCCTACCATCTCCGGCCCGGCCGGGTCTCGTTCTGGAACGTCGGCGGATATGGCGTCCCGGAGAACTACGTCGATGCCGTCCGGAGGGCGGGCGGGCGTCCGGAGCTCCTCCTGCCGGGGGACGACACCCCGATCGAGGAGATGCTCGAACCCTTCGGGGCCCTGCTCCTGGTGGGCGGAGGAGACGTCGAGCCGTCCCGATACGGCAGGAAAGCGCACGCCGAAGTCTACGGTGTGGAGCCCGATCGCGACGGTCTCGAGATCGCGCTCCTGCGAAACGCCGACCGGAGGGAGATGCCGACGCTTGCCATCTGCCGAGGCTTGCAGGTGATGAACGTGGCCTTCGGCGGGACGCTCATCCAGCACCTCCCCGACCACCCCGAGTATCTTGCGCACGGTACCCCCAGCGGCCAGGATCTGGCTCGCCATGTCGTGAAGCTCGCCCCGGGCAGCCGGATCGCGGAGGCAGCCGGGGCGGAAGTGCTGTCCTGCTCGACCCATCACCACCAGGGGGTGGACGGCCTGGGCGACGGCGTATCCGCCACCGGCTGGTCCGAGGATGGGTTGGTCGAGGCCGCCGAGCGCGAAGGGGGTTGGATGCTCGGCGTCCAGTGGCACCCGGAGGACAACGCCGAGAACGACCCCGCGCAACAGGCAGTGTTCGACGCGCTGATCGCCAGGGCGGGCCGAGCATGAGCGAGGTCCGAGTCGTGCGGGCCGAGGGTGACCCCGTCCAACGGGGTCAACGAATCGGCCGCGAGCTTCGCGACCTGGTGAACGAGTCGATCGGCTTCTACGAACGGTATATGTCCCGTCGTGGGGTATCGACGCAACAGCTCCAAGACCTGCTGACGCCGTACCTCGCGTCGGCTGAGTCGAGCTTCCCACGGTTCATGGCCACGCTGAAGGGGATGTCGGCGGGGGCGACCGTCCCGTTCCTGGAGCTGTTCGCAGTGAATGCCTTCGAGGAGCTGGAGCCGCTCCTAGAGGCACCGGAAGGGAGCACGCTGTTCCTCCAGCGCAAGGAAGGGAGCTTTCCACCGAAGGCGAAGCCGCCCACGAGGCCCAGGATCGAGCGATGCTCCAGCTTCGCCGTCACCGCGCCCGGGTCGACCCTGCTCGGGCACAACGAGCAATGGCTGGCGGGCGACGTCGGCAACGTCGCGGTGGTGATCGACGTTCCTGACGACGGCTCCGTGCCCGTGGCGTCCCCGACGATCGTGTCCTGCCTTCCGGCGGTGGGCGTGAACGGCCACGGCGTGGCCCAAGGGATCGGCTCGCTCACTGCCGTGGACGATCACGTCGGTGTGCCACGGGTGCTCGTGTCCCGCCACTCGCTTGAGGCGGCCGACCGCGAAGACGCCGTCCGGCGAGCCGGGACGCCGTCGCGCGCGGGCGGCTACGGCCACGTGCTGGCGTTTCGAGGAGGGGACTCGATCAGGATCGAGACGACCGGGGAGGAGCTCGCGGTCCTCGAAGGTCCCGGCGCCCACACCAACCACTACCTCGACGGCCGGCTGGCGTCCTTGGGGGTCGAGCCCTCCGAGGGCAGCAGGTCCCGCCTGGCTCGCCTGGACCAGCTGTTGGCCGAGCGCCGGCCGGAGAGCCCGGAGGCCGTCATGGACGTCCTCCGCGATCACGGCCCCGGGCCCGAGGCCATCTGCCTGCATCCGGACCCGGCCGAGGGGGACGAGGCCTCGGCGGTGATCTTCTCGATGGTGGCCGACCTGGAGGCCTCGCGGCTGTGGGTCGCCCCGGGGAACCCGTGCCGGAACGACTACGTGGAGATCGACCTGACGAGCCTGTCGTGACGAGGGGGGGATCTCGGTGACGTGGACGACGCCGCTCCTCTACGAGCGACTGACGTGGCCCGAGGTCCGGCGGGCGGTGGCCGAGGACCGGGTGTGCCTGATCCCCGCCGGCACGCTCGAGGACCACGGACCGCACCTGCCTCTCGACACCGACACCCGGATCGCCACCGAGATCTGCCGCCGGACCGCGGCCGAGATCCCGGAAGAGGTCGTGCTGCTGCCGCCGATCATCCACGGGTACACGCCCCACCACATGGACTTCCCGGGCCCCATCACGATCGGATGGGACACGTTCGTCCGGTACTGCACCGACATCGGGACCTCGCTCGCCCGACACGGGTTCAAGCGGATTCTGTACCTGAACGGGCACGGCTCGAACATCCCGCTCGTGGAGATGGCCACCCGGCTGATCGCCCTGGAGCATCCCGACGTGCTGGCGGCGGCGGCCTTCTACCTCACCAGCCGAGAGGCTGTGAAGGTCATCGATGAGGTCCGGGAATCAGATCCGGGCGGCATGGGCCACGCGTGCGAGCTCGAGACCTCGATCTACCTCCACCTGGACCCCACGGCCGTCGACATGGACAAAGCCGTGGACGAGAACTCCTTCCCGGAGGGGCCGAACGCCTGGATGGACTGGTCGGACGGGCCGCTGAAGCTCATGCCGTGGTGGAACGCCATCAGCCACACCGGCATCCACGGTGACGCGACGAAGGCGACGGCGGAAAAGGGCAGGTCGCTGTTCGAGGCAGCTGTCTCCGAGTGCGTCTCGTTCGTGCGGGAGCTTCGGAACAAGCCCTTGCCGGTGCGGTGGGAGCCCTCGGAACGTCCAGAGTGACCGTCGGTCACCCCCGGATCCCACCTGGGTGGGCCGCGGCTGCCTGGAGCTTCCAAGGCCAACCGTGCTATACACGCCCGACGAGGCGGGCGCCGCCTTCTCGCCGAGATGACGGGAGGGCGCCGACGGGCCCGGAGGGGAACCCAGGAGCCTCGGCCATTCGTACTCAGGTAACGAGGGCAGCCAACAATGGGGGGTGGCGGGCGATGAGCTTCAACGGAAGAAGGAAGGGCCCTTGGGTCGGGGGCACGGGGATCCTGGTCGCCGTGGTCGTGCTGGCCACGGCCAGCTTCGCGGGGATCGCGGGGGCGCAGAGCGCGACGCCCACGCCGAAGGAGAAGACCACCTTCATCTACGGGGTCACGGCGCCAAACAGCTCGCTGAACCCCCTCGTCGGCTATCTGGGCATCGACTACACGATCTGGTCGCTCGAATACAACCTGCCGATCGAGTTCGCCACCAAGGACTTCGGCGCCGATCTCGACCACTCCATCGTCACCAGCGTGGACACGAGTTCCGACAACATGTCGTTCACCTATCACATGCGCTCTGGGCTGAAGTGGTCAGACGGAGAGCCGTTCACCGCGAACGACGTCGCGTGGACCCTGAACTTCTACAAGGAACGCAACATCAGCAACTACGCTGCGGATCTGAAGATCTTCACGTCCGCAGAGGCGACGGACGACACCACATTCGTCATCCACACCGACCGGCCGACCTCGGTGTTCAATGGGGAGTCCGTCTGGATGTACGAGTTCATCCTCCCCGAGCACATCTGGAGCAAGTTCGACGAGCCGAAGAAGTTCGAGAACGTCCCGACAGTGGGCAGTGGGCCGTGGGTGGTCACGCAGCAGAAGCCCGGGGACTTCGTGAGACTCGAGCGGAATCCCAACTTCTGGGGAACCGAGATCGGGCTGGAACCGCACGTCGATGTCATCATCGAGAAGGTCTTCAACGACGAGAACCAGATGGCGGCCGCACTCCAACGGGGGGAGATCGACTTCGGTTTCTTCGACTCCGCCAATATCCTGAACTCCTTGAAAACCAAGCCGGACATCAAGACCTGGGGAGCGCAGATCCCCCTGTTCGACGAGCTGGGGTTCAACACCGGCTCGGCGTTCCAGACCGACAAGGCGGGCGGATTCGTCCCGCACGGCGACGGGATCCACGCGACATCGGATCCGGCCTTCCGCCGAGCGGTCGCCGAGGCCATCGACAAGCAGACGCTCGTGGACAAGGTGTACGGGGGATACGCGGCCGTCGCAGACTCGCCGGTGCAGCCCGGCGCCACGACCGGCAACTGGGATCCACCGCCCGACGAGGCGCTGAACTTCGACCTGGAGAAAGCGAAAGCCGATCTCACGGCCGCCGGATACACGGATACCGACGGCGACGGAGTGGTGAACGACCCCAAGACCGGCGAGAACGTCGTCCTCCGGTACTTCACGCGGACATCCGACCAGAACACCATCAAGACCGCGCCCTTCGTGAAATCGTGGTTGGAACAGATCGGGGTCGGTGTCAAGGTTTCCGCGGTGAGCTCCGGCAAGCTCACCACCATCATCGAGGCGGGAGACTACGAGCTGTTCCATTGGGGGTGGTTCCCCAATCCCGATCCCAACTACATCCTGGGCATCTTCACCTGTGAGCAGCGGGCTCCCAAGCCCGGCGTGTACGGCAACAACGACAGCTTCTTCTGCGACCCCGAGTACGACAAGCTGTACGATCAGCAGCTCACCGCGACCAGCACGGAACAGCGCGTCGACATCGTGCACCAGATGCAGCAGATCCTGTACGAGCAGCAGCCGTACATCGTGCTCGCCTACACCAACTACCTGGAGGCCTACCGGACCGATCGGTTCACCGGGTACGTCACGCAGCCGGAGGGCGTGGGGGACCTCCTGGCGACGTGGGGTCCCTTCGGGTTCCTCAGCATCCGGCCGGTGACCGGTGAGGCGGCCGCCGCCTCGAAGAGCGAGGGGATCCCGGGCTGGGTGTGGATCGCGATCGTCGTGGGGCTGGCCGTCGTCATCGCGGGCATCATGCTGGGACGGCGCAGGGTGAGTGACGAGGACCGCGTCTGAGCCGAGGCGGGTAAGCAACACAGGGAGAGATCGACCAGGGTGAGCACGCGCCGGTACCTGATCGCGAAGGTGCTCCAGGCGCTCCTCACCCTGGCGTTCGTGCTGGCGTTCAACTTCTTCCTCTTCCGGGCGGTGGGCGACCCCGTGACCCAGCTCCTGCGGGGGCACTCAGGGATCTCGGGCCAGGCGGTGTTGCAACTTCAGCACCAGCTGGGGCTCGATCTCCCGCTCCCGCAACAGTTCGTCCACTACGTGAAGGAGACCTTCGAGGGGCACCTGGGATTCTCCTATTTCTACAACCTCCCGGTCTCCCAGGTGATCGCGGGACGGATATGGCCGACGGTCCTGCTGATCGGGCTATCGACGCTCGCCTCGACCGTTCTCGGCATCTGGATCGGGATCCACCAGGGGTGGCGCCGAGGGAGCAAGTACGACCAGGGCATGCTGGGATTCACCCTGTTCACGTACTCGATGCCGGAGTTCTGGTTCGGACTCCTCATCATCATGGCGTTCGCTGTTGGGGTCGGACCCTTCCCTGCGCTGTTTCCCACCGGAGGGTACGAGACAACCGGCGCCGGCTACACGGGGATGACCCACATCGTGGATGTGGCGAACCACATGGTGCTGCCGTTCTTCGTCCTCACGCTCTCCTATCTCGGGGAGTACTCGCTGATCATGCGGTCTTCGCTGCTGGAGACCCTGGGCGAGGACTTCATCATCACGGCCCGGGCCAAGGGGGTGCGGGAGAATGGTGTCCTGTACGGACATGCGGTCCCCAACGCGCTCCTCCCCACAATGACGGTGACCATCCTGCAGCTCGGGTTCGTGCTCTCGGGCGTGATCACCATCGAGCTGATCTTCAACTGGCCCGGCCTCGGGCTTCTCACGGCGACTTCGGTCGATCAGCGCGACTTCCCGGTCCTCCAAGGCTTGTTCCTGCTGTTCAGCGCCTCCGTGATCGTGGCGAATCTGGTCGCGGATCTCCTGTACTCGTATCTGGATCCTCGGGTGCGGGCGGGCTGAGCGATGCGACCCCAGCCGACATCGACCGAGCCCGTCGCCGCCCCGGCCGTCCACATCGATGCGCCGAAGGAGCCGCCCCGGACGCCCAGGCAGATCGCGAGGACTCGTCGCAGGGCCGCGGCCAAGCGCGTGTGGAGGGAATACCGGAAGAACAAGATGGGGATGGCCGGCCTGATCGTCCTGGGGTTCTTCGTCTTCGTGGCCATCTTCGCCCCGCTCCTGGCCAGCTCCTGCGGCCTCGACCCCACCTGCCATACCACCGGTCCGCAGCTCCAGGCACCCACCCTGAGGTACCCACTGGGCACCGACGACCTTGGACGCTCAGTGCTCACGCTCACCATCTGGGGGACCCGCATCTCGATGATCGTCGGGCTGGTCTCCACGGCGATCACGATCCTGATCGGCGTCACCATCGGGTTGATCGCCGGCTATTACGGGGCCTGGCGAGAGACCGTGTTGATGCGGCTCACGGACTGGGTCCTGGTGATCCCGTTCCTCCCCTTGGCGATCGTGCTGGCCACCCTGCTCGGTCCCTCCTTCTACACGGTCATCTTCGTCATCGCCATCACGTCGTGGCCGCAAGCCGCGCGCGTCATCCGGGCCCAGGTCCTGTCGCTGAAGACCCGCCCCTACGTCGAGCGGTCCCGGGCGCTGGGCGCCAGCGACTGGCACCTGGTCACCCGCCACATCCTT
>DASYVD010000033.1:0-19336 GCA_036000545.1 Actinomycetota bacterium | reverse complement strand
GAGGCCCGGAACGTCGACGAGCTCCGCGGGCTTATCCGCCTCGCCTACGCCTCCGAGGTCATCTTCGATGCGGCGCGAGACATGACGCGACTGGTCGAGCGCGGGGAGGAGCTCCACCCGGTCGTGGCGGCGGCCCTGGAGGCGAGCGAAGAGGTCGCCGCGGAGTTCACCGTTGAAGGGGGGTCTGGCGCCGAGGGCAAGTCCCTCAAGCAGCTGTCCCTCGAAACGGAGACGGGAATGCTCGTGCTCGCGGTCCAGCGAGGACGCCGGTGGATCTACCGGCCGCGCCCGCGCTTCCAGCTCGCCGCGGAGGATCGGGTCATCGCCATCGGCCCCGAGGAAGGGATCCCGGAGCTCGAGGAGCTCGTGCGAGCGGCTGCCGGCGCGCCGGCATCCGGCTAGTCCTTCCCGGCTACGGCCGCTCGCCGGCTGCCGCGCTGCTCGTCCGCGGAACGGACCCCCGCCGGCAGATTGAAGTGCATGCTCTCCTCGGTGACCCGGACCTCCTCGACCTCGGTCGCTCCCAGGGAGCGGAGGTGCTCCACCACCCGTTCCACCAGCCACTCGGGTGCCGAGGCGCCCGAGGTGAGCCCCACGGTGTCGGCGCCGTCGAGCCACTGGGGATCGATCTCGCTCTCGTCGTCGATCAAATATGCGGAGACGCCCGCCGCCCGCGACACTTCGACGAGCCGGTTCGAGTTGGAGGAGTTGTCCGATCCGATCACCAGGACCACGTCGGACCTTCGGGCCACTTCCTTCACCGCCTCCTGTCGATTCTGGGTCGCGTAGCAGATGTCGTCCTTTGGGGGAGCCTGGATGCTCGGGAAGCGCTGGCGCAGCGCCTCGATCACCTCGTTGGTCTCGTCGACCGAGAGCGTGGTCTGCGACAGGTAGGCAACACGTTCGGTATCGGTGACGTCGACGCTCGCGGCTTCCTCCGCGGTCCCGATCAGCCGGATGTGCTGGGGAGCCTCCCCGCTGGTCCCGACCACCTCCTCGTGGCCCTGGTGGCCGATGAGGAGGATCGTGTTGCCCCTCTTGGCGAAGCGCCGGGCTTCCGCGTGGACCTTGGTCACGAGCGGGCAGGTGGCGTCGATCACCTTCAGCCGCCGGGCTTCCGAGTTGCGGTAGACCTCTGGGGCCACACCGTGTGCCGAGAGGACGACCGTCGAACCCTCGGGAACCTCGGTCTCCTCCTCCACGAAGATCGCGCCCTTCCGCTCGAGGTCCCGCACCACGTGGATGTTGTGGACGATCTGCTTTCGCACGTACACGGGCGGCCCGTAGATGCGCAGGGCCCGCTCCACCGCATCCACGGCGCGGTCAACGCCCGCGCAGTACCCGCGGGGCCAGGCAAGGAGCACTCTCTTGGGCACGACTCCATGGTACCCGACCGCCCCCAGAGCGGGCCGGGGAGGCGCCCGCCGCCCGGGCTACAACCAGCCGCGCCGCTTGAACATCCAGTACAGGCCGGTGGCCGTGACCGCCATCAGCCCCAGCGCGAACGGGTACCCGTACAACCAGTTGAGCTCGGGCACGTGCCGGAAGTTCATCCCGTACACCCCGGCGATCAGCGTGGGGACCAGGATGATGGCGGCCCACGAGGTGAGGGCCTTCATCACTTCGTTCAGCCGGTTGCTCACTTGGGCGAGGTGCGCCTCCAGGGCGCTGGTCAGCAGGTCCCGGAGGTTGTCCACGAACTCGATGGTACGGATGACGTGGTCGGTGACGTCACGGTAGTAGGCCTCGAGCGGCCGCGTGACCAGCTCGGAGTCGCCCTGAAGGAGCTGGAGGACGTCCCGAAGTGGGCTCAGCCGCCGGCGGAAGGTCATGACTCGCTTGCGGAGATGGAAGATCCGCTTCTGCACGTCCTCGGAGGTGTCTTCGCTGAACACCTCCTCTTCGATCGTCTCCGACTCGTCCTCGAAATGATCGACCACGTCGAAGTAGCGGTCCACCACCGCATCCAGCACCGCGTACAGGAAGAAGCCCGCCCCCTCCGCCGCGAGGTCGTTGTTCTCTTGAGCCCGTACCGCGGTGGGCTCCAGGTCGAAGGCGGGCGGGAAGCGGAGCGTGATCAAGAACCGGGGCGCGACGAAAGCCTGGATCTCACCCTCGAGGACCCGGCCCTCCTCTACCGCCATCCCGTAGAAGACCAGGAACTTCAACGCTTCGAACCGCTCGATCTTCGGACGCTGGTCCCGGTGTCGCGCGTCCTCGATGGCCAGCGGGTGGATCGAGAACTCCTCCTCCATCATGTTCAGCTCCTGCTCGCTCGGGTCCTCGAGGTCGAGCCAGACCATGTTCTTCTCGTCCTCGAGGAAGTCACTGACCTTCTGCGGATCGAAGCCCTCCTCCACGAGCGTGCCGCCGCGGTACAACCGTGTGGTCACCATGGCCCCGCGAGCCTAGCGCCGCAGCATGTGTGGCTCAATCAACGCGGCTATCATCGACCCGGCGGGAGCAAGGAGCAGGCCTGATGCGGCCCGATCGCTACCGGGGAGGGATGGCCCGCTGGAAGCTGGCGCTCCTCGTCGGATCCACCTTCACCTTCTTGGGGCTCGCACTGTCGCGCGCCCCCGCGTTCGGCCTGCTCCTGCTGGCCGTGGGCTGGCTGGGACTGTGCGCGGCGACCCTACGATGGGGTTACGACTCCCGCGACGGTCGGGACTGGGACGACCGGCCGGATCGGCGCCGACGACCGACGAGCCCCGAGGTGCCGGTATCCCGCCCCCACGAGCCCCGGTAGGAAAGCGCTCTCACGCTGGCGAGGACTGCATGAACATCCAGCGGTGGCCCTCGGGGTCCGCCACGTTGTAGAGGCGGCCGTAGGGCTCGTCCTGGGGCTCTCGGAGGATGAGGGCGCCCGCCGACCTTGCCTTCTCGCAGTGGCCGTCCACGTCGTCGACGTAAACGAGTACGCCGTCGACGACATAGGGGACCGACAACCACTTCCTGGCGTGCTCGCAGACATCGACGTGCCGGGCCGGACTCTGGTAGTCGGGTCCCGGCCACCCGAGCATGACGACCGCCCCGCCGAGCTCGAGCTCGGCGTGGGTGACGGTGCCGTCCTGCTCGGTGTACCGCTCCCCACGTTCTCGGAACCCGAAAGCGCCGCTGAGCCAATCGACCGCTGTCGCCACATTCTCGTTTGAGAGCATCGGTACCGCCCGCTGGATGACGTCCGAGGTCGTCTTGGTCATGTGACCCTCCCTGCTCGTGTTTCGGGGCATTCTCCCACGCAGCAGAGAGGCGAAGATCATCACTGTGAACGGACAAACCGTCGTTCAGAGGGGAGCGTTCAGTCCCTGGCCAGAGCCCGGCTGATCACCAGGCGCTGGATCTCGCTGGTGCCCTCGAAGATCGTGTAGATCTTGGCGTCCCGGTACCACTTCTCCACCGGGAAGTCCTTGATGTAGCCGTAGCCTCCGAGGATCTGGATGGCCTGCTCGGTGACGGACACGGCCACCTCCCCCGCCTTGAGCTTCGACATGGAGCCCTCGGCCCGAGAGAACTCCACCGCGCTCTTGGCCATCCACGCGGCGCGCCAGGTGAGGAGGCGCGCGGCGTCCACCTCCATCGCCATGTCCGCCAGCCGGAACGCGATCCCCTGGTTCTCGATGATCGGTCGGCCGAACTGCTTCCGTTCCTTGGCGTAGTCCACCGAGAACTCCAGCGCGGCCCGAGCGATGCCCAGCGCTTGTGCGGCGGTGAGGGGCCGGGTCATCTCGAAGGTCCGGAGGGCGTGGGAGGAACGCGTGCCCTCCCGGGACCGGGCCCGCTGGAGCTTGGCCTCCAAACGATCCATCCCTCCGAGCACGTTCTCCAACGGGATGCGGCAGTCCTCCAGGATGACCTCGGCGGTGTGAGAAGCTCGGATCCCGAGCTTCCGTTCCTTCTTGCCCTGCCGGATCCCTTCCACCTGGGGAACGATGAACGCGGCCTGCCCGCGGTGGCCGAGCGACGGGTCCACGGTGGCCACCACGATGTGTACGGCGGCGATCCCTCCGTTGGTGATGAACACCTTCCGGCCGTTGAGCACCCATTCGTCACCGTCGCTGCGAGCCGTCGTGGCCAGCGCGGAGACATCGGATCCCGCGTCGGGCTCGGTGACGGCGAACGCCCCCACCGCCGGTTCCTCGGCGGTTCCGATCATCCGCGGGGCCCATTCGATCAACTGCTCCTGCGTTCCCTGGAACGCCAGAGCTGTGAGCGGGAGTCCCGTGCCGAACAGAGCCAGGCAGATCCCGGCGCACCCCCAGGCCGTCTCCTCCAGGGCGATGGGGAGGTTGAGCCCCGTGGGGTCCTCGGCGACGCTCTGGAAGAAATCCGGAGAATACAAGCCGAGCTCCGCAGCCTTCTTCACCACCGGCCACGGGAACTCCTCGGTCTCGTCGTACTCGGGGGCCACCGGACGGATCTCCTTCTCGGCGAACCCGTTCACCCACTTCTTGAGGGTCAGCTGATCCTCGGAGAGTCGAAATTCCACCGTTCCTCCTGCGACAATGTCCCGGCCGGCGGGTCCACCGTCTATCCTACCCGTCGGTAGGTTAGTATATGCCTGATTCCTTCGTCAACGCGGGCGACTGGTGATGGAGAGTCGACCCCCCACGCGGACCCGCCGCCGGATGCGGGCCGCCGAGCGCCGGGCCCAGCTCCTCGAGGTGGCCCGGAAGGTCTTCGGCCGCCACGGCTTCCACACGGTGACCATGGACACGGTGGCCAAGGAAGCGGGCGTCACCAAGCCCATCCTGTACGACCACTTCCCCTCGAAGCGGGACCTCTACCTGGCGCTCCTGGAGGCGGACCTGACCAACCTCCGGGAGCGGCTCCACGACGCGCTGGACCGGTCCGCGGGGAACCGGGAGCGAATCCGGGGGTCCTTCCAGGCCTACTTCGATTTCGTCGACGAGCACGCCGAGGGGTTCCGGCTGCTGATGCAGGAAGCCACGGGGCCCGAGCGGCAGTTCCGAGAGATGGTCGGGCAACTTCGATCCGAGATCATGGGCCGGGTCACCGAGATCATCGTCCGGGAGTCGAAGGGCAGCATCGATCGCTCGGATGCCGAGGTCGTGGCCCTGGGGCTCATCGGGATGGTCGAGACCACCGCCCAGCGGAACCCGGGGGCGCGCAAACCGGAGCGCCGCCGGTCCGTGGACACGCTGGTCAAGCTGGCGTGGAAGGGCATCACCGGCCTATAGCCGGCGACGGACTACCTTCAGAGATTTCCGCGCTCGGCCTGCTCCCGCTCGATGGCCACGAACAGCTCCTTGAAGTTGCCGAGCCCGAACCCCTTGGAGCCGTGCCGCTCGATGACCTCGTAGAAGACCGTGGGGCGGTCCTGCTGGATCTTGGTGAAGATCTGAAGCAGGTAGCCCTCGTCGTCCCGGTCGGCCAGGATGCCCAGGCGCTCCAGGTCCGAGTAGTCCTCCTCGATCTCGCCAACGCGCTCCCGAAGCGCCTCGTAGTACGTCGCCGGGACCCGGATGAACTTCACCCCGCGCTGCCGCAGAGCGTCCACGGTGGACACGATGTCCTCGGTGACCATGGCGATGTGCTGGACCCCGGGTGAGCGGTAGAAGTCAAGGTACTCCTCGATCTGCGACTTCTTCTTCCCCTCCGCGGGCTCGTTGATGGGGAACTTGATCCGCCCCACGCCGTCCCACATCACCTTGGACATGAGGGCGGTGTACTCGGTTGAGATCTGGTCGTCGCGGAAGTGCACGAGCTGAGCGAACCCCATGATGCGGGCGTAGTAGTCCACCCACTTGTTCATCTTCCCGAGCTGGACATTGGCCACGACGTGGTCGACGGCCTTGATGCCCACGGGCGGTCCGTCGTCGGGATACGGCTCCTCGGCCCGGTATCCGGGGATGAACGGCCCAGAGTAGTTCTCCCGCTCGATGAACGAGTGGATGGTGTCGCCGTATGCCTTGATCGCCGAGCGGACCACCTTGCCGTTCTCGTCCTCGAACACGGTCGGCTCGATCACGCTCTGGGCTCCCCGCTTGGTGGTCTCCTCCCACGCCTGCGTGGCGTCGGGTACCCGGAGAGCCACGTCCTTGACCCCGTCGCCATGCTCGAAGGCGTGCCGGACGATCTCGCTTTCCGGACCCATGCCCCCGGTGAACACGTATCGCGCCTCGCCCTGCTCGCACACCCACGAGGAGCGATCCCTGACCTTGGTCTCAGGCCCGGCGTAGGCCGTAATCCGGAAACCGAAGGCCTTCGAGTAGTAGTAGGCGGCCTGCCGGGCGTTCCCCACGTAGTACTCGACGTGGTCGATCCCCTGGAGTGGAAGGAAATCCTCGTTCGTCACCGCGGTCACCTCCAAGCGCCGGACACTGAAATGATACTCGTGGCCATGGAAGCTCCGCGGGGCCGAGGGCGTTGGAAATGGTTGGAACGATGGACCGCAGGCTGATCTTCGCCGTTTTCGTTCTCACGCTGTTCGGCGGGACGGTCTACCTCGGGTTCCGAGCGCGGCAAGAACCCGAACGAGCTGAGCCGGCCGAGAACGAGCCGGCCGACCTGATTCCTGACTCGGCCCTGAAAAACGTGCTCTCCCCCGACAGCATCCCGTCGATCGATGAACCGAAGTTCGTCTCGACCGAGAAGGCGGCGCGGTGGCTCGCCGATCGGGAGCCCGTCGTATCCCTCGAGCTGGGAGGCGAGACCCGCGCCTACCCGGCGCAGATCCTGACCTGGCACGAGATCGTGAACGACGTCGTGGGGGGCAACCCCGTAGCCATCACCTACTGCCCGCTGTGCAACTCGGCCGTCGCCTTCAGCCGTGAGGTCGATGGCCGGACGCTCGAGTTCGGTGTGTCCGGCAAGCTCTACAAGAGCGCGCTGGTCATGTACGACCGGCAGACCGATTCACTGTGGCTGCATTTCGAGGGCCGGGCCATCCAGGGACCGCTGACCGGCACCCGGCTCGACCTGATCCCGGTCCAGCTGCTGTCGTTCGGGGAATGGCGCCGGGAGCATGCCGTCGGGCTGGTGCTCTCCCGGGACACCGGTCACGTCCGACCCTACGGTGAGAACCCGTACGAGTCCTACGACTCGCAGGAGGGTCCGTACGGGTCGTTCTTCCGGGGCCCGGTCGGTTCCGAGCTACACCCGATGGCCCGGGTGGTCGGAGTTGCCTTCGGTGACACCGCCGTCGCCTACGCGTACGAACGACTGGCGTCCGGAAGGACCGCCGGGGTGGCGCAGGACACTCTGGCCGGCCGCGAGATCGTGGTGCTGTGGGCCCCGGGCACCGCGTCGGCGCTCGACCAGCGGCTCATTTCCAACGGCCGCGACGTGGGGGCGTCTGGTGTGTTCGTTCCATTGGCTGACGGACGGAACCTCACCTTCGAGGTGAATGCCGGTACATTCGTCGACCGGGAGACGGGATCGACCTGGACGCTGTCGGGCCGGGCGGTGGCCGGCCCGCTGGCCGGGGAGCGACTCGAGCCGGTGCCCCACCTCGACACATTCTGGTTCGCCTGGTGGGGCCACCACCCGGAGACCGCGGTGTACGAGCGCTAGGGCGGACGAACGCCGACGGCTAGGGCGGCGCAAAGACCGTTGCCTCGGCCTCTCGAGCCCTCCGCCGCAGGAACAACAGGGCCCACGAGCCAGCCGCGAGGAAGCCCGCGATGACCAGAGCCTCACCAGGGAGCACCCGGAGTAGCTCGTAGCTCGCAGCGGCGATGAGAGCCGATCCAGGGATCGTCAGGAGCCAGGCGTAGGCCACCCGGCCGGTGAGCCCCCATCGCACCGCCGAGAGCCGCCTCGTGGCCCCCACGCCCACCACGGCCCCGGTGATGGTGTGTGTCGTGGATACCGGGATGCCGAGGTGGGCGGTGCCGAAGAGCGTGACCGCCGCAGCTGTCTCGGCGGAGACTCCGCCCACCGGTTGGAGCTTGGTGATCTTCGAACCCAGCGTGTGGACGATGCGCCAGCCCCCGGCCATCGTTCCCAGGGCGATGGCGGCGTGGGCCGACAACACGATTGGCAGAGTCACCTTGAACTCCTCTACCGGCAGCCCGCGGTCGATGAGGATGATCGCAGCGATCACGCCCATGGTCTTCTGGGCGTCGTTGGCACCGTGGCCTAGCGAGTAGGCCGCAGCCGAGAAGAGCTGAATCTTCCGGAACCACCAATTGACGCTGGCGTTGGTGGCCTTCGCTCGAGAGGTCAGGGCGTGCCCGATCAAGAGGGACAGGTTCATCAGCAGGATCCCTAGGAACATCCCGATCAACGGCGAGAGCACGATGAAGAGCACGATCTTGGTAATTCCCGAGGAGATCAGCATCTCCAGCCCCCGGTAGGCGATGGCGGCCCCGGCGAGCCCACCCACCAGCGCATGTGAGGAGGAGGTTGGAAGTCCGAAGTACCAGGTGATCAGGTCCCAGGCGATCGCTCCGATGAGGGCCGCGAGGAGCACGTCGACCGTGGCCACCCGACCGACTTCGATGGTTCCCTTCCCCACTGTGTCGGCGACCGCCGTCCCGAAGAGCACGAAGGCGATGAAGTTCCAGAAAGCCGCCCAAGCCACCGCCCAGCGAGGCGACAGGACCCGGGTGGAGACGACGGTGGCGATGGAGTTGGCGGCGTCGTGGAACCCGTTGACGAAATCGAAGACCAGGGCGGCCAGGATGATGAGCCAGGCCTCGAAGCTCATGGGGTCGTTGGGAGGCGTTGATCTGGCACTGGCGTCTCACGCCTGCTTCAGGGCGATGGCCTCCATCGTGTTCGCCACGTCCTCCAGCTTGTCCATCGCCGCCTCGAGCTCGTCGATGATGTCCTTCCACTTGAGGACGTCCATGGCGTTGAAATCACCGGAGAAGAGGTCGGCGATGGCCTGCCGGTAGACCCGGTCGGCCTCGTTCTCCAACCGGTTGATCTCAACCCAGTACTCCGAGAGCGATTCGAAGTTCGGCAGCTGTTCCATCGCGCGCATGGTGTTCCCGGTGGCGGAAACCAGGAGGTCGGCCTGGGCCTTCATCTCAGGGAGGGGCTTCTCTATGCGGTGGAGGACTAGGAGGTCGGCCGAGGCGTCGAGATGGTCCATGACGTCGTCCAGCGAACTCGCCAGCTCGTGGATGTCCTCGCGGTCGAGCGGGGTGACGAAGGACGTGTTGAGGCGGCGCATGACCTCGTGCGTGACCTGGTCGGCTTCGTGTTCGTACTCGTGGAGCCGTGCGGCCTTGCCCTCGATGTCCTGGTAGTTCGTGACGATGTCCTGCACGAGCTCGGAGGCCTCCTGGAGGAGCCTCGCGTTCTTCACGAACAGCTGGAAGAAGGACTGCTCGGTCCCCTTCAGCCGCAATCTGAAACGGGCCATCGCTTCCCCTAGCCTCTCGGTCTCCCGGCTGGCCTGGTGGTCGCCGGCACGCGGCCAGCCGCGCAGAGATACACCACCCGACCGCCTGGGCGCAATGGGCCGGTCGGGGGATCAGCCGGCGGCCCCGGCTCCCGCCCTCCGAGCCAATGTTCACCTTTCGTTCACCACTCCGCCGAGGTCCCGTCAACTGGGCTCTCTAGCATCGGCGGCGTGAGAAAAAGGAGGTAGGTGGATGAGAGCCCGCACGACGGTCTTCGCCGCCACAGCCGTAGCCGTAACCCTCTTGGCCACCGGTTGCGGAGGTACCGCCGGCAGGGGGGGCGGTCTCTCTGGCTCCATCGCCATCGACGGGTCCAGCACGGTCTTCCCCATCACCCAGGCTGTCGCCGAAGAATTCAACACGGAGGAGCCAGGGGTCCAAATCTCCGTGGGCACGTCCGGAACCGGCGGAGGCTTCGAGAAGTTCTGCGCCGGTGAGACTGACATCTCCGATGCCTCGCGGCCCATCGAGCAGGAAGAGGCCGCGATCTGTGAACAGAACGGTATCGAGTACGTCGAGCTCCAGGTGGCCATCGACGGGCTCTCGGTCATGGTGAACCCGCAGAACACCTTCGCGCAGTGCCTGACCGTGGAGGAGCTCAAGGCCATCTGGGAGCCGGAAAGCACCATCAACAACTGGAGCGAGGTGCGAGATGGATTCCCAGACCAGCCGCTGACGCTGTACGGGCCCGGGACCGACTCCGGGACGTTCGACTACTTCACTGACGCCATCGTCGGTGAAGAGGGCGCCAGCCGGTCCGATTACACGCCCAGCGAGGACGACAACGTCCTGGTCCAGGGGATCGCCGGGGACCCGAATGCCCTGGGGTACTTCGGCTACGCGTACTACGTTCAGAACCAGGACAAGCTCAAGCTCCTAGGGGTGGATGCCGGATCCGGCTGCGTCACGGCGACTGAGGAGACGGTCGCTTCCGGCGAGTACACGCCACTGTCGCGCCCACTGTTCATCTACGTCGCCAAGGAGGCCGCCGGGCGCCCCGAGGTCCAGTCGTTCGTGGACTTCTACCTGGCCACGGTCAACGAACTCATCGCCGACGTTGGCTACATCGCGGTCCCGGAGGAAACCCTTCAGACTGAGATCGGAGAATGGGAGCAGTTCGCGGCATAGTTCTCGCGCGTCGTAGGCGGGTCGGGGAGCGCCTCATCAAGGGGGCGCTCCTCGCCTGTGGAGTGCTGTCCATCGCCGTGACCCTGGGCATCCTGGCCTCCCTAGCTACGGAGACGCTCGAGTTCTTCCGGGCGGTCTCGCCCATCGAGTACTTCACCGGGACCAGATGGGCTCCCACGTTCACCCCCTCGGACTTCGGGGTGCTGCCCCTCGTCTCGGCCACCCTGCTGATCACGGCCATCGCCGCCGCCGTGGCCTTCCCCCTGGGCCTCGGCGCGGCCATCTATCTGTCGGAGTACGCGAAGCGCAAGACCCGCCGGATGATCAAGCCGGCCCTCGAGGTCTTGGCCGGGATCCCTACCGTGGTGTTCGGGTACTTCGCCCTGACCTTCGTCACCCCCGATGTCCTCCAGCCCCTCATCCCCGGCACGAAGATCTTCAACGCGCTGTCGGCGGGGCTCGTCGTGGGGGTGATGATCATCCCCCTCGTGGCGTCGATCTCCGAGGACGCCATGCGGGCCGTCCCCTGGAGCCTGCGAGAGGCCGCATACGGGATGGGAGCCACTCGGAGGACGGTGGCCACGAGGGTGGTCCTCCCCGCGGCGCTCTCCGGCGTCGCCGCGGCCTTCACCCTAGCCCTCTCCCGGGCCATCGGCGAGACCATGATCGTGGCCATCGCCGCCGGGCTGGGCCCCAATCTGTCCCCCGACCCACGGGAGGGCATGGCCACCATGACCGCGTACATCGTGCAGGTGTCGCAGGGCGACACTCCGTTCGGGAGCATCGAGTACAAGACCATCTACGCTCTGGGGACCACGCTGTTCGTCATGACCCTTGCCCTCAACGTCGTGTCGTATCAGTTCGTGAAGCGGTTCCGGGAGCGGTACGAGTGAGGGGGTCCAGGGGGGCAGCAGCCCGGCGGAGCGGAGTGGAGCCGATCAGGCTGCTGCATTCCCCCTGGCCGAAGGCCGCTGCCGGAAGCAGCGGCCTGAGGAAGAGGAACAGGACGGCAACATGACCTCGGTCGCGACGGAGGTTCGCGGACCGCTGGCCACCGGGCGGCGCGCCGAGCGCTCGCCGAGAGCGCTGCTCTTCCACGCCCTGCTCCTACTTTGTCTCTTCGTCGGCTTGTTCACTCTGCTCACCCTGCTGGTCGACGTCCTCCGCGACGGGCTCGGGCGACTCTCCGGTGAGTTCCTGACCCGGCTCGACTCCCGGCTCCCCACGCGGGCCGGGATCAGGCCAGCGCTGGTCGGAACGGCCTGGCTCATGGGTCTGGTGGCCCTGATCTCCTTCCCGGTGGGCGTCGGGGCGGCCGTCTACCTGGAGGAGTTCGCCCCGCGGAACCGGTTCACGTCGTTCATCGAGGTCAACGTGGCGAACCTGGCTGCGGTGCCCTCGATCATCTACGGACTCCTCGGCCTGGCGGTGTTCGTCCGGTTCATGAACCTGGGACGGTCGATCCTGGCCGGGGCCCTGACCTTGGTGCTCCTCATCCTTCCCATCATCATCGTCGCCTCCCGGGAGGCCCTTCGCGCGGTCCCCGACTCGATCCGCCAGGGCGCCCTGGCCGTGGGGGCCACCGGGTGGCAGACCGTCTGGCACCAGACCCTCCCCGCCGCCCTCCCCGGCACCCTCACCGGGGTCATCCTGGGCCTGTCCCGGGCCATCGGGGAGACGGCGCCGCTGATCACCCTGGGAGCGCTGACCTACGTGAACTTCGTGCCCACCAACCCACTGGACCGGTTCACCGCGATGCCCATCCAGATCTTCAACTGGGTGTCCCGGCCACAAACGGAGTTCCAGCACACCGCGGCGGCGGCGATCATCCTCCTGCTGGGACTCCTGTTGGCCATGAACGCGCTGGCCATCTATCTTCGGAACAGGTACGAGAGGCGATGGTGACCGACGAGCGTGAGCACGTGAAGGTCCAGATAGAGGCCCGCCACCAGGAGCGTCCCGCTCCCAGGATCGGTGAGCCAGTGTTCCGTCTGGAGAGCGTCACGGTCGCCTACGACGAGCAAGAGGCGATCCGGGACATCACCCTCGACGTTCCCGCGAACCAGATCACCGCCATCATCGGGCCCTCGGGCTCGGGGAAGAGCACGATGATCCGGGTGCTCAACCGGATGAACGACCTCATCCCGTCGGCTCGCGTCTCGGGGAAGGTCCTGTACAACGGCCAGGACCTCTACGAGCCGGCCGTCGACCCCGTGGAGGTGAGACGCCGGATCGGCATGGTGTTCCAGAAGCCAAATCCATTCCCCAAGTCCATCTACGAGAACGTGGCGTTCGGCCTCCGCGTGAATGGGATGACCGAACGTCTCGACGACAGGGTGGAGCAGGCTCTCCGGGCCGCTGCTCTGTGGGACGAGGTGAAGTCAGACCTTCGGAAAAATGCCTACGACCTCTCCGGTGGGCAACAGCAGCGACTCTGCATCGCCCGGGCCATTGCGGTGGAGCCGGACACGATCCTCATGGACGAACCCGCGTCCGCACTCGATCCCATCGCCACCCAGCGGATCGAGGACCTCATGTTCGAGCTCAAGGACCAGTACAGCATCGTCATCGTCACGCACAACATGCAGCAGGCCGCCCGGGTCTCCGACATGACGGCGTTCCTGACGGTGGAAGTGTCCCAAGAGGGAAAGCAGCGGACTGGGGTGCTCGCCGAGTACGATCGCACCGAGGTGGTCTTCACGAACCCGTCGGACCCTCGAACCGAGGCCTACATCACCGGACGGTTCGGCTGATGGCCGACCCACGTCCGCAGCAGGAGGCTCGGCGCCGCTTCCACGAGGAGCTCGCCACCCTGGAGGACGACATCCATCGATGCGGCGAGCTCGCCGAGCGGGCCCTGACCCGGGCGATGGAAGCGCTCATGGAACGTGACCCAGCCAAGGCCGACGAGGTCATCGCCGGTGACGACGAACTCGACGAGCTCTACATCTCCGTGGAGCGGCGATGGCTGGAGGTGATGGCCCTTCAGACCCCCGTGGCCACGGACCTCCGGCTGATGTCGGTGATCCTCCACGTGAACTTCCACCTGGAGCGCATCGGGGACATGGCCGTGAACATCGCCAAGATGTCTCAACTCACCCGGCACCTTCCCACCAACCCGACCATCCTCTCCCATCTCCAGGAGATGGCCGACGTGGTGCGCCCCATGATCCGGGCGGCGATGGAGGCCTTCGCTCGCCGCGACCTCCAGCTCGCGCTGAGGCTTCCGGACATGGACGAGCCGGTGGACCGGCTGAACCGGGGCATGTACCGGGAGGTGGCCGCGTGTGGGCTTGAGCACGACCTGATCGAGTGGGCCGCGGCCATGATGGTGGTCTCTCGGCAGCTGGAGCGGGTAGGAGACCACGCGGTGGACGTCGCCGAGCAGGTGGCGTTCCTCTTGACCGGTGAGTTCCGAGAGTTCACCGACGCCTCTCACCCGGGCGCCGAGGATGACGAGTGAGTCCGCCCGCATCCTGATCATCGAGGACGAGCGGTCTCTCGCCGAGACGGTTCGTTACAACCTGGAGCGTGAGGGGTTCGATGTCATCGGGGCGGACGACGGCGAACGGGGGCTTGATCGATTCCGTGCGGAGCGCCCTTCGCTCGTGATCCTCGACCTGATGCTGCCCCGGCTTTCCGGCCTGGATGTGTGTCGCATCATCCGCCAGGAGTCCGACGTGCCGGTGATCATGCTCACCGCCAAGGACACGGAGGCCGACAAGGTGGCCGGCTTGGAGCTCGGGGCCGACGACTACGTCACCAAGCCGTTCTCGATGAGGGAACTCGTCTCCCGAGTTCGGGCCAACCTCCGTCGGGCCGGGATCGGCCGGGCCTCGGTCTTGGAGGAAGTCGTAGTGGGAGGCCCCATCGAGATGGACGTGGCCCGCCACGAGGTCCGGATCCGAGGAACACCAACGGACCTGCCACCCAAGGAGTTCGAGCTCCTGGAGACGTTCCTGCGCCGACCAGGCCGTCTGCTGACCAGAGATTTCCTGATCGACACTGTGTGGGGCCCGGGGTACTTCGGGGACACCAAGACCCTGGACGTGCACATCAAGAGGCTTCGCCAGAAGATCGAGACCGACCCGCACCACCCCGAGCACCTGGTGACCGTGCGAGGCCTGGGCTACAAGTTCGTGGAATGACCAGCGAGCTCCCCGGCGTCCTGTTCGTGTGCGTCCACAACGCGGGGCGCTCCCAGATGGCCGCTGCTCTGCTCGAGGACCTGGCCGGCGACGCGGTTCGGGTCCAGAGCGCCGGCACCCAGCCGATCGAACAGATCCACCCTGGCGTGGCGGAAGTCATGCGGGAACGGGGGATCGATCTGACCGGACGACGCCCGGCTGGCCTCCGCGACGAGTCCGTTCAGGAAGCCGATGTCGTGATCACCATGGGCTGCGGCGACGAATGCCCCTACTACCCGGGGAAGCGGTACGAGGACTGGGAGGTCCCCGACCCCACCGGCCGCTCGCTGGAAGAGGTGCGGGCCATCCGCGACGAGATCGAGTCGCGGGTCCGTGACCTCCTGGAGCGGCTTCGGGCTTCCTGAGCCTTGCCCGAGCTCCCTGACGTCGAGCACTATCGCCGGTTCCTCGCCCACCACGCGGCGGGAGCGCACGTCAAGCGCGTGATCGTCACCGACTCGGGGATCCTCCGCAACACCGATGCGCCGACGCTGGACGAGGCCCTGCGGGATCATCGGTTCGACGAGCCCGAGCGGCGCGGCAAATGGCTGATCGCGTGGACGTCCGGGCCCACCGTCCTCTTGCACTTCGGGATGACCGGCGACCTCATCTGGGGGGAGAGCGAGGACGGACGGCATCGCCACGACCGCCTCATCTTCGTGCTGGATCGCGGCGAGCTCAGGTACCGGAACATGCGCAAGCTCGGAGGGCTGTGGCTGGCTCACGGCCCTGAGGAAGTCAGGCTGATACTCTCGGGGCTCGGACCGGATGCCCTTGCGCTGGACCGCCGGGCCTTCGACGATCTCCTCGCCCGGCGCCGCGGAGGGGTGAAGGCAGCGCTCATCGACCAATCCCTCCTCGCCGGCGTGGGGAACCTGCTGGCAGACGAGGCCCTGTGGCGCGCTCGCATCCACCCGGCTCGCCGGATCCAGGACCTGTCGGAGGAAGAACGCCGCAAGCTGTTCGCGGGGCTACGGCGGACGCTCCGGGCAGGTCTCGAGGAGTTCGACGACGGGATGCGCACTCCCTGGATGCGGGTACGCGGGACACCGGGGGCGCGGTGCCCCCGGTGCCACACTCCACTGCGCCGGACGGTCGTCGGCGGCCGCACCACGTACTTCTGCCCCCGCTGCCAGCCCCCTCCCCCCCGTGCCGCCCTTTAGCCGGGGGGACCGCTCGCTTTCCCGCTCAACACTCCGGGCTCTCCGGGCGAGCTACTCTCCCCGGACCCCCCTTTAGCCTGGATGACCGCTCGCTTTCCCACTCAACACTCCGAGCTCTCCGGGCGAGCTACTCCCCCCGGACCCCCCTTTAGCCGGGGGGACCGCCCGCTTTCTCGCTCAACGCTCCGAGCTCTCCGGGCGAGCTACTCCCCCCGGACCCCCCTACACTAATGGCGTGAAGGATCGCTCCGCTTCCCGTTCCCTGCCCCGCCGGCTCCTCACCTGGTACGCCCTCACGCTCCTGGGGGTGCTCGCCTTGCTTGGGGTGGCCATCGCCCGGGACCGGCTGACCGGCGTCCGCCTCCTGGTGGCACTCAGCGCCCTGGGAGCTGCGCTGGTGGGGCTCGCCGCCCTCTACGCCGTGACTCGCGGACTCACCCACGGCCTCCGGGGGATGAGCGATTCGATCGCCGACATGGCCGAGGGGGGCACGCACGTCCCCGTGCACTTGGGGGGGCCCGCCGAGCTCGCACTGCTTGCCGACAGCCTCAACCGGATGAGCGAGCGACTTCGGGCCTCCGTCCAGGAGACCCGCCAGGCCAGTGAGACGCGAGATCTGATCCTCTTGGCCATGGAAGAGGGCGTCGTGTTGGTCGAAGGCGACGGCTCGGTGCGATACGCGAACCCCGCGGCGAGCGCCCTGGTGGCCCGGAAAGCATCGGATCTGCGAGCCTTCCCGGCTGCCGTCCGCGGGCTCGTGACGGACGTGCGGGCTTCCGGCGCCCTGCAGGAAGGCGAGTTCGAAGCGGGCTTCCCGCCCCGCGTCCTCCGCAGCAGCGCCGTCCCCGTCTCGGGCGGCCGCGTCCTCCTCGTCCTCAGGGACGTCACGGAGGCCCGAGGGGTCGAGGCGATGCGCAGGGACTTCGTGGCTAACACCTCCCACGAACTCAAAACCCCGGTGGCATCGATCCAGGCCGCTGCCGAGACGATCCGCGACGCGGCCCGGGACGACCCTCGAGCGGCCGGGCGGTTCGCGGAGCAGCTTCACCGGGACGCCCTGCGGCTCTCCCGCATCGTGTCGGACCTCCTCGACCTTTCCCGGCTGGAAGCCGAACGACCACGCCTCTCGACCGTGCGCCTTGACCGGCTCACCTCCGAGGAGATGGATCGCATCAGGGACCATGCCGGAAGGGCCGGGGTGAATCTCGAGCTCCGGAGCGATCCGGTGATCGTCCACGGATCTCAGGGTGACCTGGCCCTCCTGGTGCGGAACCTTCTGGACAACGCCGTCCGGTACTCACCGGACGGTGGTCGGGTCGAGGTGGAGGTCGCTTCCTCCGACGGAGAGGCGTTGCTGGCCGTTCGCGATACGGGGATCGGGATACCCTCGCGGGATCTGCCTCGGATCTTCGAACGCTTCTATCGCGTCGATCGAGCTCGTTCACGGGAGACAGGAGGAACAGGGCTGGGCCTGTCGATCGCGAAGCACGTGGCCGAGCAGCACGGCGGCCGGATCGAGGTGGACAGCGAGCTGGGCCGGGGCTCGGAGTTCCGGGTTCGTCTGCCGGCATCGAGCGTTCCCGAGCGTTCTGAGCGCCGTCCCGCGTAAGGCCGGGCCCCTTCCTCGCTAGGGTGAGCGGCGCTCCAGGAACGGGCGGACCTCGGGGGGAACCAGGTCCGCGACGTCGCGGCCCCGGGCCACCTGCTCTCGGACTCCTCGGGAGGAGAGTCCGGCGAGCTCGGGCGGGAGGGCCAGCCGTTCGATCCGGTCCTTCCACCGGTCCAACTGCGCCAATGCCGATGCCAGGCGCTCGTCCCCTCCCTCGCGTACCGCGTATGCCACCCTGGACAGCCTGAACAGCCGGTCCAGGGCCGCCTGCCGGTTGTCGTACCAGGCCGGATCGGCGAGCTGAGCCAGCTTGTCAGAGCCCACGCCGAAGACGAGGTCGGAGCGGGGAACGAGTCGCGCAGCGGCCTCGGCCTGATCGGCGTAGAGACCGTGAGAGCCGACGGCCACCCCGAGCTGCCGCCGCGAACGGCAGTATGCGAGGAGGGACGCCACGCGGTCCTTCGGTGAGAGGAGTGGTTCTCCGAGCTCGCCGCCGGGGCCCGCTTCCTTGGGGAGGGTCCGCGAAGAGTAGATCAACAGGACCAAGTCGGTGGAGGGGACCAAGGCATCCGCCAGAGCGGCGTGCGCAACGGTCATGGGGTCAAAGGATCCCGAGACCAGACCCACGCGCTGCGGGGACCCGGGTGCGTAGGGCCACAGCACCTCGAGCCGCGGCGGGCCCGGCTCCTCCATCCGTGCCAGGGCTCGTCCGACTCGTCCGAGAAAGCCACTCACGTCCATAGGATGTCCCTGTGGGCGACCGGATGTCTGACATACGGGCAGCAGCCGGCGACCGGCAGTCCGGTGCCTCGGAGATCGCCCTTCGGGCCGCCGAGGCCCTATCCGCTCTCCCCCGCTCCGACCTGGAGGAGGCGGTGGCGGTGCTCGTGCGCGGCCACCCTTCGATGGCCCCGCTCTGGCGGCTGGGCTCCGAGGCCCTCGGGTCCGCAGACCATGCTGCGGCGGCCAGGGCCTTCGCCGGGCGGCTGGGCACCGAGCAGAAACGCGTTGCCGCGAGGGCCGCGGCTCTCCTCTCCGGAACCGTCCTCGTCCACTCCTACTCGGGGACGGCGGTCGCCGCCGTGGTCGCCGCCGGGGTGCGAGCGCTGTGCGCGAGGGCCGAGCCCGGCGGCGCGGGCGAGCTCACCGCGAGCCGGCTCACCGAACGAGGCATCGAGGCTCAGGTGGTCGAGCACCACGAGGCCGTCGACCACGCTGCTCGGGTCGATGCCGTCCTGACCGGGGCCGATGCGGTGGGGCCCGGCGGCGTGGTGAACGAGGTCGGCACCCGCCGTCTGGCCGAGGCCGCGATCGCCGCCGGGCGTCCAGCCATCGTGGTGGCCGGATCCTCCAAGCTGATCGGGGCGGACCTCCCGGCACCCAAGCCCTTCGAGCGAGCGCCTCTTCAGTCGTTCACTGCCATCGTGACCGAGGATGGATCCATGGATCCACTCGAGACCGGCCGCCGCGCCATGGCATTCCCGCTGCATCCAACCCTTGCCCGGCTGCTGGCCGCGATGGCCTGATCCCGAGCTGAACGTCGGACACGGCGCGGGAACGGCGGTTTCGGGACAGGTGCGGAGTCCGCCAGCCTAGCGGACGTTGCGGGAGCCTCAGCCGGGACGGAACACCGGGAGCCCGTCTCCCTCTTCCGACAGGAGAGGGATGGACTGGCCCAGCGCCCCGGCCAGCCGCGTCCCCAATCGGTTCCAGCCCTCCCGGTCCCACGATTCGGCCACGTCGGTCACCACACCGTTCTCGACGAGGAAGAGGGTGGGGACGACCTCGATCTCGTAGGCGTTCGACAGGTCGTACGGCGGGGCGTCCGTCACGGACTCGAAGGTCGTGCCGTATTCGCCGGCGAAGGCGGTC
>DASYVD010000032.1:0-12177 GCA_036000545.1 Actinomycetota bacterium | reverse complement strand
GCACTTCGGTCCCTCGCCGGATGCACTGGGCGAAGGCTTCCGAGACGGCGTCGTCGGCCACTCCCCGGTCGCCTGCGAAGGCGAACACGGCTCGCCAGAGTCGGTCTCCCTCGTTGCGGTACAGGTCTTCGAAGCCCTGCCCCCGCACGATCGCCGTCGGTCTCCGTCGCATCCTCCACCCCATCAGGGAGCGATCTCGGTCCCAACGCTTACCGCGCGTCCCGACCGCAACGGCAAATCGGGAAGCCGCTCGGCGCTGACGAGGGTTCAGACGCGGCTCGTGACTTTCATCAGGTGGGCTCGCCCGAGGACTTGCCGAGGTCCAGCACCGCCCGCCCCACCTGCTCCTGGATGGACTCCACCTCAGCGTGGTCGCCTCCCGGCGGTGGGGGCTCCGAGAGCCGGCCGGGAACCGGATGGCCCGCCTTCTCCCGCGCCAGCGACCGCCACGCGTTTGGGATCTCGTCGGGAATCTCCCGACCCGCCATTTCCGCGAAGTAGATCGTCCACGCCCTGGGAACGACCCGGGCCCACTGGTATCCCCCGCCGCCGGTGGCGAGCCACCGACCCCCGGCCGCATCGTGCGCCAGCCCGTGCAGCCCTATGGCTGCCTCGCGGTACGCGCGGGTCGAGAGGTTCAGATGGGCCAGAGGATCCGTGTGGTGAGTGTCGCAACCGAGCTGGGTGACGAGCACGTCAGGCTTCCACCGCCCGACCAGCGGCGGCACCACCTGGTGGAAGGCCTCGAGCCAGGAGTCGTCGGACGTGTACGGCGGAAGGGGCACGTTGACCTTGGTGCCTGCGGCCCCGCCGTCGCCCCGTTCCTCCACGAACCCCGTGCCGGGGAACAGGAACCGACCGCTCTCGTGTATCGAGATGGTGAGGACCCGGGAGTCCCGGTAGAAGATGGTCTGCGGGCCGTCGCCGTGATGAACGTCAACGTCCACGTAGGCCACCCGCTCCACGCCTTGCCCCAGCAACCAGGCCATGGCGATGGCCGGGTCGTCGTACACGCAGAACCCCGAGGCCCGCTCGGGCATGGCGTGGTGCAGCCCACCGGCGGGGCTGAAGGCATGCTCCGCCCGGCCGGAGTGGACGGCTTCCGCGGCCACCAATGAGGCGCCGGCCACGTGGGCGGAGGCCTCGTGCATCCCGGGGAAGGTGGGGTTGTCTCCCGGACCGAACCCGAACTGCCGGAGCTCCCCCGGTGTGAGCTCACCCGCTCGTTTGACCGCGTCGACGTAGCGCTCCGTGTGGACCAGCTGGAGCTCCTGGTCGGTGGCCGGGCGAGGCGTCGTCTCGGTGACCTCTTCCGCGTCGAGCAGCCCATACGCGGCGATCAGCTCCCGGGTGAGCAGGACCCGGAGCGGGCGGAGAGGGTGCTGCGGGCCGTGGTCGTAGGTCAAGAGCTCCGGTCCGTAGACCAGTTCGACCTTGCCACTCACGGGTGCGATTCGGTGAGCAGCGCCTCAGCCTCTATCTCGACGAGCCAGCGGGGATCGATGAACCCGCTCACCACGATGGCCGTGTTCACCGGCCGGATGTCCGCGAACACCTCTCCATGCGCCCGGGCCACCTCGTCGAAGTCCTCGCGGTGGGTCAGATACAGGCGGGTCCGGACCACGTGCTCGAGACCAGCGCCCGCCTCCCGCAAAGCGGTCGTGACGATCTCCAGGCACCGCCGAGTCTGAGCGTACGCGTCGGTCGGCGGATCCGCGCCGTTGGGCATGATCGGCGCCGTTCCGGCGACAAAGACGTGCGGGCCCACGGCCACGGCTCGGGAGAATCCAAGCACTGGCTCGTACGGCGAGCCCGACGAGACCAGCCGGCGCTCGGTCACGAGCGGCTCAGTCGATCCCCTGGGCCTTCTGGACCTTCCCGGAGAAGTCCACCGAGATGGCCTTCCACTCGGTGAACTCGTCGAGAGCCTGGGGCCCAGCCTCCCGATGGCCGTTCCCGGTGCTCTTCATGCCACCAAACGGCAACTGGATCTCGGCGCCGATGGTGGGGGCGTTGATGTACACGATCCCGAACTCGAGCCCCTGGATCGCCTTGAACACGTTGGTGATGTCGTGCGTGTAGATCGACGCCGACAGCCCGTACTGGGTTGAGTTGGCGATGCGGATGGCTTCGTCGACGTCATCCGTACGGATGATTCCGGTCACCGGGCCGAAGATCTCCTCTTGGGCGATCCGCATGTCGGGGGTCATGTCGTCGAAGACGGTAGGGGCGATGAAATTGCCCTTGTCGAAGCCGTCCCCGGTGAGCTCGTTGCCACCGGTGAGGACCTTCGCTCCCTCCTGCTTGCCGATCTCGATGTACTCGAGGACCCGCCTCTTCTGCTCCTCGTTGATGACGGGGGCCAATTCCACGTCGGGATCGAGGCCGCTGCCGACCTTCATCTTCGATACCCGCTCCACGAGGCCATCGGTGAAGTCCTTGCGGGCGGCGTCGTGAACCACGAGCCGGGAAGTGGCCGTGCACCGCTGCCCCGATGTGGCGAAGGCCCCCCACGCGGCCGCCTCCACGGCCACGTCCAGGTCCGCGTCGGGCATCACGATGAGCACGTTCTTCGATCCCAACTCGAGCGAGCATCGCTTCATCAGGCGGCCGCACGTCTCGTTGATCATCCGTCCCACCTCAAGCGAGCCGGTGAACGAGACGCCACGGACGTCAGGGTGCTCCACGAGCGGCGCCCCGGCCTCCTCTCCGTGGCCGTGGAGCAAGTTCAGCACCCCGGGCGGCAGGCCGACCTCCTCGAAAACCTGCACGAGAAGGGTGGCCAGAAGCGGCGTGTCCCCGGCGGGCTTGAACACGCCGGTACACCCGGACACGATCATCGGGACGATCTTCCAGCTCGGGATGGCCATCGGGAAGTTCCACGGCGTGATCAGCCCCATGACCCCGATCGGGTGGCGGACCGTCATCGAGAACTTGTTGGCCAGCTCGGAAGGCATGGTCTGGCCGAAGAACCGGCGGCCCTCCCCCGCCATGTAGAAACAGAAGTCGATGGCCTCCTGGACGTCGCCCCGGCTTTCTTTGAGCGTCTTGCCCATCTCACGGGTCATGAGCTCGGAGAGTTCCTCCTTGCGCTGTTCGAAGATCAGGCCCGCCCGAAGAAGGTGGTCGGCGCGCTTCGGAACCGGGGTCGCCATCCAGTCGCGGTACGCGTCCCTGGCAGCCTCCACGGCCCTGCCTACATCCTCGGCCACGCTGCGTGGGAAGACTCCAAGAATCTCGTCGCGGTCGGCTGGGTTCCGGGACTCGAACGTCTGGCCGGAGGTGGCCGGCACCCACTTTCCGCCGATGTAGTTGAGGTACTCGTCCGCCATGGTTCCTCCTTTACCCCTGTGCCTGCGCTGCGCCAATCCTACTCGCGGGCGGCGGGGCACCGCCCCGGGTTGCGCTCGGCCGCTGACAGGACTATCAACAGGTCGAACAGGAGAAAGGAGGCGTTATGGCGAAGGACCTCGCGGTCGAGCTCGAGGACCGGCCTGGGACCCTTGCCGACCTGGGGGAGGCCCTCGGCAACGCCGGGATCAACATCGATGGGGGGTGCGGCTTCCCCGTCGGGGGGCGGGCGACCCTGCACATCCTCGTGGAGGACGCCACCGCGACCCGGAAGGCCATCGAGGGCGCGGGGCTCAGCGTCACCGGCGAACGAGACGTGGTCATCCTCGACGTCACGGACAAGCCTGGAGAGCTTGGGGCGATCGCCAGGCGGATGGCCGACGCCGGCGTGAACATCGATCTCGTGTACCTGACGGCCCGGGGCCAGCTGGTCTTGGGGGTTGACAACCTGGAGAAGGCCCGCTCGGCGTAGACCTGGTGCGGCTGGTCACCTACACCCGAGGCGGCTCTCGGCGTCTCGGCGCTCTGGTCGGCGATCGGGTGCTCGACCTGCCGTCCCTGGTCGGCCATCCGACCTTCCCCACGTCCATGGAAGCGCTGGTGGCGGCGGGGCCCGGGACGCTCGACGCCGCGCGGTTGGCCCTCGAGCGCGAGGAGGCCGGCCGCCACGGCGTGGCCGATGCGGCCCTTCTGGTCCCGGTGCTTCCGGCCTCCCTCCGGGACTTCCTGGCCTTCGAGGATCACGTGAAGGCGGGGTCCGCCCGTCGGGGCGAGCCCGTGCCGGAAGCCTGGTACGAGATGCCCGTGTACTACAAGGGCAACCACCGCTCGATGTTCGGCCCGGACGAGGTCGTGCCGTGGCCGCCCTATACGGAAGAGCTCGACTACGAGCTCGAGGTGGCTTGCGTCCTGGGGGGGCGGGGGCGAGACCTCGACGAGGACCAGGCCGCGGCCCTGGTCTTCGGGTACACCCTCATGAACGATTGGTCCGCCCGCGACATCCAGCGGAAGGAGATGTCCGCCCGGCTCGGCCCGGCCAAGGGAAAGGACTTCGCCACGTCGCTCGGCCCATGCATCGTCACCGCGGACGAGATCGATCCGCGCAGGCTCGAGTTGGTGGCTCGGGTGGACGGCGAGGTGTGGTCGGAGGGGAGCCTGAGCGGGGCCCGGTGGACGTTCCCCCAGATGATCGCCCACGTCTCCCAGGGTGAGGACGTCTGGCCGGGAGACGTGTACGGCTCGGGGACATTCGGCGGAGGATGCGGACTGGACCTCGGGAAGTTCCTGTGGCCGGGGGCAGTGGTCGAGCTCGAAGCGGACGCGATCGGTGTGCTCAGGAACCGGGTGGGACTGAGGCCAGCTCGGTCAGGCTGACAGCGCCGCGTACCAGAGCTCGCCGTCCCCTCCCCAGACGAAGACGTCCAGGCGGTCCCCGATCCATGAGCACGCCACCGCTCGAGCGTCGAGCGGAGAGTCGGGAATCTCCCGCCACGGCACCCACTCCGTACCGTCCCACCACCGGCGGTGAACCAGACCATCCTCCCCCACAGCCATCACGTCGATCCGATCGGCGTCCCGGGCGGAGGCTGCCGGCTGCCCGGTGAAAGTTCCGCCCAGCGACTCCCAGTCGTGCCAGCGCTCCCCGTCCCAGTACCGGTTCCACAAGGCGCCATCGGCGAGGAGGGCGAAGACCTGGGTCTCGAACGTTCCCCATGATGCAGCGGCAGCTCCCGACCGCAGCTCGCCGCCGAGCGATTCCCATCCCCCCATCGCCCCCTCCTCCGCCTCCCGGGCCGAGCCGAGATCCGCCTATCCGAAGTCCGGGCCCAGCGGCAGGAGCTCCTCGATCTCGGCCAGCGTGGCCTCCTCGAGCTCGACGTCCCCGGCCGCGGCATTCTGCCGGACGTGCTCGGGGTTGCGGCTGCCGGCGATAGCCGACGTCACCCCCGGCTGGTGGAAGGTCCACGCCAGGGCGAGTTGCGCGAGGGTGATCCCCAGCCGCTCCGCGATCGGCCGGAGACCGTCCACAACCGCCAGGCTCCGCTCTATCTTCCCGGGGGCAAACATCCGCCCACCCTGGCTCCGCCAGTCGCGAGGATCGAAACGCGTGTCCTCCGAGATCCCTCCCGTGAGCAGGCCGTAGCCCAAGGGCGCGTAAGCGACTACGCCCGTCCCGCGCTCACCGCACCATTTGATCAGGTTGCGGTTCTCGAGACGCAGCATGGAGAAGTGCGGCTGGAGAGAGTCGACGTGGCGGATGGCTTCGCACGGCTCGATGAGCTCTCGGTCGAAGTTCGACACCCCGATCGCTCGAACCAGGCCATCGTCGACCAGCGCAGCCATGGCTTCCCACGTCTCCTCGACCGGTACCCGATCGTCCGGCCAGTGGAGCTGGTAGAGGTCGATGTGATCGGTGGATAGCCGTTTCAGGCTGCCCTCGCATGCCGCCCGGACCTCGTTGCGACGGAAGCCGGTACCGTCGGGGCGCGGCGCGACCTTCGTCGCCAGCACGATCTCATCGCGCCGCCCGCTGATGGCCCGGCCGACCAGCTCCTCGGAGGTGCCGTCGCCGTACACCTCAGCCGTATCGATCCAGTCGATGCCGGCGTCCAGGCCTGCCCGAATGGCCTGGATGACCTGCTCCTCGGAGGGGTTGGGGCCCCACGTGTCTCCCCCGGCCTCCCACGCCCCGAATCCGACCACCGTGATCTCCGGCCCCTGCGAACCAAGCTGCTGTGTGCGCATGACCTCTTTCTACCCGGTGCGGGCCACGGACATGAACCTCGGTCGGCGTGCCGGCGAACTACCGGAGGAAACAGGTGTCCGTCCGGTGTTGCCCGCCGTCCGAGAGGGGGCTCCATGCGACGTGTCCTGGTTCTCGCCGCCACCCTATCCCTGCTTTCCGTGGTAACGGGGTCACCGCCCGCGCGATCCCAGGTCTCCGGCCCCGAGATGCTCCATCCCCGCTTGGGGGTCCGGACGGTGACCACCGGACTCGTCACCCCGATCGGGCTGGCGTTCCTCGGACCCGGCGACATGCTCGTTCTCGAGAAGCAAACCGGCCGCGTCCTGCGAGTGGTGGGCGGTCAGGTGACCGCAACGGTGCTCGATCTGGCGGTGAACAACGCCTCGGAACGAGGGCTGTTGAGCATCGCCCTGCATCCGGAGTTCCGGAGCAACGACTACGTGTACCTGTACTGGAGCTGCCGGACGCCGGGCCCGGGGCCCGACGCGTTCACCCCTCCTGCGGAGCGGTGCGACGAGACGGCAATGCTCGGAGATGACACCGGTGACATCCTGGCGGTGCCGCTCCTGGGCAACCGGGTCGACCGGTTCGTGTGGGACGGCTCCATGCTCACCTTCGACCGGAACATCATTCAGCTGCGGGCGTTCCAATCGGATGGCGGCCCGGCGCCTCCGGGACAAGGCGATGAGGGGCAGCCACCTCGAGGGAACCACGACGGCGGCGTGATCGACTTCGGGCCGGACGGGACGCTCTACATCGTCGTCGGAGACCTCGGCCGGCGCGGCCAGCTCCAGAACCTCCGACAGGGGCCCTTGGGGGACGGAAGTCCCGACGACCAGTTCGGCGGTCCGGAGCCGGACAATGCCCACCTCTCCGGGGTCATCCTCCGCCTGGGCGACGACGGAACCGCGCCCGCAGACAACCCGTTCTTCGACGTCGGATCGGCCATGGGCGGAGAGCCAGGAGCAAACGTTCAGAAGGTCTTCGCGTATGGGATCCGCAACAGCTTCGGCATGGCCTTCGATCCGGTCTCGGGAGGCCTGTGGGCTCAGGAGAATGGGGAGGATGCGTTCGACGAGATCAACCTGGTCGAGCGGGGCATGAACAGTGGCTGGATCCAGATCGCCGGGCCGGTGGGCCGGATCGCCGAGTACAAGTCGATCGAGACCACCTCACTCCACCACGAGGACTTCCCGAACTTGCAGCAGTTCCGGTGGGGGCCCGAGCGCATCGCCAACACCCCGGAGGAGGCGCTCTCGCGCCTGTTCGCCTTGCCGGGCTCGCGCTACAGCGACCCCGAGTTCAGCTGGAAGCACGTGCTGGCCCCGGCGGGAATCGGATTCGTGCCTGGCCGCGGCCTGGGCCCGCAGTTCGCCGGCGACTTGTTCGTTGGCTTCGCGGTGCCGGAACCGCTGGGCGGACCACTGTTCCGCTTCGACTTGACGGGTAACCGAAAGAAGATCGCGGTCGACGATCTGAGGCTCGAGGACAGGGTCGCCGACAACGTGACGTTCCACGAGATGACGGAGAGCGAGAGCCTGCTGATCGGGAGGGACTTCGGGATCATCACCGACATCGAGACTGGGCCGGTCGGCAAGCTGTTCGTGGTATCGCTCGACCAGGGAGCGGTCTACGAGATCTTCCGCCGGTGAGGAACCCGAGACACCGCGCCCGGAGGGGTCGGGAGCGCCCATCTGGCGAGCTGATCAGATCAGCTTGCGCTGGGGCAGCCGGCGGCGAGGGGCACGGATGGCATGTCGGGCCAGTCGCCGACGCTTCGAGCGCCGCCCGTACGGTCGGCGGCAAAGGGTCGGGGGCCCGCGCATGATGCGGGGAACCATACGCTTCGGAACGGGGGAAGGGAATACCGGGGCCGTTCGGAGTGCCGAAAAATGGCCCGCACGGGCTATCAGCGACCCAACCTCAATGGGGGTCCGTTCCCCGGACGGACCGGTAGTCCCTCAGTCGATCAACCCCAGGCCGCGGGCCCAGGAGGTCGCGTATCCCTCGATCTCGACCGCCACCAGAGATTCGTCCCGCTCCAACGGCCTCTCGACCTCGACCATGATGGCGTACTCGTCGGCGAACTCCTTCGTCTTCGACGCCTCGATGGCCGCCTGCTGCGGGCCGTGGTGGAGCCCCTGGGGATGGTGGGTGATGAACGCCTCCCCGATCCCGGCCCGGGAGAAGAACTGCCCGCGGTGGTAGAAGAGGACCTCGTCCCGGTCGATGTTCGAGTGGAAGAACGGCACCCGCAGGGCGTCCGGGTCGCCGGTCTCCGTCGGCCGGGGAGCGAAGGTGCCGATCTCGAAGCCTTCGTTCTTCCACGTCACGTGGACCGACGGTGGCAGATGGTACCGGGGGGAGACCACCGGACGAAAGTCCTCGACGTTGAGGCGGATCGGGCATAGGTCGCCCTGCCATCCCACCACGTCGAGGGGGTGGAATGGATACACCAAGGTGGTGTAGCGGTGGTCGCGCTTCACCCTGACGGTGAACTCGCCTTGCTCGTCGTGAGGCTCGGGCTCGGGGGTCTCGAGCACACCGGGATCGAACAAGGCGTGCTTGCCGAGGAGCCCTTTCTCCGGTACCCCGTATTCGCCGCGACCCTCGACGACGTAGAAGAAGTTGTCGTCCGAATCGGGGACCATTCGGTGCGTCGTTCCCTTCGGCAGGATGAGGAAGTCCCCGGAACGGAACCGCAGGGGCCCGTAGTCGGTCTCGAGGGTCCCCTCGCCTCTGTGGACGAAGTAGCAGAGGTCTCCATCTGAGTCCCTCAGGAAGTGCGGCATCGGCCCCGAAAGCCGGGAGACGTAGACGGCAACGTCGTCGTTCCACAGGATGCGCTGCCACTCCGCGGCCGCGTCGGCCTGGTCGGGCGACTTCAACCCATTCAGGTCGTAGGCCCCGGGGCGGAGGTCGCCCTCGATCCGGATCCACGCCGTCGGGGGATGGCTCCGGTACAGGTGCGACGCCCGTCCCTCGAACGCCTCTCGCCCGTGCTCCTCCTCGTAGGTCCCGTCGGGCAAGGCCACGTGCGCCTGCCGAGCCACCCTTCCCTTCGACAACGGGAACATCCGTCTACCTCCTCCACGCGTCGCGTGTCAGGATCGGCCCTTGCGAGCGCCGGGCCGCTCGGCGGCCCTGCGCTTCTCGCGGGCCTTCTTCTTCCTCTTGCGGTCGCTGGCCCATCGGACCCTGTTCCGGTCGCCCCTGCCCACTATTCAGTTCTCCTCACTTCGTTGCCTTCGGCAACGTCCTTCGGCCAGGGGGAATGAAGCAGCCTGATTCCGCTCGGCTTCGCCTCCCGGGGTTGCTGCCCCCCTGGACCCCCTGATCCGCCATCCTCTGGCGCTGATCTCACGACGGCCCTTCCCCAGTCTCTCCCCCTCTGGCGAGCTCCGTGCTCCGCCTGCGAGCGGCCTCGATGGCATTGAGGAACGCCGCCCGGACACCGGCCTGCTCGAGTTCCCGGATGGCGGAGATGGTCGTTCCTCCGGGTGAGGTCACCATCTCCCGGATCTCCACCGGGTGGGCCTTCGTGTCCCGGAGCATCTTCGCCGTTCCCAGCATGGTCTGGACGATGAGCTCCGTGGCCACGTCGCGAGACAGCCCGAGCAAGATGCACGCGTCGATCATGGCCTCCGCGAGGAGGGCGAAGTAGGCGGGGCCGGACCCCGACGTCGCGGTGACGGCGTCCTGGTCCTTCTCGGGCAGCCGGATCACCTTCCCCACCGAGCCCAGCAGCTCCTCCGCCACCGCCAGGTGCTTGTCCTCGGCGTGCGCTCCCGGGCTGATCACCGACATGGCCTCATCGACAAGGACCGGCACGTTGGACATCACGCGGATCACCGGGACGCCGTCGGGCACGCGAGACTCGATCAGCGTGGTCCGGATCCCGGCGGCGAAGCTGATCACAAGGTGGTCCGAGGTGACGTGCCCGCCCACCTGGGCCAGCAGCTCATCCATGTCCTGCGGCTTGACCGTGAGGACGAGGGTCTGGGCCCAGCCGGCCGCCTCGGGGTTGGAGAGCGTCGTCGACACCGCGTATCTCTCGGCCAGTTCCCGGGCCCGCTCCTCCCGCCGACACGACACCATGATCTCCTCGACGGATCGGCCCGCCGACCGGATGAGCCCGGACACCAGGGCCTCTCCCATCTTGCCGCCCCCGAGGAAGGCGACCCGTCGGGCGTTCACGACCGTGGCCCCATCGTCCTCATCCGCCTCTCCGAATCAGGTTGCTGGCCAGGAACCATAGGTTCGCCGGACGCTCCGCTAGCCTGCGGGTGAGATACGGGTACCACTGGCCCCCGTAGGGCACGTACACGCGCACGGGAAACCCTGCCCGCACGAGTCGTTCCTGGAGATCCCGTCGGATCCCGTAGAGCATCTGGAACTCGAAGCGACTGGTCGGGATCCCCCGGCGTTCCACGAACCGAAGAGCGCCGCCGATCAACCGCTCGTCGTGCGTCGCGATGTGTACGACGCACCCGGACGCGAGGAGGGTTGCGGCGAGCCGTGCGTAGCTCCGGTTCACCTCGGCCTTCCGCGGGAACGCCACCGTCGGGGCCTCCAAGTACGCGCCCTTGCAGACCCGGACCGTGGTGCCCTCCGCGGCGAGGGCTCGAGCGTCGTCCGCCGACCGATACAGGTAGGCCTGGACGCACACGCCGACGCCCGGATGGTCCTTCCGGAGCATCCGGTAGATGGAGAGGGTCCGGTCGACGTACTCGAAGGATTCCATGTCGATCATGACCAGCGTCCCGAGCTCGCCTGCGGCCTCCAGCACCCGATGGGAGTTCTCCTGGCAGATCTCCTCGGACACGTCGAGACCGAGCTGCGTCAGCTTCACCGAGATGTTCGCGTTGGTGAGGCCTTCCTCGCCGAGGCGCTTGAGCGCCAAGACGTACCCATCGGCCGCGGCGGACGCTCGATCGGCCGACGTGACGTTCTCGCCGAGATGGTCGAGCATGGCGCCCACGCCTCGAGCGTTGAGCTGCCTCGCCACTCGCATGCCGTCATCGAGCGTCTCGCCGGCCACGAACCGGAGGGCCAGCCGTCGCCCGGGCCCTGCGCCGGTCGCCATGCGCCGCACGATGGGTGAGTTGGCGACCCACAGCACCGGCGCCCGGAACAGCGGTCCGCTCACCCGATCAGACCACCCGCGCTCCGAGGATCCCCTCGATGTGCGACAGCGCCCAGCGGTTCACGTCCTCGTTCCCGTGCCCCGGCGCGTCGAACGTCTCCACCCCTTCCCTGTGCACGACCACGGCGAAGTCGCGGTTGCGGAGGTCCGCCGTCGTGTGCAGGACGCAGATGTCGGTACACAGACCGATCACGTGGACCTCGTCGGGACCCAGCTCCTTGAGCACTTGGTCCAGCTCGGTCTCGTGGAAGGCTGAATAACGAGTCTTCTGGATCACCGCGGCGGCGTCCGGCTCGAACTCCCGGAGCTCCTCGACCAGCTCGTGCTCCGGGGTTCCGACGATGCAGTGCGGGGGGAACATCTCGAACTCGGGGTCACCTTCACGGTGGCTGTCCTTGGTGAAGATGACCGCGGTTCCCGCCGTCCCCTCCTCCTCCACGATGGCCCGGATCCGGGGGATGGCCGCCGTGCACGTGTCGCTGGCGAGGTTGCCCTGGCGCGTGAAGCCCTCCTGAGTGTCGATCACCATAAGCACTTTGCCCGGCATCGCTCTTCCTTGTCTATCTCAGGGGTCCGCTCGCCGGGTCGTCCGACGACTCTTGCCGCTCTGGGCGAGGCACCACCCCGATCCCCCGTCGACGTCGGTGTGCCAGCCTGGTGCGCCAAGAGTATAGGAAAGGCCCGAGGGACTTCCGGCTCGCCGCCGGTTCCGTGAGGCGAACCTCACGGCTCCGTCGGCCACCTTCAGCCCCTCGGGCCAGATGCTCCGAGCAACCTTTGCGCCGCAGCCGGGTTCGCGCGTCCTTCCGGTAGCCCCTTTCGTTGGGCTTTGGGGCTTTCCGAGCCTCCCCGCCCGCACAGCCAGTTAGCTGTCCCGACCGTACGACCAGGTGCGCCCAGTTGCCTTACAGCTTTCCCAGGGGGCCCCGGTCGG
>DASYVD010000031.1:0-21777 GCA_036000545.1 Actinomycetota bacterium | reverse complement strand
CTCCCGGACCTTTGTCCCCGAGAGGATCAGGCGGTCCTCGTCACCATGCGGGCAGATCTTCCCGGTGGCCATTCCTTCGCAGCGATGGCACCAGAAGGCGTGGTCGAAGAAGAGCGGGGTGATGCCGATGTCGTCAGGGTCGATGCCATCGAAGATCCGGTGGGCGTCGAAAGTTCCGTAGAAGTCTCCCACCCCAGCGTGGTCGCGACCGACGATGAAGTGCGTGCAGCCGTAGTTCTTCCGGAGGATGGCGTGGAAGACGGCTTCCTTCGGCCCCGCGTACCGCATGGCCGCGGGGAACACCGCCAGCAGCACCCGCTCCGGCGGGTAGTACTCGCCGAGCAGCACCTCGTAGCACCGCATCCGGACGTCGGCCGGCACGTCGTCCTCCTTGGTCTCCCCTACGAGAGGATGGAGGAGGAGCCCGTCGACCACCTCGAGGGCGCATTTCTGGATGTACTCGTGGGCTCGGTGCACCGGGTTTCGGGTCTGGAACCCGACCACGCGGCGCCACCCACGCTCCCGGAACGCGCGGCGGGTTTCCACCGGGGTCATTCGGTACTCACTGAACGTGGTGTGCGCGGGCACCCGGAACACCCGGAGAGTTCCCCCGACCAGCCAGTCTCCGGCCTGGTGGAGGGCGCGCACCCCCGGGTGAGCGGACTCGAGCGTCTGGAAAACCGACTGCGACTCCGCTTCTCGGTCGCGCCGGTACATCTCCTCGATCTGGATCACGGCCGCGGGGCTGCCCCCGACGGTGACGGCGGCTGCGCTCGCCCCTCCGAGGCGTTTGGCGTCGTCCTCGTCCACCGACAGTGTGATGGGGATGCTCCAGATCGGACCCGACGCCAAATGCATCTCCTCGATCACCGAGCGGTAGTCCTTCTCCACCATGAAGCCGCGCAGCGGCGACAGGGCTCCGACCGCGAGCATCTCGAGGTCGGACGCCTCCCGCCGGCCGAGGGCGATCTTCGGGAGATGCTCGGCGTCTGCTGCCAGGATAGCGGCCTCGTCGCCTGTAACCACCAGGTCGACCAGCTCGCCGCCGTGAGCCGGAATCGTGTCGCTCGGCATGGGCTCCTTCGGACGGGGGACGAGCATATCCGCTGGGCCACCGGAGGACGAAGCGCGCCGGACGGATGGAGCGCACGAACGAGTCAGAGCGGCAGGGCGGCCGCACGCATGCGGAACGACAGGACGACCCGGGCGCGCTCGACGGTGATGCTCTCGTAGACCAGCCCTGGCAAAGCAGCGGGGAGTTCGACCTGGAAGGCCAGCGACGAGGCGGGCACCTCGATGCCATCGCCGACCTCGATGCTCTCCGGCCGAAACTCGACCGATCCGTCGGTCAGGGTGAGCTGTCCTTCGGCAGAAGCTTCGACCTCGATCCCCAAGGCGGAAGCCGTTCCGGAGACTCGGGCGCGGGACGAACCGAGGAGCTCGACCCTGAACGGCACGTCGTGTCGCTCCAGGAAAGTACGCAGGGACGCTTCCGTGACCTCGACCGTGCCCCGACCCTCCCTCGCCGAAAGACCGCCGCCACCTCCGGCGATTGCGGCGGTCGAACCGAAACGAACGTCGCGGAGCCGCAGGACGAACCGGTCGATGGCGAGCCCCTCGACCCGCAGGTCTCGGACCTCCACCGACACCTCGGGGAACCGCCGTCTGAGGGCATGAAGCAGGAATGGGAAGCCCTTCAGATCTACCTCGGGCCGCTCCGCGAGGCCCAGCCGCTTCTGCGCCCGCTCGGCGAGCCTGGCTTCGGCGACGGCTCCGATCACCAGGTCCGCGCCGACCGCGAGAACAGCCAGGACAGCGAGGACCAGGAGGGCCTTTCTCACCCGGGCAGGCTACCCTTCGCTCCGGGGGGACCGCTCGCCTACCGACCCATCGTTCAGCCGCTCTGGGCGAGCTACTCCCCCCGGACCCCCGTTCCGTCGATCGTTCAGTCGACCGCGCCCTCGAGGTGGAGGAGGAAGGACTTCCGCTCGGGACCGCCCCCGTAGCCGCCGAGGTCGCCCCCGGAGCGGATCACCCGGTGGCACGGGACCACGATCGGGATCGGGTTGGACCCCAGGGCGTTTCCGGCGGCTCGGGCGGCCCGGGGGCTTCCGGCCTTTCGGGCCACGTCACCGTATGTGGTGACCCGGCCGAAGGGCACTTGGGCGGTGGCCCGGAGCACTCGCCGGGAGAACCCCTCCGTCACGAGGGCCCAATCCACCGGGACGTCGAACCGGTGGCGCCGGCCCACGAAGTATTCCTCCAGCTCCCGCCGAATCTCGTCGACCCGCCCGGGCACCTCCAGGACACGGGGAGAGATGGATTCGGCCAGCTCCTCGAGCACGTGCTCGTGCTGCTCGTGCTCGTAGGCGAGCCGGACGAGACCTCGCGCCGTGGCCGCGACCAGCAGCTCGCCGAACGGCGAATCGGCCCACCCGTACGCCACATCCGCCAGCCCTTCTGCTGCGGCCCGCTCGGCCACTCGCCGGGCCGCTACCCGGGCGGCATCGGCCGTTCCGCTCCACGCCCCTGCTAGCGCCCGTTCAACCTCCTTCATGCCTTCCACACCTCCCGCAGCTTCGTCACACCCTCGTGCACGTTACGGCGAGCTGCCTCCTCCGTCGTCCCCATCACCCGGGCGATCTCCCGGTACGCGAGGTCGGCGACGAACCGGTGGACCACCGCGGCTCGCTGCTTGGGAGGCAGCCCGCGCACGGCTTCCCACAGCTCCGGATCGGGGACCTGGCCGTCGAGCGAGCCTTCCGAAGCGGCCTCCGGAACGGCCTCCACGGGCTCGGGGCGACGTCGCCGGGCCCGATGCGCGTCGAGCGCCTTCCGGTGCGCGATGGTCAGAACCCACGAATTGAGGTTCGAGGCGTCGCGCAGCCTCGGGTACGCCCGGAGCGCCGCAAGGAACGTCTCCTGGAAGCAGTCCTCCGCCTCCCCCGGCCCCACCATGTACAGGAGGAACCGGAAGACGTCCTCGCGGTGAGCGTCCAGGAACACCTGGAACGGTGGCGGCCTCACGTGGATGGAACGTGGGATGGGCCGGGTTCCGTGAGACGGGACCGTCCCGGGTCCGATGGCTCCTCGGGGAAGGGGCGACCCAGGGCATCCATGACTCGCCGCGCCAGCAGCTCGGCGAGCGCGGGGGTGAGGCCGTCCTCGGCATGCCCGAACCGGCGGGCCAACATGAGCCGCTTCGGCTGGCCGGCCCGGCGAAAGAGCCGCCACGCCTCGTCCTCGTCGAAGAAATGATCGTCCCGCCCGTGCACCAGGATCAGCGGGGTGGGGGCGATCCGGCCCACCAGGGCCTCGGGATCCTCCGGGTCGCTCCAGGTCTCCGAGAGCCGCACGCCGAGGAGGCCGGCGAGCCGGCGGCCTCCGCGCGTGTCTGTCATCCGCCGGATCCTCTTCACTGCTCGAGAGCCGTGTCCGTTCCAGCGGGCGGGGGTGGAGATGGCCACGACCGCGTCCAGGCCGCCTCGCAGGGCGGCGTGACGGATCACCGCGATGCCCCCCATGGAGATCCCCACGGTCACGATGGGGCTTCTCGCTTCCTCTGTGGCGAGGCGGACGACAGCGTCGACGTCCAGGTACTCGAGGTCTCCGTAGGTGCAGAGCCCGCCGCTGCGACCGTGCCCTCGGAAGTCGAACGCATAGACCATGAACCACCGGGAGAGCGCCAGCGCCATGGCCGCGATCCGGGGCTTGCGATGCCAGCCGAAGAAACCGTGACACAGAACCAGCGGCGGGCCGGTCCCCAGCCGGGTTCCCACCAAGCGGACGTCGTCCCCGGTGTGCACCGCAAACGGCGATGCCGCCGCGCCGAAACGCTGCGAGAGGAGCGCCACCGGGGACATGGGTCGAGCCTACCGCACCCCTCTTGTCGCATTCTGTCCGGAGCCGGGGGTCCGCTCGCTGTCCCGCTCGATGCCGTGCGCTTCCCGGCGAGCTACCCCCCCGGAGCCTCCCGGGGGCCTGCTAACCTCGCTGCCGGTGCGCCGCATCCTGTTCCTCACCGACCGCCCTCCCCACGAGGTCTTACCGGCAGCGGCCACGCTGGGGGCAGACCTCAAAGCGGAGCCGCTGTCCCCGGAAGCCCTGGTCCGGCTCCCGGACCTGGCCCCCGATCTGGTGGTGGCCGACGCTGAAGTGGACCCGGAAACGTGCCTCAGGGTCCTCTCGGCGCTCGCCGCCGCCGGCTCGCCCGTCGGCGTCGTCGCCGTCCTTCCCCGGGGCGCGCTCGGCCGGTTCCCATGGCACGAGGTGGCGGATGACTTCGTCCACCGGGACTGCTCCGAAGAGGAACTCAGACTCCGGCTGGCCATGCTCCTGGCCCGCAGAGGGGAGACAGGCGAGGCGGTGGTCCGCCTGGGGCCGGTGACGATCAACGTGGAGACGTATCAGGTCGCCGTGGGGAGCCGGCCGTTGGACCTCACGTATAAGGAGTTCGAGCTGATGCGGTTCCTGGCCCAGAACACCGGGCGGGTGTTCTCCCGGGCGCGCCTGCTACGGGAGGTGTGGGGCTACGACTTCTACGGGGGAACCCGGACCGTGGACGTCCACATCCGCCGGCTGCGCGCCAAGCTGGGCCCCGAGCACGAGCACCTCATCGAGACCGTGCGCGGCGTCGGGTACCGTGCCGCCGATGCGTAGCGGCGGAGGCTCCGCTCGCGCAAGGGCCTCCAAGCGGGGAGCCGCAGCCGAGAGCCCGTCCGCGGCCCGTAACCGAGATTTAACGTCTCGGAAACCCCCGAGCAACGGCGTCCCGGGTACGCTTCCGGCCGACCGAGAGGAGGGTGAATGAGCACGCCCAAGGACGTCCTGGCCCTGGCGAAGGACGCGGATGCCCAGGTGGTGGACCTGCGGTTCTGTGACCTGCCCGGCCTGATGCAGCATTTCTCCATCCCCGTATCCGAGCTCACCGAGGAGGGGTTCGAGGACGGATACGGGTTCGACGGCTCTTCGATCCGGGGGTTCCAGGAGATCCAGGAATCCGACATGCTCCTGGTCCCCGATCCGAGCACTGCCTTCATCGACCCGTTCACGACTCACTCGACGCTTGTAATCAATTGCTTCGTTCGCGACCCCGTCACTGGCGAGATGTACACCCGCGACCCTCGATACATCGCTCGGAAGGCGGAGCTGTACGTCAAGCAGAGTGGAATCGCCGAGACCTCGTACTGGGGCCCGGAGCTCGAGTTCTACATCTTCGACTCGATCCGGTTCGATCAGAACCAGCACGAGGGCTACTACCACATCGACGCCGTGGAGGGCGCCTGGAACTCCGGCGCCGACGAGGCGGGGAAGAACCTCGGGTACAAGCCGCGGTACAAGGAGGGCTACTTCCCTGTCCCTCCCATGGACCACTACCAGGATCTGCGCAGCGAGATGGTGGCGAACCTTCAGAAGGTCGGAGTCCAGGTGGAGGTGCACCACCACGAGGTCGGTACGGCCGGCCAGGCGGAGATCGACATCCGCTACGACACGCTGGTGAAGACCGCCGACAACGTCATGAAATACAAGTACGTGGTGAAGAACACCGCGCGCCGGGCCAACAAGACTGTGACGTTCATGCCCAAGCCGATCTTCATGGACAACGGATCGGGCATGCACACCCACCAGAGCCTGTGGAACGGGAGCGAGAACCTCTTCTGGGACGAGCTGGGATACGCGCAGATCTCCGACATGTGCCGCTGGTACATCGGGGGGCTTCTCGCGCACGCTTCTGCGCTGCTCGCCTTCTGCGCCCCGACCACCAACTCCTATCGCCGGCTGGTTCCCGGCTACGAGGCCCCCATCAACCTGGTGTACTCGCAGCGGAACCGCTCGGCCTGTGTGCGCATACCCGTGTACTACAAGTCGCCCCAGTCCAAACGGTTGGAGTTCCGGTCCCCGGACCCGTCGTGCAACCCGTATCTCTCCTTCTCCGCGATGCTCATGGCCGGGCTCGACGGCGTGAAGAACAAGACGGAGCCGCCGGAGCCCATCGACAAGGACCTGTACGACCTCCCGCCGGAGGAAGCCTCACAAGTGAAGCAGGTCCCGGGATCGCTCGAGGAGGTCCTCGACGCCCTGGAGGCCGACCACCAGTGGCTGTTGGAGGGCGGCGTGTTCACCCAGGACGTCATCGACACGTGGATCGAGTTCAAGCGGAAGCAGGTCGACGAGATCCGCCTCCGGCCACACCCATGGGAGTTCTACCTCAGCTTCGACGTGTAGCCGCAGAGACCGAAGCCCCGAGGAGCCGGCCCCCCGGGCCTGCTCCTCGCCTCTCTCCCGACGGCCGCTCCGCGTCATCTCCCGACCGTTTCGTCACGGTTATCACATCTTGACCAGGACTAACTAGTTATTTCCGACTAGACAAAGCAACCTTCTCTGGTCAGAATCGGCCAGTCATCGAATCGGCTGCCCGCTCTTCTCCAAGAGGAGGTCGCATGGCACGGAGGAGCGCTCGGCTGGCAGTCGTCGCCGCGATGGTGGCTGCACTGGTCCCTGCACTACCGAGGGCCGCGGTCGCGGATCACGGGCAACCCGCCCTCGATCCCACCAAGATCGATTACACCCCGATCGGGTACTACGGCCCTCCCGACGAGGCCGGAACGCTGCTCGGCGAGAGCGCCACCATCCCCACGCCGGGGGCGTATCCCATGGCCCCGCCGTTCGTCGACAGCGCCAACCCCTCCGGAAAGTGGGTGGCGTACGACACGAACGTCTGGGAGTCCCTATCGCTCCCCTCTCGTCACCCCGGCGACAACTGCAACAGCCTTCCGCCCGCGGAGCAGCACCCCGACTGCCGGCTCGGCGATCGGGACCCCGACGGCGACGGCCCCGCCGGATACACCGGGCCGGGCGGCACGTCGAACGTCCACGGCCTCTGCCCGCCGTCGCCCGGGTTCATCTCCGGAGAGTGCTTCAACAGTCAGCTTGAATACCTCGACTACTTCGAGAACGCCATGGAAAGCGAGCTCGCCGATTTCGGCGTGGTCGTGCACCGGTATGGGTTCCAGTCACCGGGCACGGGCTCCCGGGGCCAGTACCTGGACGCCTCCGGCGGGCAGGGCTACAACATCGCCGCCGTGGTTCCGGGCGCCGACCACCCCGAGGAGACCGTCCTGGTGAGCGGCCACTACGACTTCACCGACTCGGGCCCCGGGGCGGCGTGGGACTCGGCCGAGGGGCACACCGAGGTCATCCGGATGGCCTACATCATGGCCGACTACTGGCGGAAGACCGGGACTCGCCCCTCGGCCACCGTGAAGTTCATCCCCTGGGACTCGGAGGAGTCGGGAACCCACGGCTCCGCGGATTACGTGGCGAACAACATCCCACCGGGTGAGGAGGGCGAAGTTCGCGGGTACTTCAACGTGGACCCCTGCGCCGGAGCCTATCCCGCCTTCAAGGAGGGCACCGCCTTCACCGAGCAGGTCCCCGAGGTCATGCAACTCGCGGACCCGACGAATTTCCCTGCTGGATCTTCGGAGCGCTCCCGGATCGAGGCGTTCAACGCCAAGGCCGAGTTGGTGATGGACCAGGTGTTCGAGAATCTCGACGACACCATCACCACCCCCACCGGCGAGCGGCCCATCTTCGTGGCCGACAGCGAGGCCGGTGGCTTAGGAGTCCCGTCACAGCGGGACATGGTCGTCACCGCCGTCGGCGGCCTCCTGATCTTCTCCAGCGACTACCGGAACTTCGAGGCCGTGGGCATCCCGATCTTCAACCTGTTCCCGGACTACTTCGGGCCCCACGCGGACGGCACGCCGGCCTCCAGCGAGGGGATCACCATCCTGCACACGCCGAACGACAACCTGACCCGGATCAACAAGCTGACCAGCGGCCTGACCTCCCCGGGCAACCTGCCGGACGCCACCGGGACGTTCGCCTCGGAGGGGTGGGCGAAGGGGATAGAGTTCTGCGCCCAGACGGAGGCCTGGTACATGCTCCAGCCGGAGATGGCCGGGACTCAGACCTCCACCACCGGGGTGGTCGCCTACTTCGAGGCACTGCCCAACGAGGCGATCCAGAACCAGAACGTAACCTTCGACGCGGGAGGGAGCTACCAGTACCTGGACGCGACCACCCGGACGCTCCAACCAGACGCGGCGCTCACCTACACCTGGGACTTCGGCGACGGGACCCCTTCGGGGACCGGGAAGGTCGTGCAGCACGCCTACGCGGAGATCGGCCGGTACGATGCCACGCTTACGGTGAGCGGAGCAGGCGGCTCCCTCGACAACGCGACCATCCCGATCACGGTGATCGGGTCGAACTTCGCCGGCCCGTTCCTCCACCCGATCGACCAGTTGGACTCGGCGGACGGCAACTTCACGCTCGATTGGGACTTCACCGCCACCCGCGACGGCTTCGACCACTTCCGTGTGGACGAGTCGACGGACTTCCAGACCCTCTTCACCGACGACAACGAGAACATCGCACTGAACTGGACCGTCACGCCAGGGACCAGTCCACAGCTCGAGCGCTGGCAGCACAGCGACAGCAACACACCCAAGTTCCGGGGCAACCAGATGCATTCCGGACTGCGCAGCTTCTGGACCGGCGTCTCCCCGCAACACTTCAACCCTGGGGTCCAGAACGACAGCTCGATCCTGACGCTAAACGAACCGATCGCGGTCCCGTCGTCGGGTGACCCGCAGCTCTCCTACTGGTCGCTGTTCCAGAACGAGGGCGACGACCAGGGGCGGGTCGAAGTTGCTCTCACCGACGGCGTGACCCCTCCGTCGGAGCTCGACTGGCAGGCCGTTGACGTGATCCAGGCGACGATGACGGCGCTGGGGCAAGAGGACCCGGCGATCTGCGATCCCTCCAACCCCGACACACTCTCGCGCGACTTCGAGAGCCGCACGGTCAGCCTGGCAGGCTTCAAGGGGAAGGACATCCTGATCCGGTTCCACTACCGGCTTGGACCCGAGAACCGCGCCCTGTCCCAGCCCTGCGGCTGGTACGTGGACGATGTCCGGGTGGAGTCGGGCACCTTCGCGACAATCGGTACGACCGGCGACGAGACATTCCAGGTGACGGGGCGGACGAACGGTACATACGCCTACCGAATCGTGGGCGTGTACACGGACGGGGTGAGCACGGCTCCCAGCAACGTCGAGACCGCGCTGGTCACCGAGGCGAACCTGCCCGATCTGGTCGTCAGCAACATCACGGCGGCGAACAACAAGAACGTCCGCGAGGGACAGAAGGTCACGATCACAGCCACGATCCGGAACCAGGGGGACGACCAAGCCGGTCCTTCCAAGACCGAGTTCCTGCTCGACGGGACGACGGTCCTTGGTCTCGTGGACACTCCCGCGATTGCCGCGGGTGCTTCGGTGAATGTCTCCGTGCAATGGGACACTCGGGACGTCAAGGGCCAGCACCAGATCAAGGTGACTGCCGACCGAACCAACCAGGTATCAGAGCGGGTCGAGGCCAACAACTCAGCCACCCTCACGGTGGAGGTCCAGGGGAACAAGGTCAAGAACGGTCAGTTCGAGCAAGCCAACGAGTCCGGGACCGGCCCGGCCAACTGGGAGGGCTCGGACACCGACGCGGGGACGACGTCCTGGAACAACGCTGGCTCCGACGGCTCCCAGGCGGCCTCGATCCAGGGCACCGGGGGAAGCGCAGCCGCGTCGGGCTCCCCCACCTGGACCAGCGATCCCGTGTCGGTGACGGCAGGCGAGGCTTTGGATCTGGTCGTCTCGGTCAAGTCGACCGGTGCCTCTTCTGCGGCGACGGCCGGATTGATCTACCTGGGCGCCGCCGGCCAGGTGCTGGAGCAGGTCAAGCTGATCACGGCGCCTCTCACGACCGAGGGCTTCGCCACCTTCGAGAACAGGGTCACCCTCCCGCCAGGCGTCGTGGAGGTGCGGGTCGTCCTGACCGGCTTCGCTCCGACCGACCTGGCCACGGCCGGCACGGTGACGTTCGACGACGTGGGACTTTATTCGAGCTAACGGCGCCGCCTGCCGGGCTCTAGAACGGCCATGGAGAGGAGCCGACCCGACCCCGGGCCGGCTCCTCTCTTCACCCTCCGGCCGCCGCGCACCAGGCCCGCTAGTTCTCGGTCAGGTCGAGGAAGCCGACCTGGCGCGCGTGGATTGCTCCGCGGATCGCCTCCAACAGCTCGGTGGGCTCCGCCCGGTCCACGATGCACCCCAGGATGCCGGCCCGGGACGCCTGCGCCACAAGGTCACGGCTGTCCGCTTCGCCCAGCACGAGCACGCGGATCTCGGGGATCATGTCTCGCAGGTCGCGGGCCGTCGCCACCCCCCGAGCGCCCGAGGCCTCCACGTCGACCAGGATCACGTCGGGCTTGGTAAACCCGGCGAGAGACTCGGCCATCTCGGCGTTTCGAGCCTCCCCCACGATCTGCACCCCCGCGATCGAGTACAGCGAGCGCTTGACCGCGAGCCTCACGTCGTCCGCCACCAGGACCTTCATCGAGCCTCCTTCGACTGGGATCGGAAGTGTGCCGCGTCTAGGTTTACGCGTCATCCGTCGGGCTGGTGGACGGGGCTAGTTAGTTGTAACTACCCACTGGCCGCGTCTTCCCCGTAGAACACCCGCTCCATGGCGCCCCGGGCTCGGCGAGTGATGCGACGGTAGTCTTCGAGGAACCGTTGCCGAGGGTATTCCTCGTACCCCAGCGCGCGGGCCAGGGCCGCCTGCCCCTCGGGGGTAGCCGGCAAGGCCACGGCGGAAACCCGGCGCTCCAGCTCGAGGGCATTCTTGATCTCCCCCAGGAATACGTACGCCTCCCCCAGCGCGAGAGCGACGCTGTCCTCGACCAGGCGAGCCTCCGCGAGGGCCTCCAGAGCTTCCAGGGTGTGCCGCCGCCGTATCGAGGGATGTCCCCGCCCATGCCGCAGCTGGGATAGCTCCACCGCAAACTGGATGTCCGCGAGGCCGCCGTAGCCCAGCTTGAAGTGGAACCGCCGGGCGTCCACCGGCCGAACCCGCTCCTCTTCCATCCGCACCCGCATCCGGCGGATCTCCGCGATCCGTTCGAGGGAGAGGATATCCGGGTAGGCGAAGTCCTCAGCCGCCGACACGAATCGCCGGCCGAGGAGCTCGTTCCCCGCCACGAACCTCGCCTTCAAGAGCGACTGGAACTCCCAGGTCTGCCCCCACCGTTCCCAGTACTCCAGGTAGGCGGCCAGCGACCGGGCCAGAGGTCCGCTCCGCCCCTCCGGGCGGAGGTCCGCGTCTGCCTCGTATCCTGCCGCTCGGATCTCCGAAAGGACCGCCCCCGCAGCTCGCTCGGCTTCCTCGAACGCCTCGGGTCCCTCCCCCTCGTACACGAACACGACATCCAGATCGGATGCGAAGCTGAGCTCCTCGGCCCCGAGCTTTCCCAGGCCGATCACCGCGAAGGGTGGGGCCTCGCCGGCACGTCCAACCGCCCCGGCCACGACTCGATCAGCCGCGGCGGTGAGCGCACGCCCCAATTCCGGGACCGGGAGGTCGCCGGCCGCGTAGGAGACACCCAGGGCGAGCAGCGCGTCCCGGGGATCCAGCTCGGCGATCGTCTCGGCACTTCGGCCGGCGATAGCGAGGGCTCCCGGACGCGTCGCCAGCAGGTCCGAGAGCCACGAGGAGGCCGCTACCGCCACCGAGACCCGACGCGCGATGCCTGGGTCAGACGCCAAGAGATCGGCCGTCTCCGGATCTTCCCGGAGGCGTTCGGCGACGCGCTCCAGCCGAACGAGGGCCGCGTCCGGATTCGGGGACAGAGCCAGGGCCGGAGCCACGACGGGGAACATGTGGCCGATCACCTTCCCCAAGCGCGTGACGGGGTCGGTGAGACCGGCGAACCGCTCGTATGCGGCTCCCGGATCGGCGAACCCCAACCCGTGGAGCAACTCCTCGGTCGACGAGCGCTCCGTCCCCCGCCGGGGAGCTCGCGGACCCGCGAACGCTTCCATCAGCGGCCGGTAGAACAACTGCTCGTGGAGTCCGCGGACCACGTCGGCGTGCCGCTCGTAGGAGGAGCGCAATTCCTCGCCATCGGTGAGGCCCATGGAGCGAGCCAGCCGGGTGAGAGCGGCGCCATCCTCGGGAAGCTCGTGGGTCTGGAGATCCCGGGCGATCTGAAGGCGGTGCTCCAACGTGCGGAGAAACCGGTAGGACGAGGCCAGCGTATCGGCGTCGGCGACGGAGACGTAGCCCTCCCCGGCCAGCATCGAGAGGGCCCGGAGGGTGTTGGGGTCACGGAGGGTGGGGTCCCGACGCCCGTGGACCATCTGGAGCAGCTGCACAGCGAACTCCACGTCCCGGATCCCGCCCCTCCCCCGCTTCACCTCCACGGCTTCCTTGCCGCGGGCGCGAACGTACTCCTCGATCCGAACCTTCATGTTGCGGACGTCCTCGATCGCCGAGGGCTCCAGGTGATCTGCGTAGACCACCTCGGACAGCTCGTCGAGAAGGCGGCGTCCCAGGTCGACGTCGCCGGCCACCGGCCGGGCCTTGAGGAGGGCCTGGCGCTCCCACGTCGCCGCGTGCCGCCGGTAATACTCGAGGGTCGATGCAAGGGACCGGGAGAGCGGGCCGGCCCTCCCCTCGGGGCGAAGCGACGCGTCTAGCCGCAGGGCCACTCCGTCCTCGGTGGGCTGGGCGAGGAGGGCGATGACCGCGGCGGCCCACCTCGAGGCGCCCTCTTGGGCCTGGGCCCCGGCGGGATTGTGCACGAACACCACGTCCACATCGCTGGCGTAGTTCAGCTCCTGGCCTCCCAGCTTGCCCATCCCGATCACGGCGAGACTGACGTCGACCTTCGCACGACCCGGATCACCCGGGTCCGCTGGCCCCGGGGAGGCCTCCCGGGCGGCCTCCCGGACCGCAACCTCGAGGCACACCTCGCCGACGGCGCTGATCTCCGGGACGACTTCGTCGTAGGGCGACCCCGTCAGGTCTCGAGCCGCCACCCGAAGCAACGCCCTGCGTCGGAACCGCCGGAGGCCGGGCCGGGCTCCGTGGCGGGCCACGTCGTCGGCGGCCTCGGCCAGGAGCTCCTCGCGTCCCCGCGGCCTCCCGTCGCCGAACAGCCGAGCCTCCTCCGGATGGGCCACCAGGAAGTCGGCGGCTGCAGTGGAGAAACCGAGCAGGCGGACGGCGACCTCGACCGTTGCGGGCTCGGCCAGCAGGTCTCGCGCGATGGGGCTCTCACCGACCCGCGACAACGCCACCCTGGCGAGCTCGGGATCGGGGGCCGCCGCCAGAGCTCGCCCCAGGATCTCATCCGGTGCCGGGGGGTCCGCTCGCCGTTCCGACCCGGCATCTGCCCGCCCGGGGCGAGCTAGCCCCCCGGACCCCCCGGGGGTGGTCCCGGCACTCACCGCGCGGCCGTCACAGCAGCGGGAACGAGCGGTCGATCTCCCACGGCGTCACGTACGCCCGGTAGCCCTCCCACTCCTCTCGCTTGTTGCGGATGAACCACTCGAACACATGCTCCCCGAGCGCCTCGGCGACGAGCTCGGAGCGTTCCATCTCGACGACCGCATCGTGGAGGTTGTCGGGAAGAGACCGGATGCCCGCGGCTCGCCGCTCTTGCTCCGACATCGCGTGGAGGTTGTCCATGGCTTCCGGCGGCGGCTCCAGAGCCCGCCCCACCCCATCCAGACCGGCGGCAAGGAGAACCGAGAAGGCCAGGTACGGGTTGCAGGCCGGGTCGGCCGCCCGGTACTCGATCCTGCACGCGCCTTCATCGTCTGGACGGTCGGCGGGGACCCGGACGAGCGCCGAGCGATTCCTCCGGGCCCAACATACGTGGACGGGTGCCTCGAATCCCGGCACCAGCCGCTTGTACGAATTCACCCACTGGTTGGTCACCGCGGTCAGTGAAGGAGCGTGCTCGAGCAGTCCGGCGATGAACGATCGCCCCACCTTCGAGAGGCGAGCTTCGTCCGTTGCGTCGAAGAAGGCGGTGCGCTCCCCCTCCAGCAACCGGAAGTGCGTGTGCATGCCAGACCCCTGGATACCCGGTGCCGGCTTGGGCATGAACGAGGCGTACAGGCCAAGCTCCCGAGCGACTTGTTTGAGGACCAGTCGGAGGGTCATGATGCCGTCCGCGACGTCGAGGGCGTCTCCGGGCGAGAGATCGATCTCGTGCTGGCTGGGGGCATCCTCGTGGTGAACCATCTCAACCCGCACCCCAAGGGACTCGAGCGCCGCCACGGCCCGCTTCCGGAGGTCGTCGGCGACCTCCACGGTCGTCAGGTCGAAGTAGCCGCCGTGGTCGAGGGGCTCGAATCGCTCGGAAGAGCGCGACACGAAGAACTCGATCTCCGGGCCGGCGACCAACGAGTAGCCCGATTGCGCCGCTCGGGCCAGGTTCCGCTTGAGGACCTGCCGTGGATCTCCTTCGAACGGCGTTCCGTCGGGATAGGTGATATCGCACAGCAACCGGCCGACCGGCTCCTCACCCGGCCAGGGCAACACCCGGAAGGTAGCGGGGTCGGGGCGGGCCAGCATGTCGGCCTCTTCGACGCGGGCGAATCCTTCGATGGCCGATCCGTCGAAGCCGATGCCCTCACGGAACCCCTTGTCCAACTCCTCGAGGGGAACGGCGAAGGACTTCAGGAAGCCCAGCACATCCGGGAACCACAGCCGGACGTACCTGATCCCCAGCTGTTCGGCCTCTTCCAGCACGGCCTCATGGTTCATAGCGCGATGGTACTCCCGGTCCATCGGGACGGCGGCGGAATTTACCTGTCCGTAACGGAGCGGCGCGCGCGGTCGGCTACGCTCGGGCAGACGAGGGAGGAACGGAATGGGGCTCACGAACGAAGCCGAGTTCGTCCTGCGCACCGTGGAGGAACGAGGGATCCGGTTCATCCGCCTGTGGTTCACGGACGTCCTCGGGTTCCTGAAGTCGTTTGCCATCACCCCGTCGGAGCTCGAGACCGCGTTCACCGAGGGGATGGGATTCGACGGCTCCTCCATCGAGGGCTTCTCGCGGATCCAAGAGTCGGACATGGTGGCCCGACCTGACCCGTCAACGTTCCAGATCATTCCGTGGAAGTCCGAGCACCGGGTAGCCCGGATGTTCTGCGACATCCACAACCCGGACGGGACACCGTTCGACGGCGATCCCCGCCTGGTGCTCAAGCGGCAGGTCGAACGGGCCGCCAAGCTCGGGTACACCTTCTACGTCGGACCGGAGCTCGAGTACTTCTACTTCAAGGATTCCGAAGGCACCGAGTTCCTCGACAGGGGCGGCTACTTCGACCTCACTCCTCTCGACGTGGCCACGGACTATCGAAAGCGCACGGTGGCCTACCTGGAGGCCGTGGGCATCCCGGTCGAGTATGTCCACCATGAGGTGGCGCCCTCGCAGCACGAGATCGACCTGCGGTACACCGACGCGCTGTCGATGGCGGACAACGTCATGACCTACCGGCTGACGGTGAAAGAGGTCGCTCAGGAGTTCGGCATCTACGCCACCTTCATGCCCAAGCCCGTATCCGCCGTCAATGGAAGCGGCATGCATACCCATCAGTCTCTGTTCGAAGGAGACCGGAACGCATTCTTCGACGCCACGGACGAGTACCACCTTTCGAAGGTGGCCAAAGGGTACGTGGCGGGGATCCTCCGGCACGCCCGCGAGATCACCCTGGCGCTGAACCAGTGGGTGAACTCGTACAAGCGCCTCGTCCCGGGTTACGAGGCACCTGTCTACATCTGCTGGGCCAGGCGGAACCGCTCGGCTCTGGTCCGCGTTCCCATGTACAAACCCGGCAAGGAGCAGGCCGCGAGGATCGAGCTGCGCTCCCCCGATCCCGCGTGCAACCCCTATCTCGCCTTCGCCGCAATGCTCGCCGCGGGGCTGGAAGGCGTCGAGCAGGAATACGAGTTGGCTCCGGAGGCTTCCAACAACATCTACGAGATGACCCAGGAGGAACGGCAGGAGGCGGGGATCCAGTCGCTCCCCGAGGACCTGTACGAGGCGATCAAGGAGGCCGAGGACTCGAAGCTCCTCCACGAGGTCCTCGGCCGGCACGTGTTCGACTACCTGATCCGCAACAAGCGTGAGGAGTGGGACGCCTACAAGGCGTACGTGACCCCGTTCGAGCTGGAACGGTACTTGCCGATCCTCTGAGGGCGAACCTCGCTCGAGGGTCGCCCGATTGCCCTACAGCAAGTGGCCCCTTGGCGGAAAACTCGGACTCCAGAAAGGGGCCTCGACATGCCGACAGACATTGGGAAGCAGGGAAGGAGGTGACAGATATGGCGACCAAGAAGGCGAAGCCCAAGGCCCCCGCGAAGAAGGCCACCAAGAGCTCGAGCAAGGCGAAGGGGTCGATGAAGAAGCGCGCGAGCCGCCACCACTAAAGGCAGGTCCGGCGGTACGCACCGAAACTTGGCAAACGGGCCCGGACCGCCGGGCCCGTTGCTTTTCCCTCTCCCGACCGGACGAGTGGCCAAAAGTGGGAGGGGAGCCGGTCCTTCCGGCTCCCCTCGTAGGCGCCCTGGGGAAGCGCCGCTTCAGTGACGGGCCGGCCAGAGCAGCATCGTCACCGCCGCCGTGGTGATCCGCCGGAACTTCGCCCTCCGCTCGGCCGCCTGGACCGCCCGTACACGCCTGGTGGCCCGCTCCACCTCGGCCTCCCGGATCAGGTCATCGATCCGGTACTTGGCCAGTGCGCTCGGCTGCATCTCGATCCCTCCTTCCGAAGCCTGAGCCGAGCGTAGGCCCGGGCATCTCCGAAAGCGGTGCCCGGGGTCACCGAAGGGACGTGCCGTCGGGCATACCCGAGCGGTGACGGGCATCACATCGGTGTGCCGCGGCCGAGCCTTGATGGCTCCACCTCGAACGGGGAGGATGCCCCCGCATGAGAAGACGCCGGATTCCCCGATCCGTCTACGAGGCCGTCCGCGCTGCGCTCTCGCCCGACGGTGGACGGGCGGAGGGCGCTCCGCAAGGAATCTGGGCCAGGGTCGGCCGGGCCCCCCGCCGTAGGCGGAGAAGAGACGGGATCTGGACGGGTCTCGCCGAACGAGTCGATCCGGGACGTCTTCGCCCCAAGCTTGCCGACGACGTCGAGATCAAGGAGTTCCGGCTCCGGTGGGGCAACGACTACGCGATGATCGCCAACCCCCGCGACCTCATCCACTACCGGCTGGAGCCCGGCGAGATGGAGCTCGTCCGGTTGATGGACGGCACCCGGACCGTCAAGGAGATCGTGGTCGACCGGTTCCGCGAGTCGGGGGACCTCGACCTCTCCGCCGTGGCCGACCTGGTCCGTGAGCTCTACGAGGGCAACTTCCTGGAGGAGCGGTTCGTAGACGTGGGCGATGCCGTGGCCCGGGCCCTGCATCCCATCTCCGTCCCCCGGGCAAAGGCCCGGGAGTTCGGCCGCACCCTGTCGATCGATTGGAAGGACGCGGAACGGCTGGTGCGTTGGTTCTACCGGGCCGGGCTCCGGTTGTTCTTCCGCCCGTGGGCCCAGGTCCTAGCGGGACTGCTGGCGGTGGCGGGCTTCGTCGCATTCGTGGCGCTGCTGCGATCGGGCCGATTCACCTTCGCAGGCTCCGCCGCCGCGGAAGGCCTCATCCTGCTGGGCATGAACTACTTCCTCACCTTCGTCCACGAGCTCGGACACGCCCTGGTCCTGGTCCACTACGGACGGCGGGTGAAGAGCGCCGGGTTCATGATCTTCTTCGGGAGCCCCGCGTTCTTCGTGGAGTCCTCAGACGGGCTCATGATGGACCGAGGGCGGCGCATCGCCCAGGCCTTCGCCGGTCCCTACGCCGAGATGATCCTGGCCGGAACGGCCTCGATCGTCGCTCTGGCGTTCCCGGGCTCTTCCGCCGCGTCCGTCCTCTACAAGTTCGCTCTCCTCAACTACTTCGTGCTGTTCCTCAACCTGGTGCCCCTCCTCGAGCTGGACGGCTACTGGATCCTGTCCGATCTCATCCAGGTCCCCGATCTGCGGCCGAGGTCCCTGGCGTTCGTCCGTCACGACCTCTGGCACAAGCTGCGGCTTCGGGAACGCTTCAATCTCCAGGAAGTCGGGCTGGCGTTGTACGGGATCGTCGGGGTGGCCTTCACCGCCTTCGCCTTCTACACGGCGTTCTTCTTCTGGCGCGAGATCTTCGGCGGCCTCGTGTCCCGCCTGTGGAACGGGGGGGCCCTCAGCAGGATGCTGCTCGTGGCCCTGGTTCTGTTCCTGGCCGGACCGGCGATCCGGGGAGCGATCGCGTTCCTCCGAGTCGTCCTCCGCCGACTCCGCGCGGCGTGGCGGCAGGTCCGGTTCCGCCTGGAAACCAGGTGGCGGGTCGAGGCCGCCGAGCTGATCGACGCCCTGCCCTTGTTCGAGGACCTCGACGAGGAGACCCTCTCGGACCTGGCGGGCCGGGTGCGGCTGAGGACGATCTCCCGGGGACGACCGGTGGTTCGCCAGGCCGAGCGGGCCGAGGCGTTCTTCGTCATTCGCCGAGGCACCTTCGAGGTCGTCGAGGAGGATCCGGTGACTGGGAACGAACGGGTCATCCGGGTGCTGGGCCAAGGCGAGTCCTTCGGGGAGCTGGCGTTGGTGCGAGCGGCACCCCGGTCGGCTACGGTCCGCGCAGTCGAGGACGCCGAGGTGTTCGAGATCGACAAGGGCACGTTCGACCGGCTGCTGGCCGAGGAGATCCGGACGCCCGAGCTCGCCCCGACCTTGCAAGCGGTCGCCGAGCTGGCAGAGATCCCGTGCTTCTCACATCTCGAGCCCGACGAGCTCTCGGAGCTCCTGTCGCATGGAGAATGGGTCACGTTCCCCCCGGGCCATACGGTCGTGGCCCAGGGAGAGCCCGGCGACGCTTTCTACGCCTTGCGCTCGGGACAGGTGGAGGTCAAGGAGAACCGCAAGAAGCCCAAAGTGCTCGGCCCCGGGTCGTACTTCGGAGAGGTCGCCCTGCTCCTGGATGTGCCTAGGACAGCAACGGTCCGCACCCGCACCCCAGTTCGGGCCTTCCGGCTGGATCGTGACGGGTTCGACCGCCTGCTGGCGAAGGCGTTCCAGAAGGGGACTCTCAGACCGCAGGCCGGCCGAACGTGGCAGCATTAGCGGGGGTTTGGGAGAGTAGCTGAAGTGGACTGCTGGCACTGTCGGCGAACGGCCGTGGGAACCTGCCGGTTCTGCGGCCGCGGCATCTGCGAGGACCATGTGGAGACCCACCCGTACATCCTGGAGCTCATCACGTCCTCGGAGACCACCAAAGCGCTCGTGGTCGAGGACGCCCTGTACTGCGGGGCATGCACCCCTCGTCCGGACCTGTTGGACCTCCCCGACCTGGATCGCTGAATGTGACGTAGGTCACCGGATCCCGCGTGATCGAAATCACCGCCCATTGCGTGACGGTCGTCACAGCAAGCCCAGCGGCGCGCCATCACACTCCTAGCAGCGCCTGAACGAAGGGAGGTGACCATCGATGGCGACGAAGAAGGTGAAGCCGAAGGCTCCGGCGAAGGGGACGACTTCCAAGTCCGGCCGGGCCGCGGCTACACGAGTGACGAAGCGGAAGTCGCAGAGGCAGCTGGCCAGGAAGTCGCAGAGGCAGCTGGCCAGGAAGTCGCTAAGGCAGCTCTAGGGTCCCAGCGAGTCGTGGGCGACGGGCCCGGCGTGCCCGGGCCCGTTCGTCGTTTCAGGTGCCACGCTTTCGGCCGGCGTGGCGTCGTTCTACCATCGCCGCGATGGCTCGCTCAGTGCGTTCCGTCACCGGCCTCGAGGCCGCCATGGCCGATACTCCGGCCCTCGCCGAGATCCCGCGGAAGGCCATCCGCGACCTGATCGACGAGGGAGTCGTCCGCGACTACCGCCGGGGCACGTATCTGTTCCACCAGGGAGATCCCGCGCCCGACGTGTTCTTCCTGTGGTCGGGCCGTTTGGAGATCAGCTCCGTGTCGGCCACGGGGCACCGGCAACTCCTCACCACACTGGAGCACCCCCAGTTCTTCGGCGAGCTCGGAGTGCTTGGAGACATGCGCAGGACCGCCACGGCGGAGGCCTTGGAGGAGTCGACCGTATGGGCGGTGGACGGCGACTCGTGGCTGGGATTCCTGGCCGAGCACTTCCCCGCTACACGCAGCCTCCTTCGGGCGCTGGCGCGCCAGATCCAGGCCGCCGAGTCCTTCGTCGAGGACCTGCTCTTCCTCGACCTGAAGGGGCGGGTGGCCAAGCGCCTGCTGGGACTGGTGAGCCCGAGCCTCGAGGAGCTTCCCGAGGACGGGGTGATGCTTCCCTCGGTGGTGACCCACGCCGACCTGGCCAGCCTGTCCGGAGGCAGCCGGGAGAACGTGACCCGGATCCTCTCGGAGTTCCAGCGGCGCGGGATCGTGGATCGGGCCGGCCGTCGCTACCTGCTCAAGAACGTGAGGGCCCTCGCCCGCCTGGCCGGCCTGTAATCGAGTCGACCGGACCGCCCACGACACCTCCCGCGCGATACGCTTGTTGCGTGCGCATCGCCCTCGGACAGGTCAACACGACGGTCGGTGACCTCGACGGAAACATCGGGAAACTGGCGGCCTGGGCCCGGGAAGCGACCGGCCACGGAGCCGACCTGGTGTGCTTTCCGGAGCTGGCCGTGACGGGCTACCCGCCGGAGGACCTCGTGCTCCGCAGGGCCTTCGTCGACGACAATCTCCGAGCCCTCGAGGAGCTGGCCCGCCGGACGGCGGGTGGCTGCGCCGTGCTGGTCGGGTTCGTCGACCGAACCGCCCGGGGGCTGCACAACGCCGCCGGCTTCCTCCGCGAAGGCCGCGTCGAGGCCCGATACCACAAGCACAAGCTTCCGAACTACGGCGTGTTCGACGAGCAACGGTACTTCGCCCCGGGCGAGGCTGGATGCACCGTGCGCCTGGCCGACTCTTCCCTCGGCATCTCCGTCTGCGAGGACGCCTGGAAGCCCGGCCCCCCGTTCGACGAGTACGCGGGTCGGGTGCAGGCGATCCCCAACATCAACGGGTCGCCTTATCACCGCCGCAAGACGCATGAACGGCTGGAGGTATGCGCGGCGCGGGCCCGGGAGACCGGCGCGTGGATCGTATACGTCAACTGCGTCGGCGGGCAGGACGAGCTGGTGTTCGACGGCGGGAGCATGGTGGTGTCGCCGACCGGCGAGCTCGCCTGGCACGCCGCCGCGTTCGACGAGGACATGCTGGTGATCGATCTTCCCGGCGCCGACGGGGAGGTGCCAGCCGAGAAGCCGCCGCTCCCCGACCCCACCCGGGAGCCGTGGCCCGAGGGAGCCGAGGAGGTCTACCGGGCCGTCGTCCTGGGGCTGGGGGACTACGTTCGCAAGAACGGGTTCCGTGAAGTCCTCGTGGGGCTTTCCGGGGGGATCGACTCCTCGATGACGGCTACGCTGGCGGCGGACGCCCTCGGCCCGGAGTCCGTCCGCGCCCTGGCCATGCCGTCGAAGTACTCCTCGCCCGAGAGCGTGGAAGACGCCCGCGAGGTGGCCGGCCGACTGGGGATCCGGATCGACGAGATCGGCATCAGCGGGGTGTTCGATGCATACCTCGACGCCCTTTCGGACGTGTTCGCGGGAACCGAAGAAGGGGTGGCGGAGGAGAACATCCAGGCCCGCATCCGCGGTAACTACCTCATGGCGCTGTCCAACAAGTTCGGGTCGCTGGTCCTGGCCACGGGCAACAAGAGCGAGATGGCCGTGGGCTACTCGACGCTGTACGGCGACCTGGCCGGGGGCTTCGCCCCGCTCCTGGACGTCCCCAAGACGCTGGTGTACGAGCTGGCCCGGTGGAGGAACAAGCAGACC
>DASYVD010000030.1:0-11932 GCA_036000545.1 Actinomycetota bacterium | reverse complement strand
GAAGGCGCTCGAGCGGGCCTTCGAGCACGCTCGTCGAGCCGGTGACCGGCAGGAAGAGATCGAGAGCCTCTCGAACATGACTTCTCCGGTTGCGTACGGACCGGTGGAGGCCAGCAAGGGGCTCCAGCGCCTGGAGGAGATCCGGGAGCGGGCGGGGGAAGACCATTTCGTGGAGGCTTCAGTCTTCTGGGCTCGCTCCATCCTGCTCGCGATCCAGGGTCGCGTCGAGGAAGGACGTCGGCAATCGGAGCGTGCCATTCGTCTCCACGAGGACCTGGGCCAGATCGTGAATGCGGCCACCGTGAGGTGGGAGTTCTGCCAGCAGAACATCTGGGCGGACCCGGCCTCGGCGGAGCGAGAGTTGAGATGGTGCGTCGACACCCTGGAGCGCCTCGGCGAGACGGGCTACCTGTCGACTGCCGCCGCCATCCTCGCCGACGCGATCTACCTGCAGGGACAGTACGAGGAGGCCGAGCGTTTCACTCGGATGAGTGAGGAGACCTCAGGCCCCGACGATCTCGTCTCTCAGGCGGGTTGGCGGCGAGTCCGGGCGAAGATCCTCGCCCGGCGCGGGCAGCTGGAGGCAGCCGTTGCGCTCGCCGAACAAGCGGTAGCGATCTCGGAGCCCAGCGACTACCCCTCCTACAAGGGGCAGCTGCTCATGGACCTGGCGGAGGTCCTCCGCCTGGCCGGCCGGAGCAAGGACGCGCAACGAGCGGCCCAGAGGGCCCTGGGCCTCTTCGAGCAGAAGGGCAACGTTGTCTCAGCCCATCGCGCCCGAGCGCTGATCGCGGACCTCACTCTCCCCGCGGGTGGCGCCTCCCCTTGAACGGACCGGGGTAGTCTCCCAGACTCTCATCTGTGAAGGCCCGGAAAACCGTCACGGCTCTGTTCGCCGATATCACTGGGTCCACCGCGCTGGGCGAGCGGCTCGATCCCGAATCCCTCCGCGAGGTCATCTCCCGCTACTTCGACGAGGCTCGCACGGTGATCGAGCGACACGGAGGGACGGTCGAAAAGTTCATCGGTGACGCGGTGATGGCGGTATTCGGTGTCCCGCAGGCGCACGAGGACGACGCCCTTCGCGCAGTCCGAGCCGGAGACGACCTGCGCAGGGCGCTCCTTCGGCTCAATGAGGAGCTGGAAGGTGAGTTGGGTGTCCGTCTTCAGGCCCGAATCGGGGTGAACACCGGCAAGGTCGTCGTGGGGGATCCCTCGAGCGGAGAGTCGTTCGTCACGGGGGACGCCGTGAACGTCGCCGCCCGACTGGAACAGTCCGCCGAGCCGGGGGAGATCCTGATCGGTGAGGAAACGCGCCGGCTGATCCTCGACGCGGTCATCACCGAGCCCGCGGGCCCGTTGTCCCTCAAAGGAAAGTCGGAACCGGTCGCCGCTCACCGGCTGTTGGAGGTCCGTCCCGTTGCCGCCGCCCACACGCGGCGTCTCGATTCCCCGCTGGTCGGGAGAGATGCTGAACTCGCCCAGTTGGAGAAGGCGTTCGGGGACGTCGTCGGGACGCCCGCTTGCGGTCTGGTCACCGTGGTAGGAGAGGCAGGCGTCGGCAAGTCGCGACTCGTGGCGGAGCTCGTTGCTGAGCTTGTCGGTCGTGCCCAGGTTCTCTTCGGACGCTGCCTTCCTTACGGCGAGGGCATCACGTTCTGGCCCATCGCGGAGGCGATCAGGGCGGCGGCCGGCATCAGTGAGGGAGACTCTCGGGAGGAAGCTCGGGCCCGGATCACCTCCCTCGTGAGTGGATTCGAAGACGCGGGACTGGTGGCTGACCGGGTGTCCGCAGTCCTCGGCCTGGGTGAAAGTGGTGGCGACATCCACGAGATGTTCTGGGCGGTCCGGCGAGTCCTGGAGAGCTTGGCTCGCGACACCCCCATGGTCCTGGTCGCCGAAGACGTGCACTGGGCCGAGTCCACGCTGCTGGATCTGATCGACTATCTCGTGGAGTTCAGCGCCGACCGATCCATCCTCATCCTTTCCACCGCCCGTCCGGAGCTCCGCGATACCCGGCCCGAATGGGTCGGCGGTTCGGCGGTGATCCTTCAGCCTCTCTCCGACCGCGACAGCGAGGACCTGATCGGCAATCTTGTCGGCCGGGCCGAATTCCCCGCGGACGTCCGGACCCGGATCATCGATGCGGCGGAAGGAAACCCCCTCTTCGTGGAGGAGCTCCTGCGGATGCTGATCGATGACGGACTCCTGGTTCGGGAGGACGGCCACTGGCATCCTCGCGGTGACCTCTCGGCGCTGGCTCTCCCCAGTTCGATCCACGCCCTCCTGTCGGCCCGGCTCGACCGGCTCAGCGAGGAAGAACGAGCGGTCATCCAGCGCGCCGCGGTAGTCGGGAAGGTCTTCTACTGGGGAGCGGTGGCAGCGCTGGCGCCTCAAGAGATGAGTGATCGAGTTGGCGCCCACCTTCAGGCACTCCTCCGCAGGGAACTGATCCGGCCGGAGCGCGTTGGTTTCGCCGGAGAGGACGCTTTCCGGTTCAGCCACATCCTCGTCCGGGAGGCGGCGTACGAAACCGTGCCGAAGCGAACCCGAGCGGACCTCCATGAACGCTTCGCGGGTTGGCTCGAGCGCAAGGCCGGCCAGCGCGTCGCCGAGTACGAGGAGATCCTCGGTTATCATCTCGAGCAGTCATACCGGTACCGAGCCGAACTCGGCCGTGTCGATGAGGCCTCGCGCCAGCTCGGTCGACGGGCCGCCGCCCGTCTGGCGGCGCCCGGACGCCGGGCCCTCCAGCGGGGGGACATGCGAGCAGCGGTCAACCTACTGAGCAGGGCCGCTGAGCTGCTACCAGCCGACATAGCTCGACCGGCCGTGCTGACTGATCTAGCCACCGCGCTCAAGGAGGCGGGCCAGTGGGAGTCAGCCCAAGGGCTCTTCGCCCAAGCAGTGGCGAGTGCCGTCGCGTCCGGGGATCGGCGTCTGGAGTGGCTGGCTCGCGTTGAACCGGCTCATCTCCGGGCGTCGAATGATCCTTAGTCCGTCTGGACGGAAGTCCTCGAGGAGGCGAAGCAGGCGATAGAGGTCTTCCTGGAGTTGGGAGACGACGGCGGTCTGGCAAAGGCTTGGACGTTGGCAACAGACATGTGGAACGGGCTGGCGCGGCGAGGGGAGATGGAGGAGGCCGCGGTCCGGGCCATGGAGCACGCCAGGCGCGCCGGCGATGTGCGGGAAGAGGCGATGAGCGCCCGGCTGTTGGGCGGGGCGCTCCTCTACGGACCGGCGGCGGTGGCTGAGGCCATCCCGCGGTGCGAAGAGATCGTTCGAAGAGCTGCGGATAGCCCCATGCTGGAGGTGGCGGTCCTCCCTATCCTCGCCCAGCTCTACGGCATGCAGGGCCGCTTCCCGGAGGGCCGAGCTCTGTTCGACCGATCCCGGAGTCTCCAGGACGAGCTCGGGTTGAGGTACTTCTCCGCCAGGATGGCCAATCAAGCGGGTGACTTCGAGCTGTTGGCGGGAAACGCGGTCGCAGCCGAACGCGAGCAGCGACGCGGTTGCGAGATCTTCCGGGAGATGGGGGAGACAGGGCGATTCTCGACCGTAGCGTCGACTCTCGCCGATGCCCTGTACACGCTGGGCCGCTACGACGAGGCGCTTTCCTGGACCAGGGAGAGCGAAGAGGCTACGTCGCCGGATGATCTCGTGTCTCAGGTCGACTGGCGAAGGGTACGGGGGAAGGTCCTTGCCCGCAGAGGGGAGATCGCCCGTGCCGAGGAGCTGGTCCGCGAGGCCCTCAGGATTGCCGAGACCAGTATTGACGATGTCCATCTGCAGGACAAGGCGCTCAGAGACAATGCGGAGGTACTACGACTGCTCGGTCGGCCGGCGGAAGGGGTCCCTTACGCTCAGCGGGCGCTCGAGCTCCAGGAGCGGAAGGGGAACGTCGCCGGTGCGGCCAGGGCCAGCGCTCTGCTCGAGAAGCTGGCCGGGGGCGCCTAGCACCCTACCTCGGGCCGAAGGCGCCCGCCGGGGAAAGTCCCCGGCTCTGCGGATTGCTTACCATTGGTTCCAGCCGGAATCGGTCCAGATGGTGACCTCGGGCGCTCCTTCGAACATCCGGCCGAAGAACTCCTGGATCTGGGGGTTGGCCGAGAACGCCTGAACGGCCTCGGGTGACTGCCACTCGTCGATGCCCAGGAAGTCGCGGGAATCCTGGGGGTTGAGGTAGACCCGGTGGGAGATGTCGCCGGCCTGCATGGCCATCTCCTTGGTCGCACCGGTGACCTGGTCGTGGATCTTCCGGATCGCGTCCTGATCCTCCCGCAGCCTTCCGCGGATGGTGACCGTGACCGCCATGGCTCCTCCTCTCTTGGTCTTCGACGCCGATCGGTCAGGCTGGGCGGGCCTGCGCCAGGGCCTGCTCGGGGGTGATCTCCATGCTGTGTACCTCGCGGGCGTGCTGCTGGATGAGAGCCACGAGCTCGCCCTTGGGCGCTTGGGCCTCCCAGCCGCAGTCGCACTTCGCGTGCCACATCGCTTCAGCCAATGGCTCCACCCCCTTCCCGCGCGATAGTACGCTCGCCCCGTTGGTGTCCGGTTGGAGGGGGGTTGGATGAGCCTCCGCCTGTACCTGGCCGGCAGGACGTGCATCGATTCCGGCCGGCGGCTGGTAGACGGCTTCCCGGGAGTCCAGGGCCGGGTGGTGTTCACCATGCTAGCGCTGGATCACGAACGGGTCTTTTCCCGCGACGAGATCGCCGAGGAGCTCTGGCGGGAAGTCCGACCCAGAGCCTGGGACTCCGCCGTGCGAGCCATCGTCAGCAAGCTTCGGGGGCTGCTCGACGTCTCTGGACTGGACGGCTCGAGTGCTCTCACCGGGGCCTTCGGCTACTACCAGTTCCATCTGCCGCCGGGCACGTGGCTGGACCTCGAGGCGGCCGCGGATGCTGCCCACCGAGCCGAGTCCTTCCTTCGGGCCGACAGGGCCCCCGATGCCTGCGGCTGGGCCCTGGCGGCCAGGGCCATCGCCCGGCGGCCCCTCCTCCCCGGGGCGGAGGGGCCGTGGGTCACGCGGACGCGTGCGAAGCTCCGGGAGGTCAACGTCAGGGCCCTGGAGTGCCTGGCCGGGATCTGGATCTCCGGCGGCGACCTATCGCTGGCCGTCTCCGACGCTCAGGAAGCGGTTGCCCTGGAGCCGTTCCGAGAGACCGCTCACCGGCTGCTGATGCGAGCCCACCAGGCCGCCGGAAACCGAGCCGAGGCCCTGAGGGCCTACGAGCGGTGCCGGACGCTCTTAGCAGAGGAGCTCGGTGTAGACCCAGCCTCCGAGACCTACGCGCTGTTCCAGGAGCTCCTCCGGTCGGCCTGAGTTCGCCGCCGTGCTTCGTGTGTCACGTAGCACGATTGGCGGGCGCCGAAGGTCTTTCGAGGAGCGGAGCGCCTGTGGGCGGTCAACAGCCGGCGTCGCGGTCGCCGATGGCGGAGGTCGGCGCGGGAAGTCCCCTCGTTCCGAGGACCAGCAGCCGCAATCCGCCGAGCTTCCCCTCGTCCACGAGGATCGATGCCTTGCTGCGTTCGGCGAACAATCGGTTGGCGGCGCGCCAGTCGCCGGCGGCCTCGGCTTCTCGCTGACGATTGCGGATGCCCTGCATCCACGTCTGGAACCCGAGGCCGAGAAGAGCCTCGCGCTGTGGGACGGGTCCCCATACCTGTAACCCGGCCCGCTTGGCCTCGGCAGCGACGGCGGCGAGATCCACCGCCGCCGTGACGTCCCGGCTTCCCGGGTCGTCCAGAACGTTCGCCAGAACCTCGTGATCGCGGTAGGCGTGGACGGGGCCGGGCGTTTCCCCGGCGCCGAACCCGTAGTCGAAGAGGAATGCGTAGCCGCCCTCGAGAGCTGACGCGATGGCCCGGACCATCTCCAGCGCCTCGGGCGAGACGGGCAGCTCCTCTCCGGGACGGAGCGGCTCGCGGATCGCCGTCAGTGCCTCGCCGGTTGGTTCGGCTTCGACCTCGATGAGGCGGCCGTCCCTTGCTCCAACCAGTACTTCCACCGTGCGGCCCCGGCGTTCCCGGAGCCGGTGGAACGGGAGGTTGTCCAACAGCTCGTTGGCGACGATGCAGCCGGTGATCGGTCCAACGTCATCGAGCGATGGAGCGATGTCCACTCCGCGCGCCCGGAGGCGGTCGATGGCACTGGAGGTCCTCTCAACGCCGACGTATCGAAGGGCCCTGGCGAGATCCGATACGACTCGAACCGCTGCGCGGACTTGCAGGGCAAGCGTGCCGTCGCCCGCTCCCAGCTCCACCACCGAGTAGCGCTCCGGCTTGCCCAGCAGATCCCACGCCTCGGCCAGCTGCCGGGCCAGCAGGTCGCCGAACGCCGGCGAGACGTGGGGGCTGGTGACGAAATGGCCCTCCTCACCGACCGGCTCGCGGTCACCCCTCCGCGCGTAGAAGCCATCCGCCGGGTCGTACAGGGCAGCCTCCATGAACGCCGCGAAGGTCAACGGGCCCTCGCGGCGGATACGCTCGATCAAGCGGTCCTTCAGCGTCTCCGCCACGGTATCTATTCTCTCCCTGCGAGAATCACGCCGACATGTGTGCGAACCAGGCCGGGGCGATCCGTCCCGCGGCGACCATGGTCGTCGCCCGGCCCGCGGAGGACGGGATCGAGGTCCTGATGGTCAGGAGGGGCCGACCGAACCGCTTCGTCCCCGGGTTCGTCGTGTTCCCCGGAGGAGTCGTGGAGCCCGGAGACCGCGATCTCGCGGTGCGGTTGTTCGGCCGGGGGGACGAGGAGGCCCGGGCATGCGCCCTACGGGAGCTGTACGAAGAGACCGGGTTCCTCCTGACGGCACGTGGCTTTCGCGTGCGGGCGGCTCCTCGACCGGCCATTCGCGTGGTGGACTTCCCTCACCCCCTCCCGGGGACGCTCGTCGAGATCGCCCGGTGGGTCGGGCCCGAGGAGCTGGCGGTTCGGTTCGAAGCGGTGTTCTTCGCGGTGGCTGCCACGGCGGGCATCGAACCCTCGCCCGACGGCGTGGAGGCCGACCGGGCCTGGTGGTCTCGCCCGGACGACGTCCTCGCTCGCCGTGATGACGACCCGCTCATGTGGCCCACGATGGCAACGCTGGAGGCTCTCTCGGCGTGCCGGTCTGTCGAGGACGTGCTGGCGCTTCGGATCCCCCAGGCGCCTCGCCCCGACTCCGTCCCGCCGCCTCCGGAGCCCGGCCTGGCCGCGGACCAGCGACAGGAGGAACCGGTGCCCATCGTTCGGGTATTGGCGCCCAACCCTGGTCCGTTCACCCTCGAGGGCACGAACACGTGGATCGTCGGCCGGGCCCCATCCGTAGTCATCGATCCCGGGCCGGACGACCCGCGCCACATCGACGCCGTTCTCGCGGACGCCGCGCCGATCGGCGCCATCGTCCTCACCCATCACCATTCGGATCACGCGCCCGGCGCGGCGCGGCTGGCGAAGGCTGGCGGCTCCCCAGTGTTTGCGTACCGGCCTTCGGTTCGCCAACGTCCCCTGGCGCACGGCCAGGTGGTCGAAGCGGGAGCCGTTCGACTGACCGCGCGTCACACGCCCGGTCACACGCCCGATCACGTCGCGTTCCTTCTTCCAAGCGAAGGAGCGTTGTTCACCGGCGACGCGGTGCTCGGGCGGGGCACGACCGTCATCGACCCTCCCGAGGGGGACATGAGCGCGTACATCAGATCACTCCACGAGATGCGCGAGCTGGAGCCTCGACGGATCTACCCGGGCCACGGGCCGGTGGTGTTCGAGGCGATGGACAAGCTCGACGAGTATCTGGCGCATCGGGCCCGGCGCGAGGAGCAGATCCTGGCCGCGCTGGCCCAGGGAATGCGGACGCCAGCGGAGATGGTCCCTGGGCTCTACGGGGACGAGGTCCCGGAGTCGATGCTCCCGGTTGCGGCCCGGTCGGTCCTGGCTCACCTCATCAAGCTGGAGCGCCAAGGGCGGGTCGTCAGGATCGGACGCTACGCGGACGAGCGGTTCGTGGCCGTTCAGCCGCGAGAGTGCATCCGGTGCGGCCGGCCCGCCGCCCCCGGCTCCCGGCTCTGCAGGCGCTGCGCACTGGCCGAGCTCCAGGAGCGGCCGGAGCGTCCGGAGCGGCCCGAGCGCTGAGCGGTATCCTGATCCCGGCAATGATCCGCGCCGAGTTCTTCAGGCCCCGCACGCCCGAGACGGTTATCGGGGTCGTCGAGTGGGACGGCCGCCAGCCGCGCATCGAGGCGAAGAACACGGCGGTTCGCGACGTGCTGTCCCGGATCTTCCGCCCCACGCCGGTTGCCGTGGACGACTCCTCCACCCGTCCACTCGGCGCGTCGGGCGAAACGGTGCTCGAGCCGGGTGACCTGGACTGGTTCATCGCTGCCGGCAGAGTGCGCAGCAGGCAGGAGCGCCTCGGGATCCGCTTCGTGGCCACCATGGCCGGGGGCTGGGATCCCGCGGGAGCCTACCAGCCCATCAGAGCGTGGGTCGAGCAGCAGGCGGCGGGTGAGACCGCTCGGGCTCGTCAGGAGCTCGGCACGGTAACCGAGGCCTGAGCGTGGCCCCCGAACCACGGTTCCCGCGGCCTAGACTCGGATTCCTGAGTGTGAGGAGGATCGGTGAGCGAGAAGTGGCAGGAGCAGTTGGTCGCCGAGTTCATCGGGACGTTCGCCCTCGTGTTCATCGGCGCCGGTGCGGTGGTCGTGGCGGGACCCTCCGGGAGCGGGCTCGTTGGGGTCGCCCTCGCCCATGGGGTCGTTCTGGCCGTCATGGTGTCGGTGCTCGCGCATTTCTCCGGTGCCCACTTCAATCCCGCGGTGACGCTGGGAGTCTGGGTGGTGCGCAAGATCACTACGCCGCGGGCGGTCCTCTACGTCGCCACGCAGCTCGTGGCGGGGATCGTTGCAGCTTTCGCCCTGAAGTGGGTTCTGCCCGAACAGCTCTGGAACCCTCCTGGGGCGGGTGAGAGCCTGGGCAACACCACGGTCAACGTGAGTCTCGGCATGACCGAGACGCGAGCGTTCGTCGTGGAGGCTATCCTCACATTCTTCCTCGTGATCGCGGTCTTCGGCACGGCGGTCGACGACCGAGGCCCCTTTGCGAAGACGGCGGGCCTCACCATCGGCCTGGTGCTGGTCTTCGACATCCTTATGGGAGGACCTCTCACTGGGGCGAGCATGAACCCGGCGCGGTCGCTGGGCCCCGCCCTCGCAACCGGGGATCTCAGTGAGATCTGGGTGTACTTCGCCGGCCCCATCAGCGGAGGTGTGATCGCCGCAGGCCTCTACTGGTCGGCCTTTCTATGGTTGCGCGAGCGCGTCGGCCAGCCGCCGAGCAAGGTGCCGGTGGAGGCGACCCACGAGGAAGGCCTCAGCGACTGAGGCGCCAGGCTACCGCGGGGGGCTAGAACTCAGGGGGGTGGGATTCCTTCTCGAACTTCGTCCTGGCCCACTCAGGGGGGATCACACCCATGCGGCCGGCCCGGTAGTCCTCGACGGCCTGGATGATTTCGTCCTTCGTGTTCATCACGAACGGGCCGTACCAGGCGACCGGCTCGCCGATCGGCCGGCCGCCGAGTAGGAGGACCTCCAGGGTTGAGGACCGGCTCTCCTGCCGTTCGTCGGCGCCAACGACGAGGTGGTCACCCGGCCCGAACACGGCCATCTGCCCCTCTCGGAATGGGCGGCCTTGCGTGCCGGCCGAACCGATGCCGGCCAGCGCGTAGATGAGCGCGTTGAAGTCGGGGCGCCACGGGATCTCGGCTCGAGCGCCCGCACTGATGGTGGCGTGAGCGTACGTGATCGGCGTCCAGGTGACGCCCGGGCCCTCGTGCCCGGAGAGATCGCCGGCGATGACCCGAACGACCGCCCCGCCGTCATGAGTGGAGAGGAGCGAGACCTGCCCGGCCTCGATGTCCTGATACCGGGCAGACGTCCACTTGAGCTCTTTCGGCAGATTCACCCATAGCTGGGTGCCGTGGAACAGCCCCCCGCCCGTGACGATCCGCTCGGACGGCATCTCGGAGTGAACGATGCCGGCCCCGGCGGTCATCCACTGAGTCTTGCCGTCCGTGATGATCCCTCCGCCTCCGTTCGAGTCCCGATGGACGAGCTCTCCGTCCATGATGTAGGTGACGGTCTCGAACCCGCGGTGCGGGTGGTCGGGCGCGCCCTTGGCCTCTCCGGGCGCGTACTCGACCGCCCCCAGATGGTCGAGGAGCAGGAAGGGATCGGTGAGCCGCAGGTCCAGGGCCGCGGTGGCTCGCCGGACCTGGAATCCCTCTCCCTCGAGGAAGGTCGGCGCGTCGAGCACGCCGAGCACGGGCCGTTCCACGGAGCCTGCCGGGTTGGGCCTCGGCAGTTTCGTCAGCCTCAGGGCGTCTTCCGGGCGGATGGCCGGCATCGCTCGTTCGAACCTAGCATCAGCGCCACGTATTCCGGCGCTCGGCCCGATAGCGGGGATCAGGCTTGATTCATGGCCCGCATCCGGCGCAACTCGGCATCGGTATATGCGCGGCGGGCTATCAGCCGGAGAACGAACGACATCATCATGAGCAGGCCGCCCAACAGGAGGAGTGGGTACCACACCGCGTACGGCTGCGACACCGCGACCGCGACCGCCCCAGCGATGATCAGCCCTGCGCCGAGGATGCCGAAGGCAATCGTGGTTCCGACGACGAACCCGCGGGCCCGGCGCCGTGAGACCAGCAGTCCAAGCGTCGCTCCGAGCAGCCCGAGCACGCTTCCGGCGATCCCGCCGAGCAGGCCGGCCGTCCGGTCAGACCACCATCCCGTGCCCGATTCGGGCCCAACGGGAACCACCTGGAGGGGTCCCACCCGGATCTCACCGGCACTCGGAAGCACCACGTTGATCTCCAACCGGTCCGGCGGAGCGGCGTCCTGCAGGTAGAACGGCAGCTCGAACGGCCGCCAGTCCGACGCGCCTTTCATTGCCGCCAACGGCCCCTCGTCGTCGAGGGTCCGAAGTACCGGCTCCCATCGGAGAAGACGCTCCACATCTCCAGATAGGCGCGGCCCACCACACCCGAGTACTGGACCTCGCCCACGATCGCGTACCCATCGCCGCCGACCGCAGGCCCCTCGACGGCCGTCAGCGGGAAGACTCCGCCCCGCTGGCCGGCACTCACCACCACGGCGTCGCCTACCACGCGGCCCGAAGTAGGGGCCGTTTGGCTCCAGTCGATCTCCACCACCGGCTGACCGGCCCACGCCGGCCGCGTCCAGAGCAGAGCCAGCCCGGCGAGCAGACTAGCCAGTGCCATCTTGCGCTTCACGTGCCACCTCCTCGTTTCGATGAGCTTCCAGCAACAGACGGAAGGTCTCGTCGTCCAGCCTCCCGTCGGCGTACAGGGACCGCAGCCGCTGCTCGAGTGGCCCGGCCTGCTCGTGGTCCTCGAACACCTCGACCTTCTGGATCAGGCGGTCGAGCCGCAGGCGGACCGTCGGGTAGGACACCCCGTACTGCTTGGCCAGCTCCTTCAGCGTTCCCGACGCCAGCAGGAACCGCTTCAGGAAGGCCAGATCGTCCTCGGAGAGGTGTTCTACCCATCGTCGATCCCTCGCTTCGGCCACCCTTCCTCCAGTCCTTGCCTCGCTCCACTTATCGGCGGGCTCCTTGCATTTCTTTAAGGTCAACTTGCGTTTTCTTCACATCGGAGCTGATGGCGAGGTGAAGAAAATTCAACTCGGGGCGCGGCGAGCCGACCGTGGGAGGCTCTAAGGGGGCCAGACGGAGCGTGCCTCAGCCCCGGTCGGCCCAGGACCCGACGCCCCCGACCTTCTCCACCTCGATCCGGGTGACGAAGCCGGGGGGCGGGTTCGGCATCGCGGGGAAGACCACGTCCGGGCCCAGGTACACGTGGGCCAGCCGCTGCAACAGCTCGGGTGCTCCGCCCTCAGTGATACGAGCACGCCCCCGCAGCACCAGGTATTC
>DASYVD010000029.1:0-31829 GCA_036000545.1 Actinomycetota bacterium | reverse complement strand
ACGGGGCTGGGGTCACGCCTTCGACCTCTCTTCGGCCTCTGCCGCCTTCGCCTCGGCCTCATCGCCGGAGCCTCCGGCCGCGACGCTCGCCAAGTAGGTATCGAGGGCGTCCTCACCGGGATTCATCAGTTCGTAGGTCTGCGGGGTCTTGTTCGTCCGGTTCACGGCGCGGGCGTGACCACGGAACGCCTCCCGGTAGGCGTTCACGCTGTGCGGAATCCGGAGCCTGTGCGCGACCGCGTGGATATCGGGCACCGTCAGCTCGTTGATGCTGAGTTCAGTCCGAGCCCAGCGAAGGACCGCGTACCCGGTAGAGAGCGCGGGCGGGTCCCTCCCGATCTCCGGAAACGAGTCGAGCTTGGCGTCCATCAGTCGCTTCCGGACGTCCGAGGCAGCAGGCTGGGCCGCGGCCGCCGGCCGCTTCCTGGCAGCCGCCTTCTTGCGGGGTCCCGCAGCGGTCTTGGTCGATGGGGCGCCTGCCGGCGGCTGCGCTTCGCGTGCCCGTTCAAACTCGGCGACGACCGAGGGTCCCAGTGCCTCCCAAGCCTTGGCCACGTCGGACTGCGAGCCCGAGAGTTCAAACTCGACGTCACCGCGCTTGAAGCGGATCGCGCTCGGCTCCTCAGCCATAACGACAGCAGTCTAGCTCGCGGGTCTGACGTCGGAGGTCCCGAGCCGGTCCGGAGCCTCGCGGTTACTGGTAACCGCTGGTAACCGCCTCGGCGCAGTAAACTCCCTGGTCGCGGGTGCTGGACAAATCCCGCCGTCCCGACTCCTCCCCTCGATCGGCCCACTGGATCGAGGGGGTCGTCGATGTGACAGCCGCATCTGAGAAAACGACGTCACGGATCGCGCTCCACGTGCGTTAGCTTGGTGGTCCGATGAACGATTCCCGAGCCACGCGCATCGTCACCACCGCGCGCGGAACGCGGCCGGAAGCGTTCGGGCCGGCGGAGTGGGGCCTGCTGGGGGCCATCGCCCTCATGTGGGGCTCTTCGTTCGTGTTCATCGAGTTCGGCCTCCACGCGCTCCGGCCGCCGCTCATCACACTGGTCCGGATCGGCCTCGGCGCGGCGGCCCTCGTGGCGTTCCCTCGCGCGCGGCGCCCCGTTGCTCGAGAGGACTGGCCCAGGATCGTCGTCCTCTCGGTGGTGTGGATGTCGCTCCCGCTGCTCCTCTTCCCCATCGCTCAGCAGTGGATCGACTCCTCGCTCGCCGGCATGATCAACGGGGCGATGCCTCTCTTCGCCGCGGCCTTCTACGCCTTCCTGCTCAGGCACCCGCCCGGCCGCTCTCAGATCGTCGGTTTGCTGGTCGGGTTCTCCGGCGTGGTGGTGATCTTGGTTCCGGAGACGGGAGGCGCGTCCGCTTCGCTGCTGGGGGCCGGCCTCGTCCTGCTCGCCACAGCGTGCTACGGGCTCGCGGCCAACCTGGCCGTTCCTCTCCAGCAGCGGTACGGATCGCTCCCCGTGATCCTCCGGACTCAGGCGGTGGCCCTGGCCACGGTGCTGCCCTTCGGCTTGGCCGCCGTTCCAGGCTCCCGATTCACCTGGCCTGCGGCAGCCGCGATGCTCGCCCTCGGGGTGCTCGGAACCGGCGTGGCCTTCGTGATGATGGCCGCCCTGGTAGGAAGAGCCGGCGCCGCACGGGGAGCGGTGGCCATCTACTTCATCCCAGTCGTCGCGACGATCGAGGGCGCCTTGTTCCTGAACGAATCGGTCAGCCCCCTCGCCCTCGCGGGCGTTGGCTTGGTGCTCCTGGGCGCCTGGCTCACCAGTAGGCGCGAGCGCGAGTCGATGGCTCCCAGGGCCCCCGCGGCCTAGTTCCTCCCACAAGGTCCGAAACGTCGGGAAAATAATCCGACCGTCCTCGGGAACCACTCTTCCCTTGCCTGCGTCTCAGGAGTAGCGTTCGCATTCCACGCAGAAGGGGGTCTCCATGTACGCGCCCCTGCACCGCAGTCGGCGCCTCGCTCTGGCAGTCACGCTTCTCGCCCTTGCCCTTGTCGCCGGCATAGTTCCGGCGACACCGGCGCCGGCCGTTGGGACGTGTACCGAAGACCAGAAACCCGACGTGTTCCGAGTGGAGGACATGGAGCCCGGAACCATGGGCACGGGATGGACCGTGGTTCAGGGGCGGGAGCCGGTTTCCTTCGACGTCGAGATCCTCGGCGTCTTGCCCGACGGAATCCTGCCGGGCGTCGACTTCGTCCTTATCAAGGTGTCGGGCCCGGTCATCGACCAGACCGGAGGCATCGCCTTCGGCATGTCGGGATCCCCCGTGTACGTGGGCGACAAGCTGGCCGGAGCCGTGGCATTCGGATTCTTCGCCGCCGACCAGACTATCGGCGGGATGATGCCAGCCGAGTCCATGGTGCCGATCTTCGACTATCCGGGAGGGGCCGCCTCCCTCACCGCAGCCAAGGCCTTCCAGGTTCGCAGGGTCGAGCTGACCCCCCGGCTTCAGCGGACCGCGGCACGGGAAGCCGGTGTGGCGGCCGAGGATTTCCCCACAGTGGCCAAGCAGCTTCTGATCCCCATGGCGTTCTCGGGCTTGAACGATCGGGGCATGCGGAAGGTCGGCAGGCTCATCAAGCGGCTCGGGCTGCCGTTCGTTCCGTACCGTGCGAACGCAGTCAGCACCGACGCGACCCTCGCCGAGGAGCCGCTCGCCCCGGGAGACGCGGTCGCTGCAACACTGAGCGTGGGAGACCTGACGTCGGCCGGCGTGGGCACCACGACGGCGGTGTGCGGGAACCTCTCGCTGCACTTCGGCCATCCCTTCTTCTTCGAAGGGGCCACTTCCGGAGAGCGCTCCATGGGAATGAACGGTGCTGAGGTGCTCACGGTGGTACCGGATCCCAGCAACCTCTTCGGACCGTTCAAGATCGCCAACATCGCGGAGCCCCATGGGGTCATCGACCAAGATCGCATCTCGGGCATCCGGGGCGTCGAGGGCATGGTTCCCACCTCGGTCCCGATCACGACCGACGTTCTGAACCCCGACCTGGGCAGGTTCCGAAGGGGTCAGACGGACGCTATCAAGCAGTCGTTCGGAGAGTTCTCGAATCTGCCTTGGCTGGCTGCCTTCCACCTTCTCCTCAATCAGGACGCTATGTTCGACCGGATCGGGGACGGGACGGCGACTGTATCGTTCACCATCGAGGGGACCGACCCTTCCGGAGCGCCCTTCACCCTGGTCCGGGACAACATGTGGTTCTCCCCCTGGGACATCTCGTGGGAGGCCATATTCGAGCTGGAGTTCTACCTGGCGATCCTGGACGACTTCGATCCGGCGGTGACGTTTTCCGGAGTCTCCGCCGACAGCACCATCACCCAGGAGCACATCACCTCCGAGATCGAGCGGGTGCTTTCCGCCAGCTCGGTGGCCCGGAGGCTTCGGGAGCGCGAGTTCCTTCCGGTGCGGCGGGGAGACACGATCCGCCTCCGCGTTTTCCTTCGACCCGAGGGCAGCGACACCCTGGAGGCCGTTGACCTCACCGTGAACGTTCCACGGCGGGCCCGTGGGGACGGCGTCCTGCGGATCCGCGGTGGAGGCGAGGACCTGTGCTTCTTCTGCATCCTCTTCGACGAGGAATTCGTCGGCGAGGAGGGTGAGGAGGAGGAGCCCCAGACCTTCGAGGAGCTCCTCGCCGAGTTGGGATCGGCGCAAAGAAACAACGATCTCGTCGCCGACCTCCGGATCGGCAGCCGACGCCGGACCGCCCTGTCCACGGGCGACCGAGTGATTCTCGGCCGGGAGACGATCGAGATCTTCGTGGTTCGGTAGCCGCCTCTCGCCTCGGTTGGGCCGCCGGACGGCGCCTCGGCGCCGGACGGCGGGCCCGCCGGGCTTCAGCCCCAGCGAATCAGAAGCTCGGCGATCTGGACAGCGTTGAGAGCGGCGCCCTTGCGGAGGTTGTCCCCCACGGCGAACAGGGCGATGACGTTCGGCTGCCCCTCCGGCTGACGAATCCTCCCCACTAGGACCTCGTCACGGCCGGCCGAGTCCACGGGCGTGGGGAAGACGTCCCGAGCCGGGTCGTCCACCACCTCGACGCCCGGGAACGCGGCCAGGACGTCCCTGGCTTCATCCGTGCCGATGCCTCGGGAGAACGTCGCGTGCACGGCCACGGCGTGCCCGGCGATCGTGGGAACGCGCACCACGGTCCCGCTCACGGGTAGGTCGGGAAGCTCGAGGATCTTCCGGGTCTCGTTGGCGAGTTTGGTCTCCTCCGAGGTGGAGCCGTCGTCCTCGAAGATGCCCGCCCGGGGGACCACGTTGTAGGCGATGGTCCGGCCGAACACCTCCCCCGCGGGAAGTGCAGATGGGTCGGGGCTCACCAGCTCGTCCTCGTGTCCCCGAAGCTTTTCCACCTGCTCGAGCAGCTCCCGGATCCCCTTCTGGCCGGCCCCGGAGACCGATTGGTAAGACGACATCACCAGAGACGTCACCCCGGCGGCGCGGTGCAGCGGGGCAACCGCCATGAGTGCGGTGATCGCCGTGCAGTTGGGATTGGCGACGATCCCCCGGTGGCCCTGGAGCGCGTCCGCGTTGATCTCCGGGATGACCAACGGCACCTCCGGGTCCATCCGCCAGGCCGAGGAGTTGTCTACGACCACGGCCCCACTGCCGGCCGCCCTGGGGGCATGCTCCTTCGAGACCGCCGCCCCGGCCGAGAACAGGGCGATGTCGACGCCCTCCCAGCCGAACCGGTCGAGCTGGCGGACCGCCACCTGGTCTCCCGAGAACGGCAGGTGGACGCCTTCGGATCGGGCGGAAGCCAGGGGGATCAGCTCGTCGACGGGGAAACGACGGGCCTCGAGCGTCCGCAGCATCTCCCGGCCGACCGCGCCCGTGGCCCCGGCGACGACGACCTTCACGCTACCTGAAGCTCCAGCTCCGCAGGACCTGGTGGAACACGTCCCGATCTCGGCCGAAGCTCTCCTCGTTGCCGGCGTACGTGATGACCCATCCGGTTCCACCTCGGACCAGGGCCACCTGGAGTTGGTGGACGACCGTTCCTCCCTCGGTGGTGCTGCTCACCTCCCACGAAACGGCTTCCTCGCCCCCCACGTCGAGGTGCTCGACGGGACCGGGGAACAGACCGCCGGCCTCCTCCCGATCACGGTGGGTCTCCGCATACGCGCTGGTGTCGGTTCCCGATTGCACCTGCTCCGCCACCACCAGGATAAAGGCGTCGCCGGCGGGCGGGGAGTAGGTGTCTGCCTGCTGGCCGCCGATCTCTTCCGTGGCCTGCTCCCATCCGTTCGGCACTTCGAGGCAGTACGGGAACTGATCGGAGGCTTGCTTCCCCTCGCAGGGGTTCGGACGAAGCAGCCACCAGGTCCCAAGCGCCACCGCCGCGACGACGACTGCGACGATCCCGAGGATGCCGAAGAGAGGACTGGGGAGCTTGGGGGTGGGGATGTCGATGGCCTCCTGCGACTCATCGCGCCGCTCCACGTGCCGAAGGCCGGAGTCCGCGGCCGCGAGCGACCGGCCGCAGCGCGTGCAGAACTTCGCCTCTTCGGGATTCTCGTTGCGGCATTCCGGGCAGACCAGCATGGAGATTCCTTCTCTCAGCCCTTCAATGCTCCCGCACGACCTCTTCTCCGGAAAGGGCGAAGCGAGCATGGAGCGCCCGCACCGCCCGGTCGACGTCTCCCGCCCTGATCACGCACGAGATCCGGATGGACGATGTGGAGATCATCTCGATGTTGATCCCTTCCTCGGCCAGAGCGGAGAACATCTCGGCCGGCACCGCGGGGTGGGACTTCATGCCCGCCCCGACCAACGATACCGTCGCGATTCCGTCATCGGTCGAGAAGCCGGAAGCCTTGATCTCACCGACCAGTCCCTCCATGAGGGCGCGAGCACGAGGAAGGTCGTCTTTGGGGACGATGAACGAGACATCAGTGACTCCGTCGCGCGACACATTCTGCACGATCATGTCGACGCTGACGCCCTCGTCTGCCACGGTCCGGAAGATGGCCGCGGCGACCCCAGGACGGTCGGGGACACCATCGATGGTCACCTTGGCCTCGGTATCCGAGTGGGTGACTCCCGCGATGATCGCTTTCTCCATCCGTTCGTCTTCCTCCCGCACCCAGGTCCCGGTCTCGTCGGAGAACGATGACCGGACGTGCAGCAGGATCTGGTTGTTGCGAGCGTACTCCACGGCCCGCGTTTGGAGGACCCGGGCCCCGGTGGCCGCCATCTCCAGCATCTCCTCGTACGAGACGGCGTGCAGCTTCCGGGCCTCCGGACAGATCCGAGGATCCGCCGTGAACACCCCCGCCACGTCGGTGTAGATCTCGCAGGTCCCCGCACCGAGGGCGGCGGCCAGGGCCACCGCGGTGGTGTCGGACCCTCCCCGGCCCAGCGTGGTGACGTCGTACGCTGTCGAGACGCCCTGGAATCCTGCCACGATGACGACGTCTCCGCGGTCCAGGGCCTCCTTGATCCGCCCCGGGCGGATGTCGATGATCTTGGCCTTTCCATGCTCGGTATCGGTGATGATCCCGGCCTGCGAGCCCGTGTACGAGGCTGCCCGGTATCCCTCGGAGTTGATGGTGATGGCCAAAAGCGACATGGCGATGCGCTCTCCCGCGGTCAGGAGGAGGTCGAGCTCCCGGGGATTGGGGACCGGGGTCAGCTGGTGAGCCATGGCGGCCAGGTCGTCGGTGGTGTGGCCCATGGCAGAGACGACCACCACGACGTCCTCCCCCGCCTTCTTGGCCTGGACGACGCGCCGAGCGACTGCCCGGATGCGGTCGATGTCCCCGACCGACGTGCCACCGTACTTCTGGATAAGGATGGCCACGCCTACATCTCGCGGCGGCCTTCGAGGGCCTGGCCCAGCGTGACCTCGTCCGCGTACTCCAGATCGCCTCCGACCGGGAGCCCCGAGGCCAGTCGAGTCACTCTGATGCCCAGGGGCTTGAGGAGACCCGCGACGTACATGGCCGTGGCGTTGCCCTCGAGGTTGGGATTGGTCGCCAGGATGACCTCGCTCACCCCGTTGCGCTGCACCCGGTCCAGCAGCTCCTGGACCCGGAGGTCGTCGGGTCCCACTCCCTGCATCGGGGAGATGGCCCCGCCCAGCACGTGATATTTCCCCTTGATCACTCCGGCCTTCTCCACGGAGGCCATGTCCTTGGGCTCTTCCACCACGCACAGGAGCGCCGGGTCTCGGCCGGGGTCGGAGCAGATCCGGCACAGCTCACCCTCGGCGACCCCGAAGCACTCACGGCAGAACCGGACCCGGTCCTTGGCCCGGACAATGGCGTCGGCTAGGCGCCGGGCGTCGGGGCTCGGCGACTTCACGATGTGAAAGGCCAGTCGCTGCGCCGACTTCGGCCCGATCCCGGGCAGTCGGCTCAGCTCATCGACCAGGTCCTGGATGGGTCCTTCGAACACGGTGGCCTCTCTCGCGGCCCGGGCTCGGCCAACGCGAGAGTACCCTACTCTTCCTCGACCACCTCAGCGCCGAACTGATCGCGAAGGAGCGCCGCGGCGTCCTCGGCCGAGGCCGGCGGTTCCTCCTCCTCGACGCTCGGCTCGAGCACAATGCCTTCCCGGATCGTGCACCGCAGCTTGGGGGCCACCCCGAACATCTCGTCGAGGACCTCGAGGAGCTCGTCCCCCTTCTCCTCGACCTTCTGGACAGCGAAGGTGCGGCCCGGAGGGAACACCAGCTCGAGCACCCCCTCCTCGTAGGTTCCCACCGTGGCCAGGGCGCACACCGCGTGGAGCTGCATCCGCCGACGGTCCTTGAGCCGCTCCACGACCTGGGGCCAGGAGCGGCGAAGCATCTGGGCGTCGACCGCCGACGCGGCGGGCGTATGCGGCCCTGAGGTTGGGAGGCCGGCCGGGCCCTTTCGGGGCTCCGGTGGCGTGCCTCCTTCCTCAACCTCATCAGCAGCCAACTTCTCGGCGGCCCTCTGGGACGCCACAGTCGCCCCTCCGGGACTCCGGCCGGCCTCGTCCGTCACAGTTGCCGCTGCCGTCGGCTCGCCCGGCTCACCGGACCCAACCCCCTCTGTGGACGCCGGCCTGGTCTCGGTCCCCCCCAACGTTCCCACCTGGCCAGGGAGACCGGCCAGGCGTTCCAGTCGCTCCACCCTGGCCAGCAGCGCTCCCCGCTGAGGATCGGTCTCGGGCATGGCCGCCCGCACCAGCGCCAGCTCAAGGGTCAGCCGGGGAGCCGTCGACCACCGGAGGTCCGTCTGAGCCTGCAGGAGCAGCGACAGGATCCGGTCGATCTCCGCGGCCGAGAACTTCGCCGCCTGGCCGGTGAGGCGGGGGCGAAGCTCCGGAGGCACGTCGAGGATCGCCGGGTCATCGGGCGACACCAGCGCGAGGAGGAGGTTCCTGAAGTGATTCGTGATCCGAGTGGCGAAGTGGCGGAGATCGCGGCCCTCTTGGACGAGCTGCTGGATCGCGCCGAAGACCCCGCGCGCGTCGCCCACGGCCACGGCGTCGGCCAGGTCGAACTGGAGGTCCGCCTGGGGGGTGCCGATGAGCGCGCCGACCACGTCTTCGGTGACTTCCCCGCCCCCCAGCACCGCCGCCTGGTCGAGGAGGGAGAGCGCGTCGCGAACGGAGCCTTCCGCCTCGCGCGAGATGGCCTCAGCGACTGCATCATCGACCTTGATCCCCTCGGCCCGGGCGACCGTGGAGACATGCTGGGCGATCGTCTCCGCGGGGACCCGTCGGAACTCGAACCGCTGGCACCGTCCGACGATGGTGGCCGGCATCTTGTGGGGCTCCGTGGTGGCCAGCACGAAGCGCACGCCGGGAGGTGGCTCCTCGAACAGCTTGAGCAGGGCGTCGAATGCCTCCCGCGACAGCCGCTGAGCCTCGTCGATGATGTAGACCTTCTCCCGGCCCTGTGCGGGGGCGGTGGGCGCCCGCTCGCGGAGCTCCCGGGCGTCGTCGACCCCGCCGTGAGACGCCGCGTCGATTTCCACCACGTCGAGGTGCGACCCAGCCCTGATCCTCTGGCACTGCTCGCAGACCCCACAGGGCTCCGCGGTGGGGGCCTTCTCGCAGTTGACCATCTTGGCCAGGATCCGGGCCGTGGAGGTCTTCCCGGTACCCCGGGGCCCGGAGAACAGGAACGCGTGGGCCAGCCGGCCTTCCCTGACCGCGCCGGCCAGGGCCCGGACCACGTGCTCCTGCCCCAGGACCTCGTCGGGGGCCTGGGGCCGGTACTTCCGGTACAACGATCGGTATTCGTCCATCAGTTGGGCCTCGCCCCGGGGAAGTCTCTCGCCTCTGTCAAGGAAGGGTGACCGTGCATCCGCCGTTGTCGCCCCGCAACCCGGACGCTACCCGGGCCGGCGGCTCCGGCCAGGTGTCCCTGCGGCACCCGCCGAGCTCCGCTTACCGCTGCTCCCTTCCGGGCCTGACGGGGTTCACGGGCCGGCGTCGCGCAGGACCCGACCATCATCGCCCCGGCCTCGGGGCTGCTCCGGACCGCGGGGGCCGCGGGCGGACATCGGCCCCGCTAGAGCGGATTGCGGGTACAGGGCACCGCTAGCTCCCCGCCTAGCACGGTCACCGAACGCAGTATAGCCCTCGGCCCCGACAGGCCTCTCGGACCGGGCCTGGCTCCCCGGCGGGGCCTTCAGCCGACACCGATCCCACGCCGATAATCGATAGCGAGGTGTGAGGTGCTCGGCAGGAGCTATCCCCCGGTCAACGTCCGCTCGGCCGCCTGGTACCTCGCGGGTGTGGCCCTCCTGGCCGTTCCGGTGTTCCTTCTCCTGTCGTCAGGGGTGTCCGGCACCCCACGGGGCGCCCTCGAAGCCGCGCCGGAGGTCGGGAGTCTGATCGCCCAGGCGGCAGGCCTCATGGTGGTCTCCGCCCTCCTCTACATGGGGTTCCGCTTCATGTACCCGATCGCGCTACTACTCCTTCTGGTGTTCGCGGGACGAGCTCTCTTGGTCTCCAGGCAGGAGCTCCTGGAGATCCTGGTCCCTCTACCGGCGTTGCTCTTGCTAGCCACGCCCTCCGCGGTGCGCTGGTTCCTGGGGGAGAAGACGATCCATACGGGAGTCGCTGAGCGCGAGTTCCACCTGCCGCATCGCTGAGGGGGCGAGGGCCCCGATCCCAGGACGCCGAGAACAACGGCGTCCGGCAGCGGAGGCAGAAGGATTTGAACCTTCGAGGCCGGTTCCCCGGCCCACGCGCTCTCCAGGCGCGCCCGTTCGGCCGCTCCGGCATGCCTCCGTGAGCCCACCGATTGTACGAGCCGCGCCCGAGCTCCCGCCGCCCCGTGCTGAGTGGCTGAGCCGTACCCGAAGCGGATGTATGAGGCGAACCGTCGCGAGGGAGACCGAGGAGCAGCGGCAAACGCGTGGCTCAAGGGCCCGGAGAGACGCGCGTTTCGCCCTCCGAGATCGACCGAGCAGGTGAGCCGAATCCATCCGCAAAGGGCCGGCTCACCCGCTCCACTGGAAGCGGAGGCGGTGCGATTTGAACGCACGAGAGCCCTTTCGAGCCCTAACCGCTTTCGAGGCGGTCCCGTTCGGCCGCTCCGGCACGCCTCCGGGCCAAGTGTAGCAACGCTACCGCCGTCCCCTGAAGAACTCTCGGAGCAGGGCCCCCGCCTCATCCGCGAGAACCCCCGCCTCCACATCCAGCTGGTGGTTCAATCGAGCGTCCCGGACCAGATCGCCGACTGACCCGGCGAAGCCGGCTTTGGGATCGGGCGCCCCGTACACGAGCCGATCGAGCCGCGACAGGACCATCGCTCCAGCGCACATCGCGCACGGTTCCAGGGTCACGTAGATGGTGCATCCCTCGAGCCGCCAGGTCCCGAGACGCTCCGCGGCCTGCCTCACCGACAGGATCTCGGCGTGGGCCGTGGGGTCGCCCCGGCGCTCGCGCTCGTTCCCCGCTTTCCCGAGTACCTCCGTGCCTCGGGCCACCACCCCGCCCACCGGCACGTCGCCCCACTCCAGACAGGCGTGAGCCACCTCCATGGCCAGGCGCATCATCCGCTGGTCGACATCCTGCTCGCTCAAGCCGCCCTCTTCCTGGCCCGAAATGACCAGTAGCAATTAGTCCAAAGAATAGGTTCGGACCGCCACCCGTCCGACCGACCACTTGAAAAGATGATCCCTGAGGAAGACTGGCTGATCCCATACCGACTGCGCACGGTCCGGGTGCTGGTCCGGGCCACCGCGCTGACCGTCGGCTTCCTTCTGGTCACTCTGCTGCTCCCGCACGTCCCCGGGGATCCCCGGGCGTCGTTCCTGATCGTCATCGGGGTCGCCGCCATCGCAGGCATCTGCATCGCCGTGACCCCCTGGCAGCGCCTCTTCCGCGAGGGGCGGGGTCTGCAATGGCTGTACGTGTGGACGGCTGTGGACATCGCCCTGGTCTCAGCTGCCATCCTGATCAGCGGCAACGGCAGCTCCGATCTCTTCTATCTCTACACCCTGACTACGGTCTTCCTGGCCGCGTCGTTCTGGCCCAGTGGCCAGATCACCCTGATGGGCTTCACGGCGGCGTGCTACGTGGGAGTGCTGGCCCTGACCGGGTGGGACGTCACGCCTGCGGTTCTCTTCATCCGTTTCGCCATCCTCGCAACGCTCGGACTCCTGGCGAGCTTCCTCTCCCGGGAGCTGGTGGGGCAGATGGCCGCGCACCGGGTAGCGCGGAACGAAGCCGACCGCAGGGCCTCCATGCTCGCGACGGTGGCCCGGGCGGCCCGGACGATGAGCAGTCTGGACCCCGAGCGCGTGCTCACCGCGGTGGTCGAATGCGCCATCGAGCTGGGCTTCCAGGCGGCGAACCTGTGCCTGTTCGACGAGGAGCGCGGGACGTACCGGGTCGTTCACCCGCGGGGCCTCCCCGAAAAGTACGCGTCCGCGGAGCACCCCTGGACGCGCGGGATGCCCGGCCTCGTCCGCGAGGAACGCGCGACGGTCGTCGTCGACGACTACTCGTCCCACCCGCTGGCCATCCCGCAGCTCGCGACGGATAGATTCAAGGCCGTCATCGCCAGTCCGGTGTGGTCCCACGACGAGCTGGTGGCCGTCCTGGTCGGCGGGACCCGGGAAAGGCGTGACCTCGCCGCGTCGGACGTCGAGGCGTTCGAGCTCCTGGCCGCACAGGCCGGCCGAGCCCTGGAGAACGCACAGCGGTTCGAGAGCGAGCGGCAAGCTGTCGAGCGCCTGGCGGAGCTGGACCGGCTGAAGCGGGACTTCCTCTCCACCGTGTCGCACGAGCTCCGGACGCCCCTGACCGCGATCGAGGGCCTCGGCCTGACCCTGGAACGCCAGTGGGCGGCCATGGACGAGCAGACCAGGCTCGATCTGCTCCACCGGATGAACGCCAACGCAACCACGCTCGACGAGATCATCCGGACGCTGCTCGACTTCTCCCGGCTCGAATCCGGACACCTGGAGGCGCACGAGTCGGCGGTCGACATCGGATCGCTCGTCCAGGAAGTCACCGAGCGACTGGAAGGGCTGCTCGCCGACCATCGGGTGAAGATGGAGATCGAGGAGGGTCTGGTGGTCCGGGCGGACCCCATGCTCCTCGATCGGGTGGTGGAGAACCTCCTCGCCAATGCCGCCAAGCACACGCCTCCCGGCACTCGAGTGATCCTCTCCGTCCGGTCCCGGGGAGGGGACGCGGTGGTTTCCATCACCGACGACGGGCCGGGCATTCCGCCGAGCGAGCTCAAGCGGGTGGGCGAACGCTTCTACCGGGGGATGAACACGGCCACCTTCCAGATCCGCGGTCTGGGTCTGGGGCTGGCGCTCGTGTCGGAGATCCTCGACATTCACGGAAGCCGGCTGGAAGTCGAGAGCGAGGTCGGCAGGGGCTCCCAGTTCCGGTTCCGCCTCCCCGTCGCCCACCGGAGCGTCGCAGGGAGCCCGGCGGCTGCCAAGCCCGCCTAGCCGGGCCCCCGACGGACCGGGTCGGCGACGGAGCTCGCTCCTCTCAGGCCGGACGAGCCGCCTCCTCGGCCCACCGACCGAACGCGCCCCAGAAAGGATCGAGCCCCGGGTGCTCGAGGGGACCCTCCACGCCGTCCGCGACCAGGATCGTTCCCTTCTCCGGATCGGTCACGTCTCCAACGACCGCCGCGTCGATCCCCTCCTCGGCCAGCGCGGTCAGGAAGGCGCCGGAGTGCTCGGGGCGGACCGTCGCGATCAGTGTTCCCTCGGAGATCGAGCTGTACGGGTCGATGCCGACGTGCTCGCAGACCGAGCGCACCTCGGGCCGCACCGGAACGGCATCGAGCTCCACGCGCAGTCCCACGCCGGACGCCGCCGCCACCTCGGTCAGGCCAGCCAGCACACCGCCCTCTGTGGCGTCGTGCATCGAGGTCACTCCGCGCTCACGCAGGCCGTAGCTCGCGGCCACCCGGGCCTCGGGCACCACGGTCATCTTCTCGAAGAGGGCGTCCGCCGCCCGCCAGGTGTCCTCCCCCACGCCGGCTTTCAGCCGATCGGGGAATGTCGCGGCGAACAGGGCGGTGGCCTCGATGGCCGCGCCTTTGGTCACCACCACTCGGTCGCCCACCCCGGCCATGGTCGGGGTGACGAAGGCGTCCTCGGGACCCAGGGCCGCGCACACCGCGCCGCCGACCATCGGCCAGCTGCACCCGTCGTACCGGGCGGTGTGTCCGGTGACCACGGCGAGGCCCAGCTCCGCGCAGGTTCGGGAGAAGGCCTCCCAGATGGCCGTGAGGTCGTCGTCGGTGGTCTCGGGGGGGAGGTTGAGGTCCACCGCCATCCACCTCAGGGGAAGCCCACTGACCGAGGTGTCCGAGGCCAGGATGTGGACGGCGAACCACGCGGCACGATCCCAGCCGTACTGGGGGACGATGAACACCGGGTCTGCGGAGACGGCCATGACGACTCCCGGCGCCACTCGGACGACGCCGACGTCCACCCCGTGCTGCGGCCCCACCAGGACGTCCCGGTCGCTGGCGCCCAGCCTGCGGAGGATGACCTGCTCGAACATCTCCGGCGTCACCTTTCCGGTGACCTGCTCGCTCATCGAGCCTCCTCCTCCGTAGAGCGGGTGAGTCTGGCCGTGCGGACGGCCTCGACCAGGGCCCGAGTCGCGGCCACGGGGTCGGGTGCCCCTCCCACGGCCGAGACCGCGGCCACCCCGGCAGCCCCCGCAGTGATCACCTCGGCCGCATTGGCCGGGTTCACTCCTCCGATCCCCACGACCGGAAGGGACGTCGCAGCCACAATCGATCGGAGCCCCTCCAGCCCAACCGGACGCGCCTCGGGCTTCGTGGCCGAGGCCCAAACGGTAACCCCGAGGTAATCGGCCTCCATCTCCTCTGCCGCCCTGGCCTGATCGGAGGATTCCACTGAGAAGCCCAGGACGAGGCGCCCTCGTCGTGCGGACGCCACCTCGGAAACATCATCCTGCCCCAGGTGGACACCATCGGCCCCGCTCTGCAGTGCAACCTCGACCCGGTCGTTGACGATGAACAGCACCCCCCGCTCCCGCACACGAGGGGCCAGCTCGCGAGCCACGGCCCAGAGCTCTTCGTCGTCGAGCTCGGGCGCCCTCAGCTGCACCGCAGTGGCGCCGCCCTCGACGGCGGCCAGGGCGAGGTCGGCGTGTCCTCGGCCCGGGACGAGGCCGGCGGAGGTGATCACATACACATCCAGGATCGGGCGTTGGCCCCACATCGGTGCTCACGTGTACCCGAACTTCGCTCAGACCGCTAGCGAGGCCCACCCCTTCCCAGGTCCGGCCGCGTTCCATCGGTGCGCTACAGTTGCTCCCCGCCTAACCGCCGAACCGGGCGGCTCGTTGGACTGAACAACCAGCCATGGAGGTGATCCGATTGCGAGCACTCGCTCTGGTTGCGGTCACTGCCGCGGTGAGTTTCCTGGCTGCGTCGTGCGGAGGCGGAGGCGGAAACCAGAACGGCAGCTGCGGAGAAGCGACCGTGGAGCTGATCGCCCGTGACTTGTCGTTCGACAAGGAGGAGATCACCCTGACCGCAGTGGCCGAGACCACTGTCTGCCTCGATAACCAGGACCAAGGACTGCCCCACAACCTCTCGATCTACGAGGACGACACCGCGGAGAAGCCGATCTTCCAGGGCGACATCATCGAGGCACCGGACACCATTGACTACACGTTCACCGCGCCCGATGCGGGCACGTACTTCTTCCGGTGCGATGTCCACCCGACCCAGATGACGGGCACCGTGATCGTCGAGTGAGCGGCTAGCGCTTCGCCTTCTTCGCCTTCTTCGCCGCGCGGATCCGGGCCGCGCCCCCGCCCGGGGTGAAGATGCTCTCGTGGCCGTCGGTCCACCGGACGCGGTAGCGAACGCTGAGCGCGCCCTGGATGACCTCGACGATCTCGCCCTCGCGGGTTGGCTGGCCGACCTGCTCGGACTCTACGACGATCGTGTCTCCTGCCTTCCCCGTCGTCATCACCCATACATGTAGCCCCATCGCGCTCTGAGGGCAACCGGCCTCTCTGGTGCGTGCGGCCGTAGATGGAGGGCGACCGACTGGCAGAACTGCTCGTTCGCCTTCCTGGGTACAATCGCCTGGACCCGCCATGGCCGAGAAGAGACCGCCGTCGCGTGCACGCGAACCATGGTGGTCGGAGCCTGGCCGGTCGCCGACGCCTTCCACCGATCGGTCCGACGTGCCTCCCGAGACGCCGGGGCGGTCCCCCACTCCCGAGTGGTTCGATCGGCGCGAGCCCTTCCTCAATGCCCTCGCGGCCCGGCTCATACCCCTGGAAGAACGGGCCGGGCGCATCGAGACCGACCTGGCGGGCTTCCGCGAGGACGTCCGGGCGTTCACCGAGGAGACCGGGCGGACACTCGGGGCGCTGGAGAAGGTGCTCACCGGTCTCCGGGATCGCGCCGACGAGCACGCTGGCCGCCTGGAGCAGCGACTCGGCGCTGGCCTCCAAGAGGTGGGGGGTGCCCAGGAATCCCTGCGGGGCCGGATCGACGAGGCCGATGAGGCGACCGGAGGCCGGATCGCCGCGTTGGAGCGAATCGTGCTGGAGGGTCTTGCGCGGAGAGCGGCGGAGTCCGACAAGCGCGTGGGCGAGGTCGAGCGATCGCTGCGCGGCAGGGTCGACGAGATCGAGGCATCCCTTCTGAGGCAGGTTGACGAGATCGCCACCGCCCTCGGGGCGGGTATCAGCTCCGTACAGGCTCGGGTCGACCAGTCCCCGGCCCTGACCGACGTCGACTCCCTGAGGAGCGCCCTCGGCGGCGCCGCGGAATCGTTGCGGCGGGCGGTGGCGGAGTCCCGCCAAGCGCTGGAGTCAACCCTGTCCGCGGCGACTGAGCGCATGCGCGCCGACCAGGTCAAGGTGGCGGAGCGGATGCGGACGGACCAGGCGAAGACGAGCGAACGGCATGCGGGGCGCGTGGCCAAATCCATCGGCGAGCTCGAGGGGGGGTTCGCCAGGGTCAGCCGACTCGCGGACGTCATCGAGTCCCTGGAGCGGAGGCGGGCCTTCAGCGAGCTGGTCGAGAGCGAGCACGCCCTCCGGGAAGAACAGGCCGCGCTGGCCGGACAGCTGCAGCAGGCTGCCGCCGCCGTGGCCGGGCAGGCCACGGACCTGGGCCGCCGTATCGATGGTCTCGAGGAGCGCCTGCGCGCGGCCGGAGAGGAAATCGGCGCTCTGGATCGGATTCCCGTCGAGGCGTCGGACCGCGTCACCGATGCCATCGAGCGTGTGCGCGGAACGCTCGAGGACGCGCTGGGTGAGCGGTTCGCCGGAGAGCTCGGAGGATCGATCACGCAGCTGCGATCGGAGCTCGAAGCGGGGGTTCCGGTGAAGGAAGTGTTGAGTCGGCTTCACGATCTGGCTCGCTCCCAGGACGATGTATCGCGGGCCCAGCGCGGGGTCGAACAGCTCTCCGCGTCCCTGCGCTCCGACGTGACCCGGCTTCGGAAGGCCATCGAGGGATGGGGGAAACCCCAGACGGCACCCCAGCTTGCCCAGGAGCTCCAAGCGGTGGAGGGGCGGGTCTCCGCTCTCGAGGGAGAGATCCGCGGATTGGTTGAGGCCGTCTCGGCCCGGGTGACCGAGCAAGTCCTCGAGGCGCTGGAGTCCCGGAAGCGCCGAGGCCTCCGTCGGCGGTAGGGGCATCGCGGTGACGGAGGGGCCGGGCCTCGTCTCGTTCCACCGCCCGGCGCGCTCCTATCCGGAGCCCGTCTCCCGCGAACCCATCGACGTGGCAGAGCCTCCCTCGGTCCCCCCGGGAACACAGTGGAGCTTGCTGCAGCTGCTCCTCCCGGTGGTGGGCAGCCTGGGGATGCTGGGGTTCGCCCTCGTCTACCGGAACGCCGTGTTCCTCATGGTTGCCGGCGGCATCGCCGGGCTCACCGTCGTCATCTGGATCGGCATCCGCGTGCAGCAGGTCCGGGAGGCCCGGCGGAATCGCCGCAAGGCCACGGTACGGTACCGCGGCTACCTCGCCGAGCAGGGCGAGCGCATCGAACGCGTTTCCTCCCTCCAGCGGAACGGGCTGGAACGGCTGAACCCCGACGTCGACCGGATCTGGGGTCTCGTGCGAGCCCGCCGCACCCTCTGGGAGCGCCGGCGGACGGACGACGACTTCTTGGAGGTACGGATCGGGCTGGGGGATGTGTCCCTCGCGGCACCCTTGCGCCTGGACCTCGGCTCCAACCCACTGACAGAGCACGAGCCCGACCTCCTCGACCAGGCTCGCGACTTGGTGGAGCGACACCGGGTCCTCCGGACGGCCCCGGTGACGATCTCCGTGGCCGATCTCGGTTCTCTCGGGGTGGTCGGCGACCCCGCCGGCACCCGGGGCCTGGTGCGGGCCATGCTCTGCCATATGGTCGCGTTCCACGCCCCGGACGACCTGCGGGTCGTGGCCTCCTTCCGTCCGGAGCAAGAAGAGGAATGGGCCTGGATGAAGTGGCTTCCCCATACGCGCGGGTCGGCGGTGGCCGGGCCCGACGAAGCGGCGCGTCTCACTGTCGAACTGGCCACCGACCCGTCCGACCTCGAGGTGGTCCTGGCGCAGATCGTTCGCCCCCGGCTGGATCTGCTGGAGCGTCTGAAGGACGCCGGGCCTCAGGCCGACCCGGTCTCCTTCCAGCAGGTCGTCGTGGTGATCGACGGGTACGAGCCCGCGGGCCCGCTGGGCAGGCTGACGATCCTCGAGGATCTCCTGACCCGAGGGCGAGAGATCGGCGTGACCGTGATCACTCTGGTCGAGGAGCCGGACGCCGTCCCGTCGACGATCGGAGCCCGGATCGATCTGGCCGAGGGAGGCTGGCTCTCGTACACGGAATCCGGAGCGGACGGGCGCAGGGAGCGGCGGGTACGGGCAGACGCGGCCGAGACGGAGCTCTGTGAAGCGATCGCCCGGGCCATGGCCCCCTTCCGGCTGCGGGTGCGCCAGGGTCGCACGACCACGGTGGACAGCGAGGGCCTCATGGACCTCCTGGGCCTGCCCGAGGCCGATGCCCTGGACCCCGGGGTGACCTGGGGCCAGAGGGACGGAGGCCTCCTGCGCACCCCGATCGGAGTCGGTGACGACGGCTCCCCCGTTTCCCTGGACCTCAAGGAAGCCGCCGAGCAGGGCATGGGGCCGCACGGCCTCATCGTCGGCGCGACAGGGTCGGGGAAGAGCGAGCTGCTGCGCACGCTGGTAACCGGGCTGGCGGTGACGCACGCCCCGGAGGATCTGGCTTTCGTGCTGGTCGACTACAAGGGGGGCGCTACCTTCGCCGAGGTCGCCGACTTGCCCCACGTCGCGGGGATGATCACCAACCTTGAACGAGACCTGACGCTGGTCGACCGGATGCACGAAGCCCTGTTCGGAGAGCTCGAGCGGCGCCAGCGCCTGCTCCAGGAGGCCGGGTACTTCGATCGTGTCCGCGACTACCAGGCCCACCGGCGCGAGCATGGCGGCGAGGGCCTGCCCCCGCTGCCCTCTCTCCTGGTCGTGGTAGACGAGTTCGGCGAGCTGCTCACGAGCCGCCCCGACTTCCTCGACCTGTTCGTGTCGATCGGGCGGACCGGTCGCAGTCTCGGGATCCACCTCCTCCTCGCCACCCAGCGGCTGGACGAGGGAAGGATCCGGGGCCTGGAGGGCCATCTCCGGTACCGGATCTGCCTGCGCACGTTCAGCTCGGAGGAGTCGTTGATCGCACTGGGAACCCGCGACGCGTTCGAGCTGCCTCCCCTGCCTGGTCTCGGCTATCTCAAGGTGGACACGAGCATGCAGCGGTTCAAGGCCGCACTGGCCACCCGGCCGTACCGAGAGCGCCGGCCGCTGGCCGAGACCGGCCCTGAGGTCGTCCGGGCGTTCGATCCGACGGGCCCGGGGTCCGAGCTAGCGGTGCTCCGGCCCACCGAGCCTCAGGCCACGGCCGCCCCCGCCTCCGCCAGCACCGACCGCGGAGCCGAGAGGGTCCGCACGGAGATGCAGGTCGTGGTGAAGGGCCTGGCCCAGGCAACCGACCCGGATCGGCGGGCCCGCCAGGTGTGGCTTGCTCCTCTCCCTGCCGCACTGACCCTGGACGCCGTGGTGGGAGGCACGGACCCTCCCGCCGCCCCGCCCGGCTCGGAAGGCTGGCTGCGGATCCCCATCGGACTGCTCGATCGGCCCCGGCACCAGGCCCAGGTACCGTATCTCCTGGACTTCACGGGCGCCGGAGGGCATCTGGCGGTGGTGGGAGCGCCCCGCGCGGGGAAGTCCATGCTCCTCCAGACGGTGGTGGGGGCCCTGGCTCTCACCCACGACCCGGCGGACGTCCAGATATACGCGGCCGACTTCGGCGGCGGCGGGCTGCACGCACTGGCCGATCTCCCGCACGTGGGCGAGGTGTTCGGCCGGGGAGACTGGGAGGGGATCCACCGCCTGGTCAGGGAGCTCCGGTCCATCGTGGCCGATCGGGCGGGAGCCTTCCGCAACCACCGTCTCGAGGGGATGGCTGCGTATCACCGGGCCCGAAGCGCCGGGCGCATCACCTCACGGCACGGCGAGGTCTTCCTAGTCGTAGACAATTGGTCTCAGCTCGTGCAGGAGCTCCCCGAGGTCGAGGACGATCTCACCGACCTGGTAGGGACGGGACTCCACTACGGGGTCCACGTCGCGCTCTCCGCCAACCGATGGAACGACCTCCGGCTGGCAGTTCGGGACAACGTGGGTGGGAGGCTGGAGCTCCGTCTCAACGACCCCATCGAGTCGGAGGTCGACCGCCGTGCTGCGGCCGCCCTGCCGGAGGGTGCCCCGGGGCGGGCCCTGACCCGCCGTGCCGAGCAGTTGCAGGTGGCGCTCCCCCGGGTCGATGGTCAGGCCGACGTGGGCGGCCTCTCCCCCGCGCTCGAGGGACTCGTCTCTGCCCTGGCCGGCCGGTGGGAGGGCTCCGCGTCCGCGTCGCCGATCCCGCAGCTTCCCTCTGAGGTCCGCAGGGAAGACCTGCCGGAGGCAGCCCTGGATCCAGAGCCCGGCGTGGCAATCGGGGTCGACGAGTTCGGTCTCGGGCCGGCCCGGGTCGATCTGTTCACCGGCGAGCCGCACTTCCTGGTGTACGGAGACGCCGAATGCGGGAAGAGCACGTTCCTCCGAGCCTGGATCGAGCGGCTCGCCGCGAAGTACCCGCCCGATCGGGTCCGGATCGCCGTCGTCGACTACAGGCGAACGCTGATCGGCGCCGTCCCCGAGCCCCACCTGGAGGGATATGCCGTGACGCCCGAGCAAGCAGCCGGTCTCGCCGAGCGGCTGGCGAAGGAGGCGTCCGATCGCCTGCCATCCCCTGACCTCACCCCAGACGAACTCCGCATCAGGCGATGGTGGTCCGGGCCCGAGCTCGTGCTGTTCATAGACGATTACGACCTGATCCCCACGGCCGCCGGGAATCCCCTCGTGCCCCTGGTCGACCTGCTGCCACAGGGCCGGGACGTCGGGCTCCACGTCGTCCTGTCGCGCCGGGTGGGTGGCTCGGCGCGCAGCCAGTTCGAGCCGTTCCTCCAGCGTCTCCGAGAGCTCGGGTCCCAGGGGCTGATCATGAGCGGGGATCCCCAGGAGGGTCCGCTCATCGGAGACCGCAAGGCCGGGCCTTTGCCACCCGGCCGCGGCTACCTGGTCCACCGGCGGCGGACGTCCCTCGTGCAGGCGGTCCACGCGGCGCCGGAGCCGCTGGCGGGAGAAGATAAAGGGCACGCCTCCCGGGCCACCAAGGCGCGGACGAGGAGGCATTAGGTGAGCACGCTCCTGGTCACCGTGGTGGGGCCTTCCAACAGGAGGGACCTGTCACTTCCGGCCGACGCCCCAGTGGCGGAGCTGATCCCTACCCTGGTCGGGTTGGTGGCGAGCTCGCACGACGGGCCCGACTCAGGGACGGGGACCTGGCTCCTCTATCGGTCCGACGAGCCGGACCAACCGCTCCCGGCGGGGTCCTCGCTGGCCTCGGTGGGCGTGCTCGAGGGGACCGTCCTGTACCTGACCCGGGGGGACACCGAGGAGAAATCCGCCCATGCCCCGCCGGCCGCCCTGCCTCCGGATGGGCTCACCGCCATCGAGCGCACGGCCGCCCTGCTCCCCCGTCGGTTCGGCCTGGTCCGCCGGATCGCTCGCACCGCGGCGGCGTTCCTCGGCGCGGGCCGGTCCGACGGCCCCGAGGCACGGTCCGCTCCCGCGGCCCCTGTGTGGGCCGAGCAGAACACCTCTCCGGCGGCCCTTACGGCTCCAGAGCGGACGTCCCCATCGGCTCGGGCTCGCCGAACCTGGCGTGCCACCGACTACCTGGAACAGCTCGAGGAGGCCATCGTGGAGCCACGGCTCAAGCGGTGCGCCACCATCGCCGTGGTCTCCCCGAAGGGGGGCGTGGGGAAGACCACGATCACCGCGCTCCTCGGAACGCTCCTGGCCATGGTCCGGCGCGACCGGGTAGTAGCCGTGGACACCAATCCGGACTTCGGCTCCCTGGGCCGGGTCCTCACCCCAGAGCACCACCTGTACGTGGACGATCTCCTGGACAGGGCCGACGACCCGGGCCTCACCTTGACGAGCCTGGACGCTCAACTGGGCCGGGCGGTTCACGGATTGATGGTCCTGCCGGCCCCCACGGACCCGGCCAGGATGTGGCGGCTCGACGAAGACGCCTATCGCAAGGTGATCGAGCGGCTCCAGGACTTCGCCGGTGTCCTGCTGCTCGACTGTGGGACCGGTCTGCAGGAACCGGCGGCCGGCGCGGCGATCAAGTCCTCCGAGCAACTGATCCTGGTCACAGACGCGCAACCCGCTGCAGCCAGCCTGGTGGCGGAGGCCGGCGGCCTGGTTGCCCGGACCGGGCGGCCCATCGTGCTGGTGGTCAACAAGATGCCACCGAAGGGGAGCGCGCTCGACCTGGAGAAGTTCGCCCGAAGCCTGCCCGAAGCCAGCGGCCTCGTGGTGATTCCCGAGGAGCCGGACCCAGCGGCCCGACTCACCGCGGCCAGGTTCGACTGGCGGGAGGCGCCCCCCTCCTGGCGGATCGCCGTTCGGGAGCTCGCCTTGCAGGTTGTGAGCGACTGGCCGGCCCTCGGGCTCACCCTCCGTGCTCCCGGCCTCCGGCCGCTCGCATGAAGCTGTTTGGAATGCTCGGACTGCAGGGAATCAATAGGATGGGTGCGGTGGGTTCGTGCGCTGTTCGCATCGGACGGAGGAGGTGAAGCATGGCGCACATCAAGGTCACCCCCGAGCAGCTCTCGCAGGTCTCGTCCCAGCTTGCCGCGGGGGCGTCGAACGTCGACGGGATACTGGCCCAGCTGACGTCCGCGGTGGCTCCCCTGGGATCTGACTGGGCAGGCGTGGCCCAGGCACGCTTCCACGAGTTGTGGGCCCAGTGGCAGCGGTCGGCCAAGGCCCTCAACGAGTCGCTGACGGGCATCTCCCAGCTCACCAGCCAGGCCTCGGCCAGTTACGCGCAGACCGAGCAGGCTATCGCGTCGAGCTTCGGTTCCCGCTAGACCTCTCCCTTCCCCGAGTCGCCGCGGGAAGGAGGTGAGGCTGTGGGCACGTTCGCCGTCGATCCAGAAGCGCTCGAGGACGCCGCAGGTCAGCTGATCGCCGCCGGCGAGGAGATTCGCTCGCTGGCCGCATCGCTAGACGGTCTGGCGGATAGCGGCGGGGCCACCGGCCATCCGGCCGCCTCCTCCGCGTACGCCCGGATGTGCTCGGTCTGGGCTGCTGAGCTCCTCCACCTCGGCGAGTCGGCGGTCTCCACGGGTCGGAACGCCGCATGGGCCGGGCGACTGTACCGGGCGGTCGACGAGTCGGTCATGCCCGAGGGGAATTAGATGGCCGTCGATGTCGGCTACATCCGTGTACCCACGGGCGAGCCGGGACTTCTGAGGGCAGCAGCGAAGCGATTCGCCGGCCTGGCGGATGCCGTCGAGACCCAGGTTTCCAGGATCCGGGCGTCGGCGTTCCCCATGATCCCGACGAACTGGTCTGGTACGGCGGCATCCAGCTTCCACTTCCTCGCGACGCAGCTGGCCTTCGACATCGGCGTTGCGCCGGGCGCCTTCCGGATGGCTGCCGCCGCCCTGGAGACCTTGGCCGCCGAGCTCGAGGCGGCCCAAGCCGAGGCCCTGAAGATGCAGGCCCTGGCGGGGGACATCCAGAGCCGATCCCAGCGCCTGGACCAGGCGATCCTGGAGGCCTCCGCGGCGGGACCGGAGGCTGCCCCACTGATCACGTCGGCCCTGGTGAAGCAGCAGGATTACCTGTGGTTCGAGGCTCAGAACGTGCAGTCGCGGGCCGACGCCGCCGCCCAGCGCGCCCTCGACGCAGCCGTCGGAGCCGCGGCGGTGTTCAACGAAGTGGCGGCCATGGCTCCCACCTTCCAGAAGGCCCTGCTGCGGCTCGACGTGGGTGGGTCGTTCGATCCGTTCAGCGCCCTCCACCGCTCCGACTTCTCCACCTGGTACCGGGCCCTCTGGGGCGACACGTGTCCGTCGGGTAACGGCTTCTACGGGGGAGACGGCACCTTCATCACCGGCCCCGACGGCCTGCTGTACCCGGTCGTCGTGCCGAGCCTCATGATGGACGGGGTCGTCTACAACGGGAACCGCGGGACGCTCGTGCCGGGTGAGGACGCCTACAGCCTGGGGGGCATGGATCCCGGCTGGAGCGAGGTCTACCGCCTGGAAGGGGTGGGGCGCTTTCAGGAGGGTCCCTCGGGATTCGAGAAATTCTTCATCGCGATCGCCATGACCAACCCCGACCTCCACCCCAGCACGACGCCGTTCGGCGAGGGCGACTACGCCGGCCTGGTGATGGGGGCCAGCGGGGTCCCGTACATCAACATGGAGCCACAAGCCCCGAAGGGACCTTCGGTGTCGCCGTCGAACGCGCGGCTCGTTTCCCCGACGGCGGTGTGGGTCGATGGCGAGCTGATGTTCATCGATGCGAACGCCGACCCCGCCACGACGCAGTACAACCGCGCCATCCGGCGCCAGCTCGGGCCGCTGCCGCCGCGGGTCCTGAACGGGCAGCGAGCGGTGGGCGCGGTGAGCCTCGCCGCGGGACTGGCGCAAGGCATCAACATTGCGAACAGCACCGACGACGCCGGGCTGGCCGCGTACCAGGTCGTCTTCGAGGTCAACGAGGACGGGCGGCACCGGGCGATGTTCCGGACTTACCAGGTGAGCGTGGATCAGACGGGCGACTATCTCATTCGCCCGAGCCACGTGTTCCTCGACGACGAGGGCGAGATCGACTTCGACAACATCCTCTTCCGCCAGGGTGCGGAGATCGGCCCGGCCGACCCGCCGTACCGGGTGGTCCAGTACCAGGACGAGAAGTTCAACGATTGACGTGGTCCGCACGACCAAGCAGTCGTCCAGTCGCTCCCGCGCGTTCGCCCTGCCCCTCGTCCTTGCCGCCTTCCTCGCCGCGTGCGGGCGAGGAGAGAGCGTCGAAGCATGGTGCCGGAGCTTCGAGTCCGCGACCACCGCGTTTCTCGACGTCTACGAGCGCGTGCCCGAGGGAACGGACCCGGCCAAGGCGTTCGCCGAAGATCCCGACCTCGCCGCGGACGCAGAGGAGGCCGGCCGGAAGATGCAGGCCCTGAACGCGATGGATCCTCCCGAGGAGATCGCGGAGGAGTTCCGATTACTTACCAGGACGGTTCCCCCGGATCCCGCCCAGAGCAGCGCCGCGGAACGGGGCCGCTACGAGGACGCGCTCGACGACGTGACGACGTTCGTCGAGACGGAGTGCAACCTCGATCCCGAATTGATCCAGCAGCTCAACCGGACCGGTTGAGAAACGGCCTTGGGGATTGCGCCCGCCCCCTCAGTCCTCGGCCACGAGAGCACCGGTCATCCCGCCCGTGTCGTGAGGCCTGCAGTGGATCAGGTACAGACCCGGGGCCTCGGGGAAGGTGACCTTGAACGTCTTGGTCTCGCCCGGCTCTCCCGGGGCATCCGCGGACTGGATCCAAGCGTCGACCCCCAGCTCCATGACGGTGAAGGTGTGGGGGACGAACCCCCAGTTCGTGACCCGCACGGTGATCTCCTGGCCCGGTGATCCAATGAGGATCGAGGGCTCGAAGTAGGTTTCGTGCTTGGTCCGGTCGTCGCCCATGGTGATCTCGGCCTTCTTCTCTCCCCGAACGTCGAGGACTCCCTTGAACACCGCTTTCCCGCTGATGGCCTCCTCGTCCATGAGCTCCCGCGCTTGAGCCACCAGGTCCGGGGGCTGCTGCTGCGCGGGCTCCCCGGTGCCCAATGCGGACTCGGGAGCGGGCTGCTTCTGGGCGCAGGCCCCGGACGAAAGCACGGCGACGAGCGCCAGGCCCACCACGGCACGGAATGTGATTCCCCTCATGACGACCTCCTCTACAAGTCGGGACCCCTCGAGCTTTGAATGCCTCCGGTTCGTTGCGTCCCATCAGCCGTTGGAGGGGCGGCGGGAGACACAGCCAGCTCCAGCAGCGGGTACAGCGTTTGCGCTCCGTCAGGCGATCCCAACGCCGCTACGACCGCTTCGGCGGACCGGCCTGGGTCGAACGCCCACCCTTCGATCACGAGTCCCAGCGTTTGATCGTCGCGGACGACAGCGATGCTGGTGACGCCCAGTCGCGCGAGCGCCTCGATTACCGCCGGGTGCAGCGACGGCTCTTCGCGCGGAGCCGACGCCGGTAAGAGGACCACCGCGGTCGCCACCTTTCCGTCCTTTCGAGTTCGGGACTGCGGCAGCGACGCTAAAGCTCCGGCTACCTCAAATCATCGGGGGTGTCCCGCATATTCGGTCGGGTACTCCCGCAGCCGGGACGCGAGCTCCGTTCGGTTCCGAGCGCCGACCTTCCTGAGCACGTTCGAGACGTGGCGTTCCACGGTCTTCGGCGATAAGAACATGGCCTGCGCGATCTCGCGGTTTGTGGCTCCACTGGCGACCAGCTGCGCGACCTCCGACTCGCGCTTGGTCAGGGCGGTGCTTGCCGCCGCACGCCGCCACGTCCGTACCCCGAGCGACCGAAGGGTCTGCTCAGTGAGCTCAGCGATCGTCAGCGCCCCGCGCTCGTGCGCGGCCGCCGCTGCCTCCGAGAGTTCGGAGACCGCGCGGTCGCGTCCTGCGCGTGCGAGCGCGCGACCCAGGTCGAGCCAGATCCACAACCCACGAAGGGCGAACGGCGATGCTTGCGCCACAGCAAGCGCCGACTCCAGAGCGCCCACCTGTGCTTCCGTCTCTCCCTCCGAGAGCGCGAGTGCGTGCAGGCGCACGATCTCGTCGAGGCGATCCGGCCGGCTGGTGCGGCGATCCCAGAGGGCGACGGCGTCCCGAGCCTCCTCGGCAAGGCCGACGCGAGCGAGCGCTTCGGCGGAACAGAGGAGCAACTCGGCCGCGCAGCGGGGGCAGCCGACGGCCTGGGCGCACGCTTGTCCGGCAGCGAGCTGCTCCCGGACCGGGGCCGCGGCGACAGTCCCGTCCAGGCGGGCATACCAGACAGCAAGGTCGTCGTGGAACGCGATCCGCTGGTGCTCATTCGGCTCCTCCGCGGTCTCGCCCTCGAGCCACCGCACCGCGTCGCGCGGTCTCCCTCGCTCAAGCGCCACCGCGCACGCGACTCGGACGACCCGATGCCGCGCGCGCGGCACGTCGCCCGCCCGTGCTGCGAGCTCGCTCGTCTCGCCAGCGACCCTCTCCGCCTCGAGAAGCTCGCCAGCGTGGAGAAGGGTCCTCGCCAGCCACCAGCCCGCGTCGACGCCGAGCCGCGGGAAAACGTGCCTCTGCGCCTCGTCCCAGAGCCGGCGGAGGCGCGACACGGCTTCTTCCAGTCGACCCGTAAGCAGAAGGCCGACGCCCACAGAAAGCGACGCCGCGAGGTACGACTCTAGTTCGAATCCTCGCGCGGCCGCCTCACGCTGTTCCGCGGCGCGGAGCAAGCCCTCGCTGTCTCCCTCCTGCATCGCGGCCTCGTACTCGAGCCGGAGCGCGTCGAGGTGCGCGCGCCGTGCGCGCCGGTCGAGCGCGGATAGGTCGCCGGCGCGGGCAGCGATCCGCCTCGCCGCCAGGCCAGCTCCGGCGGCCGCGGCGCGCCCCTCCGCCGTCCGCTGCTCGAGCCAGAGCAGGATCGCCGCCTCGTGGGTGCGGCACTCAAGCTCGACGACGTCGTCGCTCGGCTGGACTTCCCATGCGCGGGCGAGATACTCGCGCGACTCCTCCAGGCGCGAGAGGGCATACGCGGCCCGTGAAGCCGCGAGATAAGCAGAGGCGCGAGCGACCTCCCCTTCGGCGCGATCGCTGACGAGCAACCAGCTAGCGAGCGCCGTCTCGTGCTCGGCCAGCTCGGTCGCGAGCGAGGCGACCTCCTGCTGCAGCGCCACCGACTCCCGATCGAGCGGGCTCGCCTGATCCGCGATCTGGGCCAGGATACGCAGTCCCGTTGGTCCGATCAGCGTTCGCTGCGGGGAGCGCGCGACACGCATGGCCAGGTCGAGCGTGCCCAGACCGGCAGATCGCCGATGCTCGAGCGCCTCGCGCAATAGCCGGATGTCCTCGTCCGCTTCGTGCTCGAGCAGCCGCGCAAGGTTCCGATGAACCCACCGTCGCGTCTCCTCAGGAAGCTCCGCCACCGCGGCCTCCCGGACCAGGTCGTGTGTTACGCGGACGGTTCCCGTCGCAACGACGGCGAGGCCGCGCCCAATGAGAGCCCCGAGGGCTTCCCGAACACGTTCCGCCGACCACTCGGCGAGCCTGTCGAGGTAGTCGAATGCGATCGGGCGGTCCGCGACGGCCAAGATCGCAAGCAGGACACCCGCGTCCGGGCTGATACCACGGAGACGGTCTGTGAGCAGCCCTGACAGGTCGCCGCCGCTTGCGCCCGCACGTGCGAGCGCCTCGAGCCAGAAAGGCGACCCCTGAGCCCGCTTCCAGAGGCTGACCGCGCGCCCGCGCTCGAGACTCGGAGCGACCGAGAGCGCAAGCTCTACCCCTTCGTCGCGGGCGAGCGGGCCGAGTTCGACGACGGCAACACGGTCCGGAGACAGCGCCTCGACCAGCGCCATTCCAGCTTCTCCTGGGCGAGTCGCAACGAAGATCGCGAGGTGCTGCTCGGACTCCTTCGCCGCTCGCGCAAGATAGTGGCAGAGCGCGAGCGACAGCTCATCCACCCATTGGACGTCGTCCACGACGAGGAGCGCAGGCGCCGCGTTGCGGAACGCGCGGTGCGCAGCCTCGAAGAGGCGCAGCGGCTCAAGCTCCCTGGCCGTGTGCCCCTGGTAGAGGAGATCGTCGAGCTGCGCGCCGTCCGGACGCGCGGCAGCAAGTACTCGCAGGAGCCCCGATGCTGCCGCCAGCGGCACATGCCGCTCGGCCTCGTACCCAGCGACCGCGAACGTCTGCGGGAGCAGCACCTGCTCGCGGGCTTCGGCAAGCAGGCGACTCTTGCCGCTGCCGGGCTCGCCCACGACCACCGCCGCGGTAGGTCCGCCAGAGCTGCGCTGAGCCACCTCTCGCAGCGCGTCCAGCTCCTGCGACCTACCCACGAATGCGTGCACGCCACGGAGCGTACGCCCACCGGACGGAAAGAAGGAGGCCTCTTGTTCGTGGCCGCATCGGCCGTGCTTAGATGCAAGCCATATGGCCCTCCAGCTTGAAGAGCGCGACGAGCGGATGCTGTCCGGCGCCGAAGGAGAAGCAGGCCGGACCGCCATGGAGATCGTCGTGGCCATGGCGGAGGTCGCGGGGGCCGAGCGTCTCGTCGATATCGCCTCGGCCCACATCGACGGATGCCTGTACCACGGCCAGGTGAGCTTGGACTTCGCGGAACGCTTGGCGGCGGGGGGCGCGAGCGTACGGGTGCCCACCACGCTCAACGTGGGTTCCGTCGACCTCCTCCATCCGGAGCTGTATCGCGGGAATCCGGACACGGCGCAGGCTGCTCGCCGGCTGATGGACCTGTATGCGGAGATGGGATGCCGCACCACGTGGACGTGCGCGCCGTACCAGATGGACGCTCGGCCGGCGTTCGGGGAGCACGTCGCGTGGGCGGAGTCCAACGCCATCGTGTTCGCCAACAGCGTGCTGGGAGCCCGAACCGATCGCTACGGCGACTTCATCGACATCTGCGCGGCGGTCACGGGGCGGGCACCGTACGCCGGGCTCCACGTAACCGAGAACCGGCGGGGTGAGATCCTGTTCCGCCTGGCGGGCATCCCCGAACGGCTCCTCGACGAGGACGTGTTCTATCCGGTCCTCGGACATCTGGTGGGGATGGAGGCGGGCACGCTGGTGCCGGCCATAGACGGCGTCCCGGCGGACGTCTCCGAGGACCGGCTCAAGGCCCTCGGCGCCGCGGCGGCGTCCTCGGGGTCGGTGGGGCTGTTCCACGCCGTGGGCGTCACACCCGAGGCCTCCACACTGGATGAGGCGCTCCAAGGCAGAGAGCCCGTGCGGACGATCGACGTGACGCCCGAAGCGGCGGCTCGGGCCCGCGACTCCCTCACAACCGCCGCCGACGGCAAGCTGCGAGCTGTGAGCGTGGGGACCCCGCACTTCTCCTTGTCGGAGTTCGGGCGACTCGTGGCCCTGCTCGACGGAGTTCGAGTCTCGGAAGGAGTGGAGTTCTACGTCTCCACCGGGCGCAGCGTCCTCACGGAGGCCGAGTCCCGCGGCTGGGTCGATCTCTGCGAGGGGGCCGGGATCACCATCGTCACCGACACCTGTACCTACGTGACGCCGATCCTCCGAGCACAGAACGGCGTCGTCATGACGAACTCTGGCAAGTGGGCTTACTACGCGCCGGGGAACCTCGGCGTTCAGGTGGTCTTCGGCAGCCTCGCCGAGTGCGTGCGCTCGGCAGTGGAAGGAAAGGTATGGCGTGACCCCGACGTCTGGGCCCGCGTCTAAGGCGCGCGCTCTCGTGCCGGGCCGGGCCGTGGGCCCCGCGCTCGTGCTCTCGGAGCCGCTCTCCTTCTGGGGAGGGGTCGACCCCTCCGATGGCAGGATCATCGACCGCCATCACCCACAGGTGGGCGAGACCGTCCGGGGGAAGATCGTGGTGATGCCGTCGGGCCGGGGGTCCAGCTCGAGCAGCAGCGTGCTGGCGGAGACGATCCGGGCCCTCACCGGGCCGGCGGCGATCCTCCTTGCCGAGCCCGACGGCATCCTCGCCCTGGGCGCGCTCGTGGCAGCGAAGCTGTACGGCCGAGCGACACCCGTCGTCGTCGTGGAGGAACCCACGTACCGGTCGATCCGGAGCGGCGCGGAGATCGAGATCGCCCAGCGAGACGGCGAGTGGGAGATCATCGTGGACGGGGGCCCGGGGCAGCCATGAGCGAAACAAGATGGCCGGCGAGATGGCGGAACAGCCCCGCGTGACAGACAGGCTGATCTTCCGGTCGAGCGAGATCCACGCCGACCGGGGAGTGATCGACGGGCACGTGATCCTGTCCCACGGGCGGATCGATGCCGTGAGGGTGGGGGATCCTTCCCCCGCAGCAGAAGGCTCAGTCGTGGACGTACGCCCCGACCGGGTGCTCCCCGGCCTGATCGACATCCATGTCCACGGCGCCGGCGGTTGGAGCGTGGAGATGGGAAGCGTGGGCGAGATCCGAGCCCTGGCCCGGTACCTCGCGGCGTCGGGGGTGACTTCGTTCCAGCCGAGCACCGCGGCGCTGCCTCCAGAGGGACTGGTTAGGGTGGCCGTGGCGGTCGGGGAGGCGATCGACGATCAGCCGCCGGATGGAGCCCGGGTCCTGGGTCTCCACGCGGAGGGCCCCTACCTCAGCCCCGAGAAACCCGGAGCGATGAACCCAGATTTCTTCCGGAATCCGTCGAAGAAGGAGGTCGAGCATCTCAGAGCGGTGGCCCCCGGCGCGGTGCGGCACGTCACGATCGCGCCGGAGCGGCCCGGAGCCATCGAGCTCATCCAATGGCTCGCGGGGCGTGACGACGTCATCGTCTCCGGGGGCCACACTGACGCTACCTACGAGCAGGCTCGAGCGGGGATCGATGCGGGCATCCGGCTCTCCAACCACACCTACAACGGCATGCGCGGCCTTCACCAGCGAGACCCCGGAGCGCTCGGGGCCTTCGCCCTCGATGACCGGGTCACCTGCGAGCTGATAGGCGATGGGCGGCACGTCCACCCGGCAGCCATGGAGTTCCTGGTCCGGGTGGCGGGAGCGGACCGCGTCTGTCTCGTGTCCGACGCCGTCTCACCGGCCGGTCTCTCTCCCGGGATCTACGACGTGGTCGGCATCGGCCGGGATGCCCGGATCACCGAGGAAGGGTTCTGCCTGTTTCCGGACGGGACCCTGGCCGGGAGCGCCCGCCTGCTCCTCCACGGGGTCCGGACCATGGTCGAGGAGGT
>DASYVD010000028.1:0-34326 GCA_036000545.1 Actinomycetota bacterium | reverse complement strand
ACGAGATGCTGACCCTGAACGCCCTCCGCGTCCTCCGAGCCGCCGATCGGCTCACGCCCTAATTCCTCCTCCCCGGACCCGCTAGTGCGGGGTTCTCAAGGTCTTGGCGTTGTCGAAGAAGGCGGTCCAGTCGCCGGTGTGGCGCTGTCCGTTGCCGAGGATGAAGTCCTTGACCATCTCCCGCGCCGCATCGTCCGAGAACTGGACGGGCGGTGACTTCATGAAGTACGCGGACGGTCCGATGAGCGGCCCGCCGATGCCGCGATCCATGGCCAGCTTGGCGCACCGGATCGCGTCGATGGCCACGCCTGCGGAGTTCGGAGAGTCCCACACCTCCAGCTTGAGCTCGACGGACATCGGGACGTTGCCGAACTCCCGGCCCTCCAGCCGTATGTGCGCCCACTTCCGATCCTGGAGCCACGGCACGTGGTCCGAGGGCCCGATGTGTATGTCATCGGGGGCGATGCCGTCCCGAAGCTGTGAGGTGACCGCCTGGGTCTTCGAGATCTTCTTCGAGGTCAGACGCTCCCGCTCGAGCATGTTCTTGAAGTCCATGTTGCCGCCGAAGTTCAGTTGCGAGGTGTGATCGAGGACGACGCCCCGGTCTTCGAACAGCTTGGCCAGAACGCGGTGGACGATCGTCGCCCCGAGCTGGGACTTGATGTCGTCACCGACAATGGGAAGCCCTGCCGCGGCGAACCGGGACGCCCAGTCTCGGTCCGAAGCGATGAACACCGGGATGCAGTTCACGAACGCGGCGCCGGCCACCAGGGCGGCCTGCGCGTAATGACGAACGGCTTCCTCGCTTCCCACAGGGAGGTAGTTGATGACCACGTCGACGCGAGACTCGCGAAGTGCGGCGGCCACGTCGACCGGTTCCTCCGACGATTCATCTATGATCTCCCGGTAGTACTGCCCCAGGCCGTCGAAGGTCGGCCCCCGAAGCACCTCGACCCCGGTCGGGGGGACGTCGGCGAACCGGATCGTGTTGTTGGGCTCCGTGAAGATGGCCTCCGCGACGTCGCGGCCCACCTTCTTGCCGTCCACGTCGAACGCGGCCACCACCTCCACGTCGCTGACGTGATACGGCCCGAGCTTGACGTGCATGAGACCCGGAACCTGCTCTGCGGGCTCGGCGGCGCGGTAGAACTCCAGCCCCTGCACCAGGGCCGAGGCGCAGTTCCCCACGCCGACAATGGCCACGCGCACCTTGCTCATTCGGTCCCCTCCTCGGCTCCCCCGCGGACACGCGCTGCCCGCCGGCTGCTTCGCCGGCCTCGGGTGGCGCGTCGCTCCGCCCGGATCATGTCGTTCACCCACTGAAGGTCGTGCTCGGTCGTGTCCATCCCGTGCCGCATCAGCGACAGCGTGTAGCTGTCGGCCCGTTCGCGGAACGAGGTCACTCGCCCTTTCAGATCGGCCAGGCGCTCCACGAGCACCGCGCGGCGCCGTTCCAGCACGCCGATGCGCGTCTCCGGCTTCAGGTACCGGAAGAACGCCAGGCGGACCCGGAAACCGTTGTCGTCTCGGGTGTCGTGACCCGTCTCGGCGAGCAGCTCGCCGAATACGAGCTCGCCTTGTTCGGTCAGCCGATAGACGTTCTTCCGCCGGCCCACGTCCTCCCGGGGGAACACCATCTCCACCGCGCCCTGTCTCTGGAGCCGCTTCAGCGCCGGGTAGAGCGATCCGTAGGACACCTGCCAGAACGGCCCCAGGGTCTCCGAGAGCCGCTTCTTCAGCTGGTACCCGTGCATGGACCGCTCTTTGAGCAGCCCCAGGATGGCGAGCTCGATCACGACGTCTCCTGCTCTTATATCGGTTCGATGTATCGCATCGATGTATCGAGTCGATATATTAGCGGACCCTGACGTGACCCTGTCAAGCGAGCTGGTGCTGGAGCTCCGCTCGAACGGAGTCGCTGTCTGGTTAAGCGACCTGCCAGCTAACCTCGAAGAGCTGGATCGGCTCGTCGAAGCCCTTGAGGGGCACCCGACCACGGTCTTCGAAGACGAATCCCTTTCCTATGCAGAGCTCCCGGATGACATTCGAAGCGAAGATCTGGCTGCCGTCGGCACAGGCGCACGTCCGCGCGGCGAGCTGGATCGTTGCCCCGAAGAGGCGGTCGTTCTCGGTGACCGGCTCTCCCGCCGAGATCCCGATACGGACCCGGAACGGGACCTCGGCCGTCTCGTTGTGCTGGGCGATCTTCCGTTGATGGCGATCGCGCACTCGATCGCCCGCACGACCGATGTGAAGGACGCCATGATCCCGTCACCCGCGTGATCCACCTCCAAGCCGCTGGACGCGTGAAGCGCGTCTCGGACGATCGTGTCATGAGCCTTCATGATCGCCAGCGCGCGGGCATCTCCCAGACGCTGGGTGAGAGCCGTGGAACCCTCGATGTCGGTGAACAGGATGGTCCGGAACGCGGTGGCGACCCATGGCTCCCCTGGCGCCGGCTCCTTGAGCCTGCCGAGAAAGTCGACCACGGCACTCCCGTCGACCTCGATGATCTGGTGCGCGACGAGTCCGTGCGACTCACGGTGGACCGCTTCGGCGGCCTGCGCGCTCGGCGCGTCGGCCAGACAGAAGACCGTACCGGCCGCGGGATCGAACCAGTACGTCACGTAGCGCACGCCGTACTTCTCTTGGATTTCCAAGTCCCGGACGTGAGCTTGGGCGACGTCCTCGGCCGTGGCCTCCGGGAGGTCGTGTCGATCCATGTACAGGGACATCGCTCGCTCCGCCTCGCTGAACGCCCGTACTATGCCCTTCGGACGGAACGCAGGCAAGGCTAGCCCTGTCCGGGTAGTGTCTGGGCGGATGTCCCGAGTGCTGCTCATCGGATGGGACGGGGCCGACTGGCGGATCCTCGACCCCATGCTGGAGGCGGGGATCCTCCCCAACCTCCAAGCCCTCATCGACCGCGGCGCCAGGGGGGTCCTTCGGTCCACCATCCCCAATCACTCTTGGTCCGCGTGGCCATCGTTCCTGACCGGCCTGGAGCCCTCGAACCACGGGGTGTACGACATCTTCGAGCGGAAGCTGGGGGAGCGGCGCCAGCTTCCGGTGACCTTCCACTCGATCCGGGAGAAGACGATGCTAGCGGACCTCACCGCCGCCGGGGCGACCACCATGATGACCAACGTGCCGCTCACATTCCCGCCTCCCGGAATCGACGGGAAGCTAGTGGCCGGGGGGGTGCTCCCGAAGTGGCGGCCGTTCACCCACCCTCAGGAGCTCGCCGGGGAGCTGGAGCGGGCGGGCCGGCCGTTCCCGATCAACGGGATGTCCTGGACCACGTTCCGGAACCGCCCGGAGCCCTTCCTCCAGGAGTGCATGGCCATCACGGAAGCGAGGATCCGGGCCAACGAGCACCTCCTGGACACCACCGACTGGCGGTTCGCGTCGGCCGTGTTCGTGTCCACCGACCGGGTGCAGCACTGCCTGGCGAAATGCGTCTCTCCAGATCACCCGGATTTCGGCGAGCTGTCCAAGGAGCCGTTGGCCGAGAAGATCCGCGACGTCTACCGATTGCTGGACGACGGCCTGGGACGGCTGGTCGGGCGAGCCGGTGAGGGCGACCTGGTGCTGTTCGTCTCGGACCACGGATTCCAGTCCTGCACCCGGGCGGTGCACATGGACCGGCTCCTCGAGCAGCTCGGGTTCCTGCGATTCGCCGCCGCCAGCAGGGCCGTCTTCGGGCCCATGCAGTGGGGGAAGATGCGGGCGATCGCCCGGAAGATCTACGACCTGCTCGGGCTGCACGGGAGGGTCTCGTTGCCCCAGTCCGTGAACTGGCAGAAGACGATCGCGTACACGTCGGTCCGCTCCACGGGGGAAGGAGTCTCCATCAACCTTGCCGGCAGAGAGCCGGAGGGAACAGTCGACCCCGCCGACTTCGACGCTTCCCGGGAGAAGGTCATGGATGCTCTGGCCTCATTTGTCGATCCGGTCACCGGGAAGAAGCCGGTGGCGCGGGTGCTCACGCGGGAAGAAGTCTTTGAGGGCAGGTACGCCGACACGGCCCCAGACGTCGTGCTCGAGCCGGCCGTTGGGTACAGCCTCACCCACGCCAGGACGCATCTCGAGGACGCCGACTGGCTCTCCGGGGACCACCGCATGGAGGGCGTGATCGCCGCGGCCGGCCCCCGCGTCGGCCGCAGGGCGTTCACCGAGCCTGCCCACCTCATCGACGTCGCCCCCACGATCTTGGCGGCTCTGGGGATACCGGCGTCGGTGAAGCACGATGGACAGGTTCTCCGGACGGTGGTGGGGGACGAGGCCTCGGTGGCTGCGGCCGACGCGCGAGGCGAGTCCGGACAGGGTTCCAGCCAGGGAGGCCTCGACGCGGAGGAGGCCCTGGAGGTCGAGGAGCACCTCCGCGGCCTTGGGTACCTCGAGTAACGAACGGCCGTCGGCCCCTGGGTTCGGGGGGTCCGCCCGCCGGAAGGGCCGCGGCTCCGACGAAAGAGGCGAGCTGCCCTCCCGAGCGCCGCGCGGGCGTGGCTTCCGGGCAGCCCTCGAGTCCGCGTTTCCGGCGGCCCGCTTCGGCGATCAGCGCACCATCCTCGCGGGAACCAGCCAGAGCGCGGCCGGGCTGGTTGTGGCCATCCTGGCGACCTTCGCCACGCAGGTCCTGATCACACGGGTCCAAGGCCCGGCGGCCTTCGGCGTCGTGACCATGGCCACGCAGGGCGCTCTGGTCCTCGGGTTCTTCTCCCGATTCGGGATGGACATGGCTGCGGTGCGGCGGGTGGCCATCGACCTGGGGCAGGGGGAACGGGCCCGGGTCCGGGCCCTCGTGTCGCGGGCATCCGTGATCGCGGCGGCCGCGAGCCTCGTCGTGGCCGGACTCCTGTTCGCCTTCGCCGAGCCTCTGGCGCGAGCCTTCGCTCCCGACCTCGCCGCGGACGCTACCGAGGCCTTCCGCGCGGCAGCGTTGGCCGTCCCGTTCGCTGCGCTGGTGCAGGTCTATCTGGGTGCAACCAGAGGGCTGAAGATCATGCGCCACACCCTGTACGTGTTCTGGATGGGCCAGCCGCTGGCGTGGATGGCCCTCATCCTCATCGGGTGGCTGGCCGCGCGGTCGGTCGGGGTCACCACCCTCGCCTACTCCGTGTCGTGGATCGTGGCCACACTTGCGGCGGCATGGCTCTGGCTGAGAGAGACGCGGGGGTTCGGGCGTGAGCGCCCCCTTCCTGGGGAGGTCGGGGACCTCCTGCGCTACGGGGCCCCGCGCGCGCCGGCGGCCCTCTTCTCTCAGCTCCTGTTCTGGACGGACCTGTTCGTGCTGGCCCGATTCGCCTCCTCGGTCGAGACGGGGGTGTACGCGGCCGCGGCAAGATCGGCCCAGGTGATCCTCCTGTTCACGATCTCGGTGTCCCTGATGTTCGCCCCGTTCGTGGCCGACCTCCACGCCCGTGGAGAACGCGACAAGCTCGACCGGCTCTTCAAGCAGGTGACCCGATGGACGCTGGCGGCCACGCTGCCGATCTTCGTGGTGCTGGCCGCGGCTCCCGAGGCTGCCCTGCGGCTGTTCGGCTCCGACTTCGGAGCGGGTCAGACCGCGCTCCTGATCCTCCTCGTGGGCCAGCTCATCAACGTGGCCACCGGGACGGTGGGATTCGTCCTGATCATGGTGGGGCGGACCGGCTGGGACCTGGTCGTGTACGCCGCGTCGGTGGCGTTCGACATCGGCAGCGCGATCCTCCTGATCGGCGGGTTGGGACTGGGGATGGAGGGCGCGGCCCTCGCCGGTGCGCTCACGATGGCGCTGTCGAAGCTGGCTCGGCTGTTCCTGGTTTGGCGGTTCGTGGGCATCCAGCCGTACGACCGTGACTACGCCAGGCTGCTCTTCCCCACCCTGGCAGGTGTAGCCGGGGGTGTGGCTGCCCACCTGGCCCTGTCATCCGGTCCATGGCAGCTCGACCTCCTGGGAACGGCCGCGGCCGCCTGGGCCGGCTACGTCCCCGTCCTGCTCGTGGTGGGGCTCCCTGGGGGCGAGCGCCGGGCCGCACTCCACCTGGCCTCGGCGGCCTTGGGACGCCGGGGGGAATCGCGCGGCTGACCGGGCAGCGACCTCAGCGAGCTATCTGCGGAACACCAAGATGGTCCGGCCTTTCAGCGGAGAGCTGATCGATGATGCCTGGCTGAATCCGCCGATCTCTTCCATGCAGAGCTGATGGATCGCCTTGGCGGCGTAGACGAAGGACTGGTCCTCCCGCTTGGAGCTCACCCCGATCACCGGGAACCGATTCATTACCCGTCGAATGAATCGCCACCTCATGCCGCCCAGGCCGTTTGCGCTGGCGAACTTGTCGTCTTCCAGAGTCGGAAACTCCACGGTCAGCGTCTCTCGTGTCAGCCGGCAGGCCTTGTCAAGAAACCGCCAGAAGTCCCTCACATGGTGAAGGACATTCAGCAGGAAGACGTGATCGAATCCCTCGGCGTCGTCGAACTCCAGGAAGTCGCCATGATGGAAACGCGCCGAGCTGTGCAGCAGGTCGCGGATCGAGGTGGCCGCGTTGTATCTTTCCGGGTCCAGCTCGATCCCCACGAGCCTGTTGGCACCAAGCCGCTCTGCCCGAAACAGCAAGTCGCCGAGCGCGCATCCGATGTCCAGGACGGACTTGTTCAGGAGGTTCGGTTGAAGGACGAGATCAAAGGTGTCCTTCCTCGTTCCGCCGATGTGTTCGTAACCGCGTTTCTCCGTGCTGATCCCATGGGGAAGAAGGACGGACTGATAGTGGCAGCCCGGCTGCGAGAGAATGGTCATCACGCTTTCGACGGCCGGAACGTGCACCTGCTGGCCACGCAGGTTCTTCGGCACGAATACGCGATCGGAGGCGGAGAACCCACCTTCGATGTTCTTTGAGGAGAATAGGACCCGATAGTCGATTCCTTTGGATTCGAGGATGTCGAATAGCTGCTCGTACATCCTGAACAGATTCACGTTCCCGAGCACGTTCTCCCAGAACGAGTTGTCGTACCGAGTCCTTTCGGGAACGTTTTCCTCGACATCCTCCCGCGACCTGGCACGCTCGAGCAGCTCGTCGATCGGAGCCACGAGCACGTAGGCCCGGTTCAGTTGAACCTCGTCGAGAAGCCGCCGGAAGCCGGGGTCGCGAAAGTAGTCCCACTCCCTTGAGATCTCTGCCAGCGGCTTGGAACCATAGGCGAAGATGGGATGAAGCATGTTGTAGTGAATGACCGCGTTTCGCGGTTCCTCTTCCAGACCAGCCAGCTGATACCCAAAGATGAGGTGGTCTGGGGCCGGCGTGTTGGCCAGCCGGGAGAAGTTCCCGCTGTGGAACAGGGTCGACTTTCCGACCCCCGACGGGCCTATCAGGACGGTGTTCGTCGATGGCCTCCGTTCAAGGAGCGGCTCCCTTCCGCGATCGTGAGCGACCCAGATGGTATCCGACCTCCTCGGCCTGGATGCTCGGACCGAGCCCAGGCCAGGGGAGCGAGCAGGGGCCTTCACGCGCAACCGTCGTAGACTGCCCGCGGTGGTCGAGACCCTGACGTGCGTTTGCGGGCAGCCGCTGGCGGAGGCGGTGACGCATGAAGGCGTGGTTCTTCCAGGAGGAGAGCTCGTCCCGTTCCGCCGCACGACTGACTACGTCATCTGCCACGCATGCCTGCGCATGTACCGGGCCACCGATCTCGTCGATGGCCGGGTGGAGCCGCTGGGAGAGGACGAGGGCTCCGAGCCGGCCGCGGAGCCCTAGGTTTCGTCCGGGAAGCTCCCGGCCGGCGGTCGCCGCGCCAACTCCATGGCTCTGGCCACCGCTTCTTCGGGCGTGGCCGCTCGCACGATCCCCTCGACCGGGATCCCTCCCTTGGCCAGCTCCCAGGTCGCTAGGCCCACCACCGGCCGGCCCATCTTGAGCCCCAGCGCGATCTCGGAGAGCGTCCCCCATTCGCCGGCGACGGCGATCACCGCGTCGGCGGCCCGGACCACCAGGGCGTTGCGCGTCTCGCCCATCCCGGTCGGCACGCTGACCGTGAGATGCGGGCTGGCCCCTGCGCGGTCGGGTCCGGGGAGGATGCCCACCACTGTTCCACCAGCCGCCGCGGCGCCCCTGGCCACGTCGTCCATGACCCCGGAGATCCCTCCGCACACGACGATCGCTCCCGCCTCGGCCAGCCGCTGGCCGATCTCCTCAGCCCACGCGGATTCCCGTTCGTTCGCGATCCCGGGTCCACACACGGCGATGTACGGGCTCACTGCAGCATCTCCCGGATGAGGCGAGCTGCCCCGGCCTTGTCGAGCGGCTCGTTCCCGTTGCCGCACTTCGGCGACTGGACGCAGGAGGGGCATCCGGTCTGGCACGGGCAGGTCCGCAACGCCTCCAGCGTGGCATCGAGGAGCCGCTCGGCCGACAGGAATCCCCGCTCCGAGATCCCCGCCCCTCCCGGGTAGCCGTCGTAGATGAAGATCGCGCACGAGCCCGTGTCGGCGTGATACGCGGTGGAGACTCCACCGACGTCCCAACGGTCACACGTCGCCACGAGCGGGAGGAGCCCGATGGCGGCGTGTTCCGCGGCGTGAGCCGACCCGGGCAGCTGCGCGGTGGTGACCTCGGCCCGGGTGATCAACGCGTCGGGGACCGCCCACCACACCGATCGCGTCACAAGGGTCTGGGCGGGAAGGTCGAGGGGCTCGATATCAAGGATCTCCCCGGTGACGTGGAGCTTCCGCTGGAACCCCACGACCTGGGTGGTCACACGGACGTCGCCGAAGAACATTGGCGTCTCCCCGACCTTGGACTCGGCGAGCACGCCGAGCACGTCGATGTCGGTCACGTCCCGCGCCTGCGTCCACCAGTCGGCGTTGGACGGTCGGACCAAGGCGACCCAGCGGTCCAGGTCGAGGTCGACCACTTCGTACTGCTCACCCTGGTGGAGGTACACGGCTCCTGGGTGAACCTGGTGGAAGGCCCGCGCCTCGTCCACGGTCCCCAGGACCGCTCCCGTGTCGGCATCGACGATGAGGAACAGGTGGCCCGACGCCGACCGAATGTCCACGAGGCGATGTGGGTCGTCCCCCCGGTGGTGAAGCAGCCCGCGCCGCTCGACGAGCTTCCCCTCCTCGGCCAGCTTCTCGACGGCCATGGGCGCGGCCGCTCCGAAGAAGGCGAGCTCATCGGACGCCAGCGGCTGCTCGCGAGCCGCACAGGACAGGTGGGGGCCCAAGATGTACGGGTTCGTTGGGTCCACCACCGCGGCCTCGGCCGGCTTGGAGAAGAGGTCCGCCGGGTGGGTGACCAGATACTGGTCGAGCGGGTCGTCTTGGGCCACCAGCACGGCGAGCGAGCCGGTGCCGCGACGGCCGGCCCTCCCGGCCTGCTGCCACATCGATGCCCGGGTCCCGGGGTACCCGGCCAGGATGGCCGCGTCGAGGGAACCGATGTCGATCCCGAGTTCCAGTGCGGTGGTCGAGGCCACTGCCAGCAGGTCGCCGTCGGCCAGGGCCCGCTCCAGCGCTCGCCGCTCCTCGGGCAGGTAGCCTGCACGGTAGGCCTTCACCCGGTCGCGAAGCGCCCCCGGTATGTCCCGCCGGACGATCTGAGCGAGCAGCTCTGCGGCGCGTCGGGAGCGAGCGAAAGCGATGGCCCGATGTTCCTCCTCGACCAGCCTGGCCAGGAGCTCGGCGGCCTCGGACACCGCCCCCTTGCGGATCCCGGCCTCCTCGTCGATGAGCGGGGGGTTCCACAGCGCGAAGAGCTTCTCTCCCCGGGGTGAGGCGTCCTCGGACACTTCCTCGAACGGCAGACCCGTCAGCCGCTCGGCCAGCTCGGCCGGGTTGCCGATCGTCGCCGACGCGAGCACGAACCGCGGGTTTCCTCCGTACTTCGCCACCAGGCGCCGGAGGCGGCGTAGGACCATCGCCACATGCGAGCCGAACACGCCCCGGGCCACGTGAGCCTCGTCGAGCACCACGAGCGAGAGACGGAGGAAGAAGTCGGCCCACCGGGCGTGCCCCGGCAGGATCCCCGCGTGGAGCATGTCCGGGTTACTGATGAGCAGATTGGCGGTTCGCCGGATCAGGGGCCGCTCGCCTTTCGGGGTGTCGCCGTCGTAGACCGCGGCGCGGATCTGGGGGAGCCGGAGCTCGCGCACCTGCCGGAGTTGGTCGCGGGCCAGCGCCTTGGTCGGGAACAGGTAGAGCGCGGTGCTCCGCCCATCACGGAGGACCTCCCGAGCGAACGCCAGGTTGTACACGAGCGTCTTCCCGCTCGCCGTGCCGGTGGACACGATGACGTCGTGCCCATCGGCCAAGAGGTCGAGAGCCCGGCGCTGGTGGGGGTGCAGACCTTCGATCCCCAGCAATCGGAGCCGGTCGGGAAGGGGGTCGGGAAGGCCGGGGAGGGGCTGGGGATCCGGGTCCCGGGCCGGGAGGACCTCGAGATGCACCAGGCGATCCCGATCGTCCTCGGCGAGGCGATCGAGGAACCCCCGGGCGTCCATCGAGCGTGATGTTCTCACGATTCGTTCGACCTACCCTTTTCCTTCCGGGGGGTCCGCTGGCCGGACTCAGCAGCGCTGTACCGCTCCGGGCCAGCTACCCCCCCGGACCCCCCGCGTGGATATGCTGCCCGTCATGGCCGAGGCGAGGATGCGCCGGAGGCTGGGGCGCAGGAGCTGGCTCTCGCTCATTCTGGCCGTGGCGGCCACTCTTCCAGGACTCGCTCTTCGCGTAGGGCTACTCAACACTTCGGTCGCCGTGGAGACGGTTTTCTACGGCGTGGCGATCATGGGGGCCGCGTTCCTCCTCGCGTGGGCGGCCGAGGTGGCCCAGCTCGACGTGTCGCAGACCCTGGCCATCGCGGTACTCGCCATCATCGCCGTCCTCCCCGAGTACGCGGTCGACCTTGTCCTCGCCTATCGGGCCGGGCAGGGCGACGAGCAGGCCCGTCATTTCGCGGTGGCCAACATGACCGGGGCGAACCGACTGCTCATCGGGATCGGATGGGCCACCGTCGTATTGGTGTTCTGGTTCCGGTCACGGCGCCGGGAGGTGCGGCTGCGGCCGGTGCAACGCATCGATGTCGGCTACCTTCTGCTGGCCACGATGTGGGCGTTCACCATTCCCCTTCGCCGGCAGCTCTCCTTTCTCGACCTGGCAATCCTGGGGGGGCTGTTCATCGCGTACATCTTCCGGGCAGCCAGGGAGGAGGTGGAGGAGCCGGAGCTGATCGGGGCGGCCGCTCTGCTGGGGAGCCTCCCCAGGCGGCTCCGCCGGCTCACCACGGTCCTCCTCTTCTTGTTTGCTGCCGTCGCCATCCTGGCCAGCGCGGAGCCCTTCGTCGACGGGCTGACGCTGGTCGGCGATGACCTCGGGATCAACCCATTCCTGATGATCCAGTGGGTGGCCCCGCTGGCCTCCGAGTCGCCAGAGATGATCGTGGCGATCCTGTTCACCGTGCGGCTGAAGGCTCAGGCGGGCCTGGGCACCCTCATCTCCTCCAAGGTGAACCAGTGGACCCTTCTCGTGGGGACCCTACCCCTCGTCTTCGCCATCGCAGGGGGTGCGGGCGGTGGATTCGGCGCCCCCCTGCAGATGGACAGCCGCCAGGTGGAAGAGGTGTTCCTCACCGCGGCGCAGTCGCTGTTCGCGGTCGTCGTCATCGCCAATCTTTCCATCTCTCGCATCGAAGCGGTGGCGTTGCTGTCGCTGTTCTTGGGGCAGCTCGGATTCGAAGCGACGGCCGTCCGCTACGGCTTCGCCATCACGTACATCCTCTTTGCCGTGGGAATCCTGGTGGTCCGCAAGGAAGCGCGGCGAGGCCTGTGGGATTCGATCCTGCACGTCGTGCGACCGTCGCGGAACCGCTGAGGAGCCTAGGCTCCGCGCTGGGACGAGCGGCGCTACCGCCCCAGGATGCCGTCGTCCCTGATGTCGCGGTAGATCCTCTGGGCGGAGCCGGAGAGATGTACGACGCTGGCGCTGCCGGCCATTCCGACGGAGCCGGGGGCGACCACGTTGCGGACCTTCCCCGGGTCGATCTGGGCGGCCAGCAGGCCGAGGTCGATGAGCTCTCCCAGTGACAGGTCGGTCTTCACGTTTCGGAGCCCGACCCTGATCCAACGGAACATCGTGGCGGGGTTCCCGGCGAAGGCGGAGGTGAACTTCTTCAGAGCGGCCAGCATGAGGCGACCCTGGTTCTCCGACCGCCCGAAATCCCCATTGCGTGGGCTGTGGCGGTCACGAGCGAACGCCAAGGCGTGGCCTCCCTTCAGTCTCCGGCGGCCCGGGTTGAAGTTCGAGCCGGACGCCCGGTCGTGCATCGGGTAGCGGACCCGCACGGTGAGGCCGTTGATCCCGTCCACCATCCTGGAGAAGCCTTTGAAGGAGGTGACGACCCAGTAGTCGATCCTGATCCCGGTGATGTTCTGGACGGTCTGGGCCAGGAGCGGAGGCCCTCCGAGGACCATCGCCTCGTTGATCCTGGCGGTTCCCCGGCCCGGGATGTTGACGAAGGAGTCTCGGGGGAAGCCGAGGATGGTGCCGGCGCCCCTCCTGGGGTTCACGGCGATGAGGTGAATAGAGTCGGCGCGGAGCCGGTCGACGCGCTCCCCGGGCCGAGCGTCGCTCCCGATGGCCAGGATCACGATCAGGCGGTCGTTGCTCGGCCGGGGAAGATACCCGGCCTTTTGTGCCCGCCTGATCTCCACGGTGGGGGTCTGCGCCCCCGCTCTGCGGGGAGATCCCAGGAAGGCGTTCGCCCCGATCCACGCCACCAGGCCGAGCAGCGCCAGCCCCGCCAGGACGCGCAGCCTCATGGCGCCGTCCCTTCGGGCGAACGCGTTCCCGGGCCGGTCGGTGACGGGGAGCCGCCGGTCGCGGCGACCGATTGTTCGGCGATCTTCCCCAGGACCCGATAACCGACGATGGCCCAGCGCCCGCTCACCCGGCGAAGGATGTACTCGCCGCTGTGCTTGATCGACACGTCTTGGGGCTCCCCGGCGACGTCACCGGCGGCCTCGAATCGCGCCTTGACGATCGCCGCTACCGGGTTACCCGCACGCTCGTACAGGAGTGTTATCCGGAGCACCCCTTCCTCGGGGGTCACGAGATTGAGCCAGATGGCCGTCTTGCCGAGGGTCAGGTCCGGCAGGTCGCGACGGGCTTCCCGCGCGGTGGGGCCGGCGAACTGCTCGAGGGCAGCGGTGAACCGGCCGTCCTCCCACTGTCCCGGGTCGATGAAGCCCGCCACGTAGAAGCGATCGAGTACCCCCTTGACCTGCTCAACTGCCTTCCGGTGCGTCCGGATTCGCGGCTTGCGAGCCAGTGGGAACGCGGTCGCGTTCTTCACCACGAATGAGAACTCGGGAACCTCGGGCTCCTCCGGGCCCAGAGGCGGCGGGAGCGCGCCTCCGTCCCGGAGGAAGAAGAAGAGGAAGACGGAGATGGCGACGAGGAGCACGAGTGCTCCCGCCGCTACGAGCTGGGAGGGCCGCGCGGACCCGCGGTGTGCGCCGGGCATGCGGGTCGGAAGGGTAGCACACGGAATCCACGATTCCAGCGGATTCCGGTTCCAACGCGTTGGTAGGATTCAGCGGGGTGCCGGGAAGCCTGGTCGGCGAGCCGGCACCTTCGTCGTTCCGGGAGGGTGCCATGAAGGCGCGAGACCTGATGAAGGCGGCCCGCGTCGTGGGGCCCGGCGACTCATGCAGGACGCTGATCGAGGCGTTCGCGGACCCCGAGGTCAGAGGCGTGGCCGTGGTCACGGACGTGGGGGAGCTGGTCGGCCTGATCACGGATCAGGACATGCTGGCCGCGCTGCTGCCCTCCTACGTGGTCGACGACGAGGCGCTGGCCAGGGTCCTCGAGGAGGACGCCGGAGCCCGACTCTCCGCCCGCCTGGCGGACAGGCAGACGCGCGACCTGATCGACGAGACGAGCCGTGAGGAAGCCGTCGTGGCGCCCGACGACACGCTGATCGAGGTGGCGGACACGATGGTGCGGTCCAGGGGCCCCGCCGTGCTCGTGGTGGAGGGGAAGAGGGTCCTGGGGGTCATCACCGCGGACGTCCTCCTCAAGGCAGTCCTCTCACCAAAGGCGCCGTGACCGCCATCGCCGTCGCCGTCTTTGTTGTGGCGTACATACTCATCGCGTCCGAACGGGTACACCGCACCGCCGCGGCCCTGGCAGGGGCAGGGGTCATGCTCCTGCTGCAGGTGGTCTCCGCAGAGGAGGCCTTCAGCTCCACGGAGACCGGCGTCGACTGGGACGTCATCTTCCTGCTGTTGGGGATGATGCTGATCGTGGCCGTCCTCCGGCGGACCGGCCTGTTCGAGTACGTTGCCATCTGGGCTGCCAAGCGAGCTCGCGGCAGGCCGTTCAGGATCCTTGTGTCTCTCTGCGCGGTCACCGCTGTGGCATCGGCCCTCCTGGACAACGTGACCACGGTGCTGCTGGTCGCCCCCGTGACTGTGCTGGTTGCCGAGCGACTGGGTGTTCGGGCCGTCCCTTTCCTGGTTGCTGAGGTCCTGGCTTCCAACATCGGGGGGACGGCCACGCTGGTCGGCGATCCCCCCAACATCATCATCGGCTCGGAGGCTGGTCTCTCCTACACTGCCTTCCTGTCGCACCTGGGCCCGGTGTCCCTGATCGTGCTGGCGTTGTTCTTCCCCGTCGCCGCGGTGCTCTTTCGCCGTGACCTCGAGGTGTCCGAGGACCGCGTCACCGAGGTCATGGAGCTGGACGAGCGCGAGGCCATACAGGACCCGGGGCTCCTGGTGCGCTCCCTGGCCGTCCTGGCCCTCGTGACCGTGGGGTTCCTTCTCCACAAGCCTCTTGGCTACGACCCGGCGACCGTGGCCCTCCTGGGAGCGGGCGTGCTGGTGCTGATCGCCGGCGAGCAAGTCCGGGAGCTGGCCTCGGACGTCGAGTGGGACACCCTCATCTTCTTCATGGGCCTGTTCGTGATGGTCGGCGGTCTAGTGAAGGTGGGAGCCATCGGGACCGTGGCCGACCTCGCCGCGGACGTGACGGGCGGGAGCCAGCTTGGAGCGAGCATGCTCATCCTTTGGATCTCTGGGGTCCTCTCCGGCTTCGTCGACAACATCCCCTACGTGGCGGCCATGGCACCCGTCGTCGACCAGCTCACCGGGGAGCTGGGAGCCGGCGCGGTCCTCTGGTGGGCCCTCGCTCTGGGAGCCGACCTTGGGGGGAACCTCACGATCGTGGGCGCGAGCGCGAACGTCGTCGTCGTGGGGTTGGCTCGGAGGGCCGGCCATCCCATCACCTTCGGGGAATTCTTCAAGTACGGGGCGGTCGTCACCTTGATGAGCCTGACCGTGTCCGCCGTCTATCTGTGGGTTCGGTACTTCCTGCTGGCCTGACGGCACGGTCGAGGGATGAGGGGCTAGGCTATAATCCGGCGCTTGCCCCTCTTCTGAGGGGATTCCGGAGGAGACAGGATGCAGGTGCTTGCCCAGGAAAGCGGCCGGATCACCGCCATCTTCGGGGACTTCGAGAGCGCTGCCCTGTGGGTGGTGCTGGGGATCTCGCTGGTGGCCCTGCTCGTCGCGTGGGTTCTCAGACGGGGGGTCCTGGCAGCGCCTGAGGGTACCGAGCGCATGCGGGAGATTGCCCGGGCCATCCAGGAGGGCAGCAGGGCCTACCTGAACCGCCAGTTCCGCACGGTCGGGCTGTTCATGCTCATCCTGACCGTGGCGATCTTCTTCCTCCTTCCCGTCCCGGAGCATGCCGATCACTCGCCGCTGGTGATCAGGCTGGGCCGGTCGATCGCGTTCATCCTCGGGGCGGGCTTCTCGGCCATCACCGGGTTCGCGGGGATGTGGCTGGCCGTCCGGGGGAACGTGCGCGTCGCCAATGCCGCTCGGGAGTCAGGGCTCCGCCGTGCCCTCACCATCGCCTTCCGGACCGGTGGCGTGGCCGGGATGTTCACCGTGGGGCTGGGACTCTTCGGCGCCGCGGCCATCCTCCTGACGTACAAGCAGGACGCCACCTCGGTGCTGGTGGGGTTCGGATTCGGGGGGGCCCTCCTGGCCATGTTCATGCGGGTCGGCGGGGGGATCTTCACCAAGGCCGCCGATGTGGGCGCCGACCTGGTCGGCAAGGTCGAGAAGAACATCCCCGAGGACGACCCGCGCAACGCTGCCACCATCGCCGACAACGTCGGCGACAACGTGGGCGACTGCGCGGGAATGGCAGCCGACCTGTTCGAGTCCTACGAGGTCACCCTGGTGGCCTCGATCATCCTGGGGGCGGCGGCGTTCGCCGGAAGTCCCCAAGGGGCCATCGTCGGAGTCATGTTCCCGCTGTTCGTCAGGGCCATCGGGGTAGTCACCTCGATCGTGGGGATCTACGCGGTGACGCCGCGGAGCGAGACCGAGCACGGGATGAGGGCCATCAACCGCGGGTTCTTCATCTCCGCAGCGCTGTCCGCCGCGGCGGTATTCGTCCTGGCGGCGGTCTACCTGAAGGACATCAGGGGCTTCTGGGCGGTGTTGTTCGGGCTCGTGCTGGCGAGCCTGATCCAGCTCCTCACCGAGCACTACACGTCGACGAAGCGGACCCCAGTGAAGGAGATCGCCCGGGCGTCACTCACCGGCCCGGCAACCACGATCCTCTCCGGCTTCGCGCTGGGACTCGAGTCAACGGTGTGGTCCATCGGGATCATCGGGGCCTCCATCATGGGGGCCTTCGCCCTAGCGCCGAACAGTCTCGAGGAGGCGCTCTACTTCATCTCCCTCACCGGCATGGGCATGCTCACCACCGTTGGCGTCGTGGTGTCGATGGACACCTACGGCCCGGTGGCGGACAACGCCCAGGGCATCGCGGAGATGTCGGGCGAGTTCAAGGGCCGGCCGGCCGAGGTGCTGGGCGGCCTCGACGCGGTGGGGAACTCCACCAAGGCCATCACCAAGGGGATGGCCATTGCCACCGCGGTCATCGCGGCCACCTCCCTGTTCGGGTCGTTCCGCGAGGCGATCAGAGAGGCGTTCGGCGTGGGCTTCGAGTTTCCCGGGATCCGCGTGGACTCGCCCAACGTCCTGGTGGGACTGCTGATCGGTGGGGCCGTCGCGTTCCTCTTCTCTTCCCTGGCCATCAGGGCGGTGGGGCGGGCGGCGGCGAAGGTCGTCATCGAAGTGCGCAACCAGTTCCGCGATCACCCGGGGATCATGAAGGGCACGGAGAAACCCGACTACGGCAAGGTGGTAGACATCTGCACACGGACCTCGCTCCGAGAGCTGGCCACACCCGGGCTCCTGGCCGTGCTGACCCCGATCATCGTGGGCTTCACCCTCGAATGGGAGGCCCTGGGGGCATACCTGGCGGGGGCCATCCTCACCGGGCAGCTCCTCGCAGTCATGCTCTCCAACTCCGGGGGTGCCTGGGACAACGCCAAGAAGCTCATCGAGGAAGGCCTGTACGGCGGAAAGGGCTCGGAGCCTCACAAGGCGACCGTCATCGGGGACACAGTGGGAGACCCGTTCAAGGACACCGCCGGACCGGCGCTGAACCCGTTGATCAAGGTGATGAACCTGGTCGCCCTGCTGATAGCTCCCCTGGTCGTCGCGTTCAGCGACAACGTGGGCGTTCGAGTGTCGGTTGGCGCGGTGGCCTTCGTCGTCCTGGCCTCTGCGATCTGGTACTCGAAGCGGCTCAAGCCCGACGACCTCGTGGAGGAGGTTCCCCCTCCCGAAGAGCCCCGGGTCGAGGCGAAGCCCAGGGCCGGCAGGGGGCGGGCCGCGAAGACGCGGGCCGGCAGGGCGGCGAACTAGGCAGCCATGTCCGCCCTCGGGCGGTTCCTGAAGCGGCTGTCCCGGACCGACGAAGAGATCCTGCGAGACGAGGTCCGGGAGTGGGCCGAGGCGATCCCCGGGACGGTTCGGATCGGTGACTGTCCGCGTCGCCGTTCGGTTCGGGTAGCGGGAGTGGTCCGCCGGCTCACGCTCCGTCCGCAGGGAGGCTCCCACTCGCTCGAGGCCGTGGTCTACGACGGGACGGGCGAGCTCACCGCGGCGTGGACCGGGCGAGATCACATCCCCGGGCTGACGATCGGGACCCAGCTGATCCTGGAGGGCGTCGCCAGCGTCGACAGGAAGACGATGCGCATGGTGAACCCGGCATTCGAGTTCGCCTGATCTAGCGGGGGTCCAGGGGGGCAGCAGCCCCGCGAGGCGGAGCCGAGCGGATCAAGGCTGCTGCAGTCCCCCTGGCCGAGGCGCCTCGCCGAAGGCGAGGGGCTGAGGAAGAGGGAAAGGAGATGGCGTGATCCGAGTCCGAAGGGACGACGAGATCTTCCGAGCGGAGGGGGGATGGTTCCAGGCCCGGTGGCACTTCTCCTTCGACCGTTACTACGACCCCGAGAACATGGGATTCGGACGGCACCTTCGCGTGTTCAACGACGATCGCCTGGTGCCGGGCGCAGTGTGGCCCATGCACCCCCACCGAGACATCGAGGGCATCACCTACGTCGTCGAGGGTGAGTTCGAGCACGCGGACAGCCTGGGCGAGGACGGCGTCCTTCCCGCGGGATCGGTTCAGCGGATGACTCTCGGTTCCGGGGCCGAGCACTCGGAGCGGAATCACTGCTCCGACATCCCCATGCGCTTCCTCCAGATGTGGATCCTTCCCGCGGAGCGAGGGCTTCCCCCGTCGGTGGAGCAGAGGGTGTTCACCGAGGAGGATCGAACCGATCGGCTGCTCGAGGTGGTGGGGCCGAAGGCTGGTGGCGCGGGTGGTCCGGTCCAGGTCCACCAGGATGCCAGGGTGTTCGTGTCGCGGATGAGCCCGGGGACGTCGCTGCAGCGGGATCTGCCCGAAGGCTTCGGCTGGTACCTGTACTGCATCGAAGGAGACATCGGGCTGAACGGAGAGAAGCTCGGCACCGGAGACGCGGCGAAGATTGAAGGCGAGCGGGAGATTCGGCTGGAGGCGGCGGCCACCTCCGAGCTCATCGCGGTCGAAGTGCTGGTCTGACTGAGCCTTTCAGGACGGCTCTCGTTCCGGCGTTGGGCCCACGAGGGACTGTCTGAGGATCTCCTCCACCTCCGGTGTGGCGATGGCAAGGATCTCGTCACCCACCGCGATCTGGGTCTCCGGCTGAGGGATGACCACGTGGCCTTCGCGGAGGATGGCCACGATGGCGGAGTCCTGAGGTAGACGCATCTCGTATAGGGGGCGTCCGGCGATCGGAGCGCCCTCGTCGACGGTCACCTCCACCAGGGTCACCTGCCCGCCCTCGAGCTTGAACAGTCGCACCAGGTCCCCGCTGGTGACCGCCTCCTCCACGAGCGAGGTGAGGATGTGCGGCGGGCTCATCGGCACGTCGACTCCCCACTGGTCGGTGAACAGCCATTCGTTCTTGGGGTGGTTCACCCGGGCGATCACCCTGGGGACTCCGTACTCCTGCTTCGCCAGGAGGGAGGTCACCAGATTGTCCTCGTCATCGCCGGTCGCCGCCACGAGGACGTCGGTGGTGCCCAGGTCCGCCTTGTCGAGCACCCATGGCTCGCAAGCGTCTCCAAGGAGGAAGTTGATGCCCGGGGGGGCGTCGTCCCGGGCACGCTCCAGGATGTCGGTTTCCTGCTCGATCACCGTTATCTCGTGTCCCCGCTCGTGGAGGTCGGTGGCTAGGTGCCGTCCCACATTCCCGGCACCAGAAATGACGACCCTCATTCGGCCACCGGTTCCATCAGGACGTCGAACTTCTCCTGGGCGTCGCGGTGCACCACGAAGTGGGCCACATCTCCCTCCTTGAAGGTGGAGCCGGGAACGGGGATGAATCCGCTTCCCCCCCGATCGACGCCGATCAGCTCAACCTGGCCCTCGGATTCCACGCTCTCGACCTTCTTCCCCACGAGGTGCTGAGGGACGGCGACCTGCAGGTGGAGGAGGCTGCCCCCGGCCATGGTGTCGCGGATCTCCTCCCGCTCGTGGAAGAGCAGGAACTGGATCTGCCTGGCCGCCCAGCGGACCGTGGCCACTGTCGGGATGTTCAGTCGCTCGTAGATGTCCGCCCGGCGTGGATCGTAGATCCGCGCGACGACCTTCGGCACCCCGAAGTGCTCCCGGGCGATCCTCGCCGAGACGATGTTGGAGTTGTCCCCGTTGGAGACGGCGATGAACGCGTCCGCCTTCCGGATGCCGGCCTCCCCCAGGATCGCCCGGTCGAAGCCCACGCCGACGAAGGTCTGGGCATGGAAGTCGGGAGGGAGGCGGTCGAACGCCTCCTTCCGCTTGTCGATCACCGCCACGCTGTGGCCGGCCTTGGAGAGCTGGACGGTCAGCTCGGCGCCGACCCGGCCGCACCCCATGATCACGTAGTGCATCTCGGCCCCACAGGGTAACTCGCAGGAGTGTCAGAGGGTAGAGCGCTGGTCCTAGAATCCCGGCTATGGCCACGGTGGCCACCCGAGTGAAGCGCCTCCTGGTGGGGCGGGCCCTGTCCACGGGCAAGCTCGAGCACCAGCTGCTCCCGAAGACCCTGGCTCTGCCCGTGTTCTCCTCTGACCCTCTCTCCTCGAATGCATACGCCACCGAGGAGATGATGCTGGTGTTGGCCGCGGCGGGGGCGGCCTCCTTCAGCCTCATGGTCCCAATCGCGGCGTTCATCGCGATGGTCCTGGGCATCGTCATCACTTCCTACCGGCAGACCGTCCGGGCGTATCCGCGGGGAGGCGGGTCCTACATCGTCGCCCGGGAGAACCTGGGGAAGTATCCAGGCCTGGTAGCGGCTGCGGCCATCCTCACCGACTACGTCTTGACGGTGGCGGTCAGCGTCGTCGCCGGGACGGTCGCGATCGTCTCCGCGGCTCCGGGGCTCGACCGGTACCGGGTGGGGATCGCCATCTCCCTCATCGCACTGGTCTCTCTGGCCAACCTGCGAGGCGTGCGGGAGGCGGGCACCCTCTTCGCCATCCCTACGTACGGATTCGTGGCGATCGTATACGTCACCCTCCTGGCGGGCCTCGCCGCCTGTCTGGATGGATGCCCACGTGCTGCCAGTACGGGCCTCCACCTCGAACCGGTGCAGTCGCTGTCGCTATTCCTCATCCTTCGCGCCTTCGCCTCAGGGTCGACGGCGCTCACCGGTGTCGAGGCCATCGCCGACGGGGTCCAGGCCTTCAGGCGTCCCCAGTCGAAGAACGCCGCCACGACCCTCGCCGTCATGGGCGCAATGACTGTCGGGATGTTTATCGGGATCACGCTCCTGGCCCGCGCCCTGGACGTCCGCGTCGCCGAGCACCTCGCAGGGCAGAAGTCCGTCCTCGCACAGATCGGTGAGACGGTCTTCCAGGGGGGGGCGATGTTCTATGCCTTGCAGACGTTCACCGCGCTGATCCTGATCTTGGCGGCCAACACGGCATATCAGGACTTCCCGAGGCTGTCGGCCATCCTCGCCAGGGACCGGTTCCTGCCCGGACAGTTCAAGAACCGAGGTGACCGGCTGGTGTTCTCCAACGGCATCGTGGTGCTGGCCACCCTGGCGGGCCTCCTGGTCTGGGTCTTCGATGCCAACCTCACCCGCCTCATCCAGCTGTACGTCGTTGGTGTATTCACAGCGTTCACCCTGTCGCAGAGCGGCATGGTGCGCCGGTGGATGACCCGCAAGGAGCCGGGGTGGAAGCGGAGCGCCATCATCAACGGGATCGGTGCCACGGCGACCGGAGTGGTGCTCGTCATCGTGGCCAGCACGAAGTTCGTCCATGGAGCCTGGATCGTGATCGCTGCGATCCCGGTCATCGTGGCCTTGCTGGCCGGGGTGAACCGTCACTACACGCGGCTCCACGCACAGCTCCGGTCCCGTCACCTGACGCTCGACATGGAGGCCCAAAACGTCGTGATCATGCTGGTCTCCGACCTCGGGCCTGCGACGGCCGATGCGGTGTCGTGGCTCCGCGCGATCCGACCCGAGCGCGTGATCCCTCTGTACACCGGAGACGCTCCGATGTCAGAGGTCGAGAGGGGTTGGACCGACATGGCTCCTCGACTGGGGACTCTCCGCCGGCTCGAGCAGCGGAACGGCCAGCTGGTTCGAGCTTTGCGACGATACGTTCGGGAGCTCCCCCGGGGGAAGGACGACTTCGTCACGGTCGTCGTCCCAGAGACCATCCGGAGAAAGTCCCTCCTCTCGAACATCTGGAACTGGGATGCCTTCCGTCTCAAGGCATTTCTCCTGTTTGAGCCGGGGGTCGTTGTAGTGGACATCCCCCTGCTACCCGAGGAGCGGGCGGAGGCGGAAGCACATGTGCACCGCCCGCTCGAGCCGGAGCGGAACGTCTGCATCGTTCCCGTTGCGGCGGCTCACGACGTCACCGTGAGGGCTCTCGCCTACGCCCGCTCCCTTCACCCCGCCCAGCTGGAGGCGCTGTTCTTCGCCGGTGAGCCGGATGAGGCGGAAGAGATCCTGGAAGAGTGGGCGGCCCGTGATCTGGACGTGCCTCTGTCGGTTGTGGAGGCCCCCTTCCGTGACATGGGGCCTCCTCTGCTGGACGAGATCCGCAGGCACACGAGCCGGGGAGACACTCAGGTCACGGTGGTGCTTCCGGAAATCGTGCCTCGCAGACTGTGGCAGCACATCCTTCACAACCAGACCGCTCTGTTCATGAAGCGCCTGCTACTGTTCGAGCCCGACGTCGTCGCGGTCAGCGTTCCCACGCATCTGGACTAGGCGCAAGGAGAGCATATGGATAGAGAGCTCGCGATGGCGTTGGTCAACGACAAGGCCGAGAAAGAGACCACTGTCCGGCACCTGGTCAGCGTGAAGGGCGTGATGCGCCGGCTGGCCCGCCACTTCGGAGAGGAAGAAGAGACCTGGGGGCTGGTCGGGCTGTTCCACGACCTCGATCAAGACGAGACCCACGACGATCCCGACCGCCACGCATACCAGGCGGCGGAGTGGTTGCGCGAGGCGGGGGTCGACGAGCGCGTGGTGAATGGAGTGCTGGCTCACGCGCACGAGGAGTACCGGACCGATCGCATGTCCCAGGCCATCGTCCATGCGGACGCCGTTGCCGGACTGCTCGTGGCCGCGGCCCTGGTCCGCCCGGAGAAGGCTCAGGGAATGAAGGTTTCCTCGGTAAAGAAGAAGCTGAAGGAGAAGGCGTTCGCGCCCGGTGTGAACCGGGAGGAGATCACCGAGGTGGAGGAACGGCTGGGCCTGTCGCTTGACGAGTTCATCGCCCTGGGGATCGAGGGGCTGCAGGAGGTTGCCCCGGAAATCGAGCTGGCCTAGGTGGGCGTTGTGATCTCGTCAGGATCCGGTTTCCATCGGTAGCCCAACCCCGGCTCGGTCACGATGAACCGGGGTCTCGCTGGATCGTCCCCGAGCTTGCTCCTGAGCTGCCGGATGAAGACCCGCAAGTAATGAGTCTCCGTAGCGTATCCCGCCCCCCAGATCCTCTGCAGCAGCCAGCGGTGAATGAGCAGCTTTCCGGGATTGATCACGAAGGCCTCGAGCAGGCGGTACTCGGTAGGAGTCAGATGGACGACCTGTTCCCCCAGTCGCACCAGCTGACGGCCGAGGTCCACCTCCAACTTGCCGAACCGGAGGACGGGAGGCCCCCGGTCTCCCTCGGCCCGGCGCCTGACCGCCCTCATCCTGGCGAGAAGTTCCGGCATCCCGAAGGGCTTGGTCACGTAATCGTCGGCGCCCGCATCGAACGCCTTCACCTTCTCCTCCTGGGCCTCGCGCACCGAGAGCACGATGATCGGCACCTCGTTCCAAGCACGGACGCGTTCTATGACTTCCTGCCCGTCGATGCCCGGGAGACCGAGGTCCAGGAGAACGAGGTCGACCTCCATATCGGCGAGAAGCGACAGGGCGGTCTCCCCGTTTCCTGCCGTGAGTACGTCGTAGCCGCGTGCCCGGAGGCTCGTGCGAACGGCCCGAAGGATCTGCGGGTCGTCGTCGATGACCAGGACTCGGCCCTCGGCCATCACCGCCCTCCGGGGAGCTCGATGACGACTGCGGCTCCGCCGCCCGGGGCCTCCGTGACCCGGATCACCCCCCCGTGCGCCTCCACGATGGCTCGGGCGATGGCCAAGCCCAGTCCCGTGCCCATGCTGTTCTCCCCTCGGACGAACGGATCGAAGACCCGCTCCCGGTCGGGCTCCGGTATCCCGGGCCCCTGGTCGGCGATCCGGACCTGCACACCACCGTGCCAGCGGGCGGCCGTCACGGTGATCTGGGTTCCCGGAGGGGAGAACCTCCCCGCGTTCTCGAGGATGTTGGTCAGCGCCTGGTCGATTTGAACCACGTCAACCGGAATCTCCGGAAGCTCCTCGCGCAGGATCACCCGGACGTCATGCCCTCCGAGGACCGGCTCCAGTCGAGCCACCACAGCTTCGATCACCTCGTCGAGGGCCGTGAGGGACTTCGAGGGCGTGAGGGCGCCGGCCCGCATCCGCGACAAGTCAAGGAGATTTCCAACCAGCCGGTTCAGCCGCTCAGCTTCCTGACGGATGGTCTCCAGCAGCTCCCGACGATCCTCCTCCCGCAGGGGTGGCTCCTTTTCGAGGAGGCTTGTCACGGAGGCCGTGATCGAAGCGAGCGGGGTCCGCAGGTCGTGCGTCACTGATGAGAACAACGCGGCCCTCAAGCGGCTGGTCTCCGCCTCCACTCGAGCTTCTTGGGCTTCCGAGGAGAGCCTCAACCCTTCGATCGCCAGGGCCATCTGGTTGGCAACGGTCTCGATCACACTGCGCTCGTCGGGCCCGAGGCCCGGACGGGCCCCATCGGGGACGATCACGATCCGGCCGACCTCTCGATCCCTGGCGACCATGGGGATGGTCTCCTGAGCGCCTCCCGAGCCTTGGCTGCCGGTCCCCTCGACTACGATCGGGCCCTCCGCTAACTCGGATCTGATCTCACACCGCGCCAACCCGAACAGCTCCGTCACCGACCTGGCCAGGCTTCCGAGCACCTCTTCCGTCGGAACTCCAGACAGGAGACGGGTTCCCAGATGGTGGAGAAGCCGAGCCTCCCGTTCCCGTCGCTCGGCGCGTGTTCGCTGAGTGAGGACCCGAGAGAGCATGGTTCCCACCGTGGCCGAGACGACGAGGAAGACCCCCAGGGCCACGAGATCCTCCGTCTTCGCAACGATGAACGTGTTGAACGGCGGGGTGAAGAAGAAGTTCAAGGCCAGGAAGGACAGGACCGAGGCGGCGAGCCCCGGCCAGACACCGCCGGCAGCAGCTGCAAGCACCACGGCAAGGACGTAGGCGAGAGCGGCGGTCGTCGTGGAGACATGGACCGGGAGGGTTGCCCCCAGCGTCACCGTGGCGGGAGGAACCAGAGCCGCCGCTGCCCCCCGAAGCCCGGGAGGCCATCTGCGGGGATCCAGCCCGAGCGTCATCAAGCGTCTCCTCTCCCCGGAGCCTAGCAAGGGGTTCCGAAACGATTTCGGAACTTTACGGAACCTTTATGGCCAAGGGGGCTTTCCTTATCGCGTCACTATGCTCCGTCGCCGACCCTTGGCGGCATGCTCACAGTGGCCATCCTCGCGGCAGCTGGGAGGGGCGGCTACGGAGACTTCATCGCCGGGCTGCTCATCGGGGCCGGAATCGGGTTCCTCTTGGGCCCAGCCGCTCGTTCGTGGCTGATACACCGGGAATGGGCGGAAGCCTCTCGTCGGGCTCGCCTGACAGACGAGGTCCTGGCCCGCATGGAAGAGGACGCGCACCAGGATCTCGATCGCCACGACAACCGAAGAACCCAGAGGCCGTGGCGACCGTAGCCCTAAAGCGCGTCCTTCTAGGGCGGCAGATGGCCAGCCACCGGCTGGAGCACACCCTGCTCCCCAAGGTCCTTGCCCTGCCGGTGTTCTCCTCCGACCCCCTCTCTTCTAATGCCTACGCCACCGAGGAGATGATGCTCGTACTGGTGACGGCGGGAGCCGCGGCGCTCGCCTACCGGATCCCGATCGCCCTCGTAATCGCCACCGTGCTGGTCATCGTGATCGTCTCGTACCGGCAGACGGTCCGGGCCTACCCCAGCGGGGGCGGCTCATACATCGTCGCCCGCGAGAATCTCGGGACGCTCCCCGGCCTCGTCGCCGCGGCCGCGCTACTGACCGATTACGTCCTCACGGTATCCGTGTCCGTGGTTGCGGGGGTGCTCGCGATCACGTCTGCGGCTCCTTCCCTGGCCGGACAGAAGGTGGCTCTCTCGATCGGCTTCGTCGTCCTGCTCACCGTGGCCAACCTTCGGGGAGTTAAGGAGGCCGGGACCCTGTTCGCCGTCCCCACCTATGGGTTCGTGGCAATTGTGTACGTCATGCTGTTCACGGGATTCGTCCGGTGCCTGGCCGGCTGCCCCCAGGCGGAGACCGCGAACCTCCCTCTGGAAGAAACCGCCGCGCTCAGCCTGTTCCTGATCCTGCGGGCCTTCTCGTCGGGGTCCACCGCGCTCACCGGCGTTGAGGCCATCTCGAACGGCGTACAGGCCTTCCGGCGGCCTCAGTCCCGGAACGCGGCCGCCACCCTGGCGATGATGGGGTTCATGACGGTGACCATGTTCATAGGGATCACCATCCTTTCCGTGGTCCTCCACGTGCGGGTGAACGAGGAGATCGCCGCCTCCCGGTCGGTGCTGTCCCAGATCGGGGAGACGGTGTTCGGACGGACCCTTCCGTACTTCGCTCTGCAAGCGCTCACCGCCGGAATCCTCGTCTTGGCCGCCAACACCTCCTACCAGGACTTCCCGCGCCTGTCGGCGATCCTCGCCCGGGACGGCTTCGTGCCCAGGCAGTTCGAGAACCGGGGGGACCGCCTGGTGTTCTCGAACGGAATCATCGTCCTCTCGGTTCTGGCGAGCGCGCTCATCTACGTGTTCGATGCTAGCCTGACGCGCCTGATCCAGCTGTACGTGGTGGGCGTGTTCACCGCCTTCACGCTCTCCCAAGCGGGGATGGTCCGCCGGTGGCTTCGAGTCAGGGAAGAGGGCTGGCGCCGGAGCATGGTCATTAACGCCATCGGAGCCGCGGCAACGGGCGTGGTCTTGGTGATCGTTGCGATGACGAAGTTCGTCCATGGCGCCTGGATCGTGATCGCGTCGATCCCCGTCATCGTGGCCTTCCTCTATGGGATCTATCGTCACTACGAGACGGTCCGGCGGCACCTCCATTCCGGAGCGGCTCGAATCGGCCAGCCGGCGGAGAACAAGGTCGTGCTGGTGGTGACCGAGTTCGACGCGGCGGTCGCCGAAGCCCTTGGGTACATCCGCTCGTTCCGTCCCCGGGAGTTCTATCCGGTATATGTGGGCGCCCGTCCCGTGAAGGAAGTCGAGATGCTCTGGGACGCCATGTGTCGGGGGAGCGGCCCGAAGATCACGGTCCTCGGCTCGGGTGGGGCGGGCGCCGTGTTGAAGTTTGTGCGGCGGATCCGCCGGGAACGCGACGACTTCATCACAGTCGTCATCCCTGAGCTCTTTCGGAAGCGGTCCCTCTTGCACGCGGCATTGGCTCGCCGACTGACCTTCTGGCTCAAGGTCCGGCTGCTGTCCCAACCAGGCGTCGTGATCTCTAACGCCCCGGTACTTCGAGAAGGCAGCGATCTCGTGGCTGTGGATCCCCGGCCCCTGATCCCGCATCGGGTGGAGGCCCTCGTGTTCGTCGGCGACGTCAACGACGCGGTGGTGCGGGCGGTTAACTACGCTCTGTCGCTAGACGCCGCGGAGACCCGTGCTGTGTACGTAGCCCTGGAGGCCGGCGAGAACCTTGACGAGAAACTGCGTAAGTGGACCGAGTACCAGATGCCCGTGCCTCTCCAGATCGTTGAAGGACCGTTCCGGGACCTCGGGCCACCGGTGCTCGAAGAAGTCCGCAGGGTCACGGCCGACCGGAAGGCGGTAGCCGCGGTGATCATGCCCGAATTCTTAGTCAGCCAGTGGTGGCACCGACTGCTCCACAACAACCGAGGACTCTTTATCAAGCGGCTCCTCCTATTCGAGCCGCGGGTGATCCTCTCGAGCGTTCCGTATCCTCTCGGACGCTCCCGCGGGAACGGGCAGCGTGCTGCGGCCCAGAAGGAGGAGTGATGGAGCGGCGAGCAGAACGTCGTAGAGCATTGTCCCAGCTCGGGTGATTGTCCGATCAGCAAGGCAACCACGTCAAGGTGAGGCCTCACTCGGCGGTACCGGCGGCTAGCCGTGGTCGGGCCCCTTTGAAGCGAACGGATCTGCCCCCTCATCGGTACCACCGCTACGCGCCCGCCGCCACAGCCACCAGCCGATCAGCCCGGCCAAGGTGATCGCGATCACGACGCTCGCCGGCTCACCGTACCGCTCGACGAGATGCCACTGCTCGCCCAGGAGGTACCCGGCCGCGGTGAGCCCGAACGTCCAGGGCAAGCAGCCCAGGAACGTGTAGAGGGTGAACTTCCGGAACGGCATCCCGGCGACACCGGCGGGGAGGCTGATGAACGTGCGGACGACCGGGATGAGACGGGAGAAGAACGCCGCCGCTTCGCCGTGCTCCGCAAACCACCTTTCGGCCCGGTCGAGCTCGTGCTTCCGGATGAACACGTAGCGGCCCCATCGCTCCGCCAACGGTCGTCCACCGTAGCGGCCCAGCCAGTAGGCGAGCCACGATCCGAGGACGTTGGCCAGCGAGCCCAGCAATCCTGTCCAGAACAAGTCGAGCTGGCCCCGAGACACCAGGAACCCGCCGAAGACCATGGTGATCTCGGATGGGATCGGGATGAGGGCCGACTCCAGGACCATCAGGACGAACACGGCGAGGTAGCCGTACTGTCCGATGACGTCGGTGATGAAGCGCTCAAGCCACTCGAACACGGGGACGACCCTATCAGGGGCGAAAGAAGAGGTATCCTTCGCCGTTGCTCGGGTTTGTCGGAAAGTGGGAATAGCATGGCCGCCGTGAAACGTTGGAGGCGGGGGCCGTAGACACGGTGTTGACAATGGGTGCAATGGACGGATAGGAAGCGGAACTCGTGGCAAAGAATCTCGTCATCGTCGAGTCGCCGACCAAGGCGAAGACGCTCGAACGCTATCTCGGCCGGGACTATTCGGTCCGGGCCTCGATGGGGCACGTCCGCGACTTGCCAAAGAGCAAGATCGGTGTAGCGACGGACAACGGCTTCGAGCCGCAGTACGAGGTACCGGAAGAGAAGAAGAAGGCAGTGTCCGCTCTTCAGTCTGCCGCCAAGAAGGCGGGGACGGTCTGGCTGGCCACCGACTTCGACCGGGAAGGCGAGGCCATCGCGTTCCACGTGGCGGAGCTCCTGAAGATCGATCCCCAGACCGCCAAGCGGGTCACCTTCACCGAGATCACCGAGGATGCGGTGAAGCACGCCTTCCGCCATCCTCGGGCCATCGACCTCCACCTGGTGGAGGCGCAGCAGGCGCGGCGGATCCTCGACCGGCTGGTCGGCTACAACATCTCTCCTCTGCTGTGGAAGAAGATCCGGCCGGGACTGTCCGCCGGCCGCGTCCAGTCCGTGGCGCTCCGCCTGATCGTCGACCGTGAGCGCGAGCGGGACGCGTTCCAGGAGCAGGAGTACTGGTCGGTCGACGCACGCCTGGCCCCGGACGGGGACGAGCACGCGTTCACCGCTCGGCTGTTCCAGATCGGCGAGCACAAGCTCGCGGCGAGCCCCGACAAGAAAGGCTTGGTCCTCAAGACAGAGGAGGACGCCCGCGAGCACGTCGCCGTGCTCGAGCGGGCCTCCTACCGGGTGGCGGAGGTTCGGAAGAAGGAGGCCCGGCGCCGGCCGGCGCCGCCGTTCACCACCTCGACCCTCCAGCAGGAGGCGGCCCGGAAGCTGGGGTTCAGCTCAAGGAAGACCATGACCATCGCCCAGCAGCTCTACGAGGGCGTCGACCTTCCGGGTGAGGGCCAGGTCGGGCTCATCACCTACATGCGGACCGACTCGGTGCACATCGCCGAGCCGGCCCTCCGGGAGCTGGCCGCGGTGGTGAGGGAGAAGTACGGCGCGCAGTACGCGCTGGACAAGCCGAGGCGATACCGGAAGAAGTCGCCGCGGGCGCAGGAGGCGCACGAGGCCATCCGGCCCACCAAGGCCGGCCGGTTCCCCCGCGACGTGGAGCAGCACCTGGGACGGGACCAGGCCAGGCTGTACCAGCTGGTATGGCAGCGCGCGGTGGCGTCGCAGATGGCCGAGGCCCTGTTCGACCAGGTGTCCGTGGACGTGGAGGCCGCCGCCAGGGGCGCGGATCGGTATCTGCTGCGGGCCACCGGGCAGACCGTGAAGTTCGACGGGTTCCGCAGGGTTTACTTCGAAGGTCGTGACGACGCCGCGGACGAGGACGCCGAGAACCGCCTGCCCGAGCTCACCGAGGAACAGGTCCTCCGACTGCTGGAGGTCCTTCCCGAGCAGCACTTCACTCAGCCTCCTCCCCGGTACACGGAGGCCTCGCTGGTGAAGACCCTCGAGGAGCTGGGCATCGGCCGGCCGTCGACCTACGCGCCGACCATCTCCACGCTCGTCGAGCGCGAGTACGTCCTGCTCGAGGAGAAACGGTTCACCCCGACGGACGTGGGCTGCGTGGTCACAGACCTCCTGGTGGAGTGGTTCCCGGAGATCGTGGACTACTCCTTCACCGCTCGGATGGAAGAGGAGCTCGACGAGATCGCCGAGGGCCGCATGCGGTGGGTCGAAGTGCTCGACGAGTTCTACGGACCCTTCGAACGGCTCATGGAGAAGGCCCACGAGCAGATCGACAAGGCCGAAGTGACCTCCGAGCCCATCGACGAGAAGTGTCCCAAGTGTGGGAAGGGGAACCTGGTCAACAAGCTCGGTCGCTACGGACGGTTCATCTCCTGCGACCGCTTCCCCGACTGCGACTACTCGCGGCCGCTGGAGGGCCAGGAGCGCCCCGAACCCGAGCCCACCGGCGAAGCCTGCCCTGAGTGCGGGAAGCCCCTGGTCAGCCGGGTGGGCCGGTACGGCCCGTTCGTGGGATGCTCCGGGTACCCGGACTGCAAGTACGTGAAGAAGCAGGAGCAGAAGACGGGGGTGAAGTGTCCGCAGTGCGGCGAGGGGGAACTGGTGCAGAAGCGGACGCGACGGGGACGCCGGGTGTTCTTCGGCTGCAATCGGTACCCGGAGTGCGACTTCACCGTCGGCCAGCGCCCCGTCCCCGAACCCTGTCCCGAGTGCGGCAGCCTGATGGTGTCGACGGCCAAGGGCACGAAGTGCACGGCGTGCGGCACGACGATCGAAGGTAAGGCGGAGGCCAAGGCGAGCGGTGGCTAGCGCGGCGGACGAGATCGCCGCCCTCAGGGGAACCAAACCCGCCACGCTCGGGAACCTGCTTCGCCTCCCCTCGTTCTCCAGGCTCTTCCAGGCCATGGCCGTGACCTCCCTTGGGGACTGGGTGGGGTTCGTGGCCGTGGTGGCCCTGGTCACTCGCCTCGGCGCAGCGGCGGCCGGCTACGCGGTGTCCGGCGTCATGCTGGCTCGGCTGGTTCCCGCCCTGATCTTCGGTCCGTTCGCCGGTGTGCTGGTCGACCGGTTCGACCGCAAGCGACTTATGATCGTGGCCGACGTCGGCCGCGGTGCGATGTACGCGACGATGCCGTTCGTCCAGAACCTGCCGACGATCTTCGTGCTCTCGTTCGCCATCGAGTGCTTGTCGCTGCTGTGGACCCCGTCCAAGGACTCCATCCTTCCGAACCTCGTCCCCCGCCGCCAGCTGCTGAACGCCAACACGTTGGGGCTCATCGCGTCCTATGGCACGCTGCCTCTGGGAGGCATCCTGTACACGGCGCTGGCGGGGTTCGGGTCGGCGATCTCGGGTCGCGTCCACTATTTCCGTCTCCACGAGGAGGCCCTGGCCCTTTGGCTGGACGCGTTCACCTTCGTGTTCTCGGCACTGATGATCTGGCGGCTCGATGTGCGCACGCTCGGCAGGAAGGCGAGCATGAGGGGCGTCGAGCCGACCGGCCTCCTCTCCGACTTCACGGAGGGGGTCAGGTTCCTGCGGCAGCACACATTCGCGCGGGCGATGACGTTCGGCATCGTCCTCGGATTCGCCGGGGTGGGGTCGGTGATCGGCCTGAGCCCGATCTTCGCCCGGTATACCCTGGATGCCCCGCAGGGCTGGGGCCTCCTGGTGACCGCAATGGGGATCGGCCTGGGATCGGGGATGCTCTCGGCCGGCCGGCTGGCCAAGGTGATCGAGCGAGACACGTTGTTTCCCCTGGCGATCGTGTTCGCCGCATCGAGCCTGGTGGTGCTGGCGGGGATGCCGAACATTGCCACGGCCGCCCTCTTGACGGTGATTACCGGCATGGGTGCGGGAGCGGCGTGGGTCACCGGATATACGCTTCTCCAGGAGAACGTGGCCGACGAGCTGCGAGGACGCACCTTCGGGTCGCTGACCGTGCTGTCGCGGCTGGGGTTGTTCATTTCCCTGGCCGGCTTCCCCGCGCTGGCGGTCCTGCTTCCCGACTACGCCGTCCGCGTGGGCGGACAGACCCTCGACCTGTCGGGAACCCGGCTGGCCATGTGGGTGTCCGCCGGTGTCGTGCTCACCGGAGGATTCCTGTCGCGACGAGGCCTGCGGATCAGCAGGCTCACCCGTCCGCGACCGCTGACCCTTCGGCCGCGACTGCGGAAGCTCGAGCGGCGGGGCGCGTTCATCGTGTTCGAGGGGGTGGAGGGCGCCGGCAAAGGCACCCAGATGAAGATGGCCCGGGAGTTCCTGGAGCAGCAGGGCTACGAGGTCCTGATGACCCGGGAGCCCGGCGGCACCGAGCTCGGAGAGCGGCTGCGCCGGCTCATCCTGGACAACGAGCTCGGCCACATGGACGCCCACGCCGAGGCGCTGTTGTTCTCGGCGAGCCGGGCCCAGCACGTCGCGTCGGTGATCCGGCCCGCTCTGGAGGAAGGAAAGGTGGTCCTGTGCGACCGCTACATCGATTCGTCGGTCGCGTACCAGGCCGCCGGGCGCGGGCTCTCTGAGCAGGACGTGCTGTCGCTCAACGTGTGGGCGACCCAGGGCCTGTTCCCCGATCTCGTCATCCTCCTCAACCTCGAACCGGGAGAGGGGCTGGCGAGAGTCGGCGAGGAGCTGGACCGCATCGAGCTGGAGGGATCGGCCTTCCTGGCCCGCGTGGCCGAGGCGTTCCTCCGGATCGCCGACGAGCATCCGGAGCGGTTCGTGGTCGTCGAGGCGGGCGATGCCCCCGACGTCGTTCAGAAGCGCGTCCGCGAGGAGCTGACGAAGTTCCTGAAGGCCCAGGAGGAGAAGTGAGCGAAGACGTGTCCGGCCAGGTTCATGTTCCGGTGCTGCGCGCCGTTCCCGGGCAGCCCGAGGCGGTGACGTTCCTCGAGCGAGCGGCGGCCCAGCCTCACCACGCCTACCTGTTCGCCGGGCCGGAGGGATCGGGCAAGCAGCTGGCGGCCCGGGCGTTCGCCGCGGCGCTCCTGTGCGAGCGCGGCGGGTGCGGAGAGTGCCGGAGCTGCCGGCTGGCTCTCGAGGACCGGCACCCCAACCTGGCGGTGGTCGAGCCGGAGGGTCGGGACATCCGCGTGGGGCAGGGCCCCGACGAATACGGCACGGCCCGGTGGTTGGTGGCGAGGGCCGCTCTGACCCCGCTGGAGCCGGGACGGAAAGTGTTCCGCATCGAGGAGGCCGACCGGATGACCGAGGAAGCTGCGGACGTCCTCCTCAAGGCCATCGAGGAGCCCTCCGGAGACACGGTGTTCCTCCTGTCGTCGGCCCGGCCGCACGAGCTGCCCGAGACGGTCCAGTCCCGGTGCCAGACCGTGAAGTTCCGGCCGCTGGCGGAGGGGTTCGTGGTGGAGACTCTCGTGGCCGAGGGGATCGACGAGCGGCGGGCCCGGCTCACTGCCAGGCTTGCCGGGGGGAATCTGGGGCGCGCCCGCAGGGTGGCCCGCGACCCCGGCGGACTGGCCTTTCGGGAGGCGGCCCTCGAGGCGCTGGCGCTCGCGGCGAAGGGACCGGCCGGGGCGCTGGATGCTGCCGATCGTCTGGCGGCGGAGGCCGCCGCGTACCGAAAAGGATTGGCCGACCGGCTGGAGGAGGAGCTGGCCCCGTACCTGGATCCGGAGACCGGCCGGCCGTTCGAGGAGATGAAAGCCTTGGTCCGGCGGGTCAAGGAGCGGCACCATCGCGCGGAACGCCGCGCCGAGCGTGACTCCCTGGACTGGTCCCTGCTCGCGCTGGAGGCGTGGTTCCGCGATGCGCTGCTCGCGGCGGCGGGCGGGGACCGGGAGTGGGCCATCAACATCGACCTCGAGCCCGGAGGGATCGACGCAGCTCGCGCCGCGGGCGCGATCGAAGCCCTGGAGGCGGCCCGCGCCGATCTGGCCGACGAGACCAACCT
>DASYVD010000027.1:0-23735 GCA_036000545.1 Actinomycetota bacterium | reverse complement strand
GCGAGGCGAAACGTATCTGCGCGGAGTGCGAGGTTCGGATCGAGTGCCTCAACTACGCGCTGCGCCGCGACGAACGGTACGGCGTGTGGGGTGGCATGAGCGAGCGGGAGAGACGACGCCTGAAGCGCATGGCGTCCTGACGGCAAGAAAGGAGGTGAGGGATGCCACCAGCGCGTAGGAAGAAGTCCGCTGCCAAGAAGACGACGGCGAGGAAGAGGCCCGCGCGGAAGAAGACCGCGGCTAAGAGGACGACGGCCCGGAAGAAGACCACCGCGCGCAAGAAGACCACCGCGCGCAAGAAGACCACCGCGCGCAAGAAGACCACCGCGCGCAAGACAACGGGCCGCAAGACGACCCGCAGGAAGACAACCGCCAGGAAGTCGACGGGCCGGAAGAAGACTGCGGCGGCGCGCAAGCCTGCCGCAAAGAAGTCCACGGCCAAGCGGACCACCCGAAGAAGAAGAAGAAGGAAGAGCTAGGGCGGTCGTCACCATCGTTCTTGGAAGGGGGGCCAGCACGCCCCCCTTCCGGTTTTCAAGAGGTTTCCCCTCCACCGCTAGCGCGATATGCTGCCTCGCGGCCCGTTGCGCGGGCGCCTCGGCGGGCCTCCCCGCTCTCCGGCGCCTGCATCGACATGGAGAACGCCACCCCCAGCGTCTTGGTTGTCCTCGTGGTCAAGGACGGGGCTGCGTGGCTCGGGCGGTCGCTCGCTTCCTTGGCCCGCCAGAGCCATCCCCGGCTCGGCGTCGTCGCCGTGGACAACGCCTCGACCGACGGCTCGGCCGACATGCTCGTCTCAGCACTCACCGCCGAACGAGTGCTCCGGCTGGAGCGCAACGAGGGGTTCCCCGCAGCCGTCGGCCGGGCGCTGGCCACCCCGGTGGCCAAGGTGGCCGACTACGTCCTTCTCCTCCACGACGACATGGCCCTGGCGCCGGACGCCGTGGCCCAGCTCGTGGAGGCGGCCCGATCCACGCCCGGGGTTGGGGTGGTGGGGCCGAAAGTGCTGGATTTCGAAGAGCCCCGGGTGCTCCGCGAGGTGGGGATGGGGACTGACCGGTTCGGCTATCCGTACTCACCTCTGGAGGAGGGGGAGATCGACCAGGGTCAGCACGACGGGGATCGCGACGTCATGTTCGTGTCCTCCGCAGCGATGCTCATAGCCCGGGAGGCGTGGAACCGGGTGGGGCCTCCCGACGGTCGGCTCGCTCCCGCCCACGCCGACCTCGACTTCTGCTGGCGAGCTCGGCTCGGGGGGTTCCGGGTGATCGTCCATCCGCGGGCGGTGGCCCTCCACCGAGGAGCCGGGTCGCGCGGGGAACGCCGTGGATCGAACCCCGAGGGGGTCCGTTTCTTCGCCGAGCGAGCCGCACTCGTCGCGGTGCTCAAGAACTACGGGTTCCTCTCCCTTCTGTGGGTCCTTCCGGCCTCGGCCGCCGTCGCTCTGGCCAGGGTGGTCGTGCTCCTGGCGTCCCGGCGGTTCTCTGGAGCGGGGCAAGTGCTCATGGCGTGGGGGTGGATCCTGGGGAACTTCCTGGGGACGGTCCGCCTCCGGGTCCGTGCCCAGGCCGCGCGGACCGTTCCCGACCGCGAGATCGTCCGGCTCATGGCGCCGGCGGGGGCTCGCCTTCGCCGATGGTTCCTCCAGGCCACCGCCCCTCTCGCCGGCGGGGTGGGGCACCTGGAGCCGGAGGAAGAGGCGGCCCCCATCCACTGGGGCCACCGTCTGGCTGGTCTCGCCCTGGAGCATCCCGTTGCCCTGGGATCGATGGCGGCCGCGCTGCTGTTCGTCGCGTCGTTCCGGGGGGTCCTGTTCGCGGGGCCCGTGGAGGGCGGGGCCCTCCCGGCATTCCCCCAGCGTCCCTGGGATCTCCTATCCGCCTTCGCCGACGGCTGGAGGACCACCACGCTCGGTGGTCCCGGCGGGCCGAGCCCGGCGCTGGTTCCCCTTTCCCTACTCGGCTACGTGACCTTCGCGGACACCAGGCTTCTGGCTCGGCTGCTGGTAGCGGGGATCCCCGTGTTCGCCGCGGCATCCTGTTACCGGGCCGTGCTCCGCCGGACCAGGCGGCCGGCCCCGGCCGTGGTCGCCGCGGCCTGCTACGCGCTCTCCGCTCCGGTCCTGTGGGCCGCCTCTGAGGGCAGCCTCCCCGCGGCAGCCTTCTTGGTCGCGGCGCCGTGGCTGCTGGTTCGGGTGGGGGAGGGATTCGAGGCGGCCCGGCCTGCCCGCCCGCTGCGCTGGGGGGTGGGCACGGGCATCGGTCTTGCCCTGGCCGCTTCGTTCTTCCCCGCGATCTGGCTGGCCGGAGCGTTCTTTCTCGGGGTGAGCCTCCTCGTGCCGGGCAGGTGGCGGGCGGTTCCCCGGGGAGTTGCCCTGGCCGCCCTCGGCACGTTGGTCGGAGCCGCCCTGGTCTTCCCCTTCTTCCTCGAGCTGGCCAAGGCAGACGGAGGAGCGGCCGTGGGTGCCGCTGGTGTGGCCCGTTGGGGAGCGGTACTCAGATTGTCTCCGGGTGACGCTCCCGGGGGATTCATCCCCGCCCTGTTCCTCTGGGTGGCCGCGATGGTGTCGTTCCCGGTTGCCGACGACCGCCGGTGGGCGTGGAGGGCGGCCCTGACCGTCGCCGGGGCGCTCCCGCTGGCGTGGCTGGCCGCGGCGGGCAGGCTGCCGGGAGAGGTGGCGAACCCGCTTGCGTTCCTCGGTGTGGCCGCGGCGGCGATGAGCTTGCTGGTTGGTCTGGGGGTTCGCGCGCTCCTAGTTGGCGTATCCCGGGAGGCGTTCGGGTACCGGCAGGTGGCCGTGGGAGCGCTCACCGCGGTAGTGGGGCTCGGCGTTCTCCTTCAGTCCGCGGATGCGTTGCGCGGTGCCTGGGCCGTGGGGAAGGGGCGAATCCCTCCGGGCTGGCCCGTCGTCGCCACGGAGGATGGGCCACCGTTCCGGGTCCTCTGGTTGGGGTCCCCGGGGATCGGCCGCTTCTCCCCCCCGGGCGGCACACCGGACGGCTCCGTCTCGGCGGGAAGCGCCTCCGTACGATACGGCCTGACCGGACGAGCGGGGAACAGCGCCTTGGAACTGGGTCTCCCGCCGCACGGCCCGGGGTACACGGCCCTCGAGACCGCCCTGCGCACGGTCCTCGAAGGTAGGGTTCGGCACGGCGGCGCGCTCCTCTCTCCATTTGGCATCCGCTTCGTCGTCGCCGGCGCGCACGATCTTCCTCGGGAAGTAGCGGCCCGCTTGGGGCAACAGCTGGACATGGACCTCATCCAGACCGCGGGGGGCCTCTCCATCTACGAGGTGGCGAGGCCGCTCCCTGTGGCCGTGGCGGTCGGTCCCCAGGCCGCGGAGGTCGTCGAGTCGTCCGGGACTCTGGTGTCCGCCGAGGTGGCAGGGGCAGAGACCGCTGCTCTTGCGCCGGACGATGGAGCGTGGCGGGGGCCGGTCTCACTGGAGGGGTCCGGGGCGGTCCTCTTCTCGACCCCGTTCGACGACCGCTGGCAGCTCACGGTGGATGGTGTGGCTGCCCGGGGATTCCGGGCGTTGGGCTGGGAACAGGGGTTCCGGGCTACCTTCCCCGGGGACCTCGTGGAGATCGAGTACCAAGACGGCTGGATCCGGGTAATCGAGATCGCGGTGCTGGCTCTCCTGTGGGGCGTCGCACTGTGGATCACCCGGGTCCGGGCTTCGTCGAGGCCGATGGAAACCAGGTCCGGCCCGACGGAGCCGGAGCGTCCGGCGCGCGAGCCCGTGGAGGCGGCGCCGTGAGGTTCCGGGTCGCCGTCGCCCTTGCCCTAGGCGTTTCGCTGGTGGGGGGGTTAATGGCGCTGGACCGCCTGGTCGGCCCCCTTCCCCCGGCCGAGCGGTCGGTTGGGTCGGCCCAGGCCTCGGCCCCCGACGAACTCTCCGGAGCGTGGTTCTGCCCCCACGGCGGAGGAAGCGGCTGGCGTGCGTGGATCACCGTAGCCAACCCGTCCGGCCGGGCAGCGACGCTCCGGGTGACCACCATCGGCGCGGCCGGTGGGAGGGTGGAGACGCCCGCAGAACTGGGACCGGAGACCGCCGCCTACATCGAGGTTCCCGCGGATCGGCCCTCGGCGTCCTCCACCGTGGAGTTCTTTGGCGCGCCCATCGGCGCGGGGATGGTCGCTGCGTTGCCCGAGCACGACGGGCTAGCGGCCGATCCCTGTGCCCCGGATGCCTCCCGCCAGTGGTTCGTTCCGGGCGGGACGACCGTCCGCGGGCAGCAGGCCCGCCTGGTGATCATGAACCCATTCGCCACCGAGGCCGCCGTGGATATCTCCCTCGCCGCCCCCCGGCGGGTGGTCCGTCCCGGGGCCCTGCGCGGCCTGGTCCTCCCGCCTCGCCGTTCGGTCTCCGTCGATCTCAATCGGTTCGCGCTCGGCGAGGCGGCCCTGACCGCATCGATTCGAGCCACTCTGGGCCGGGTCGTGGCCGGTGCCATCGGGATCTCCACAGAAGGTGTGCGTTCCGCGATCGGCGTACGGGCGCCGGCCCGAGCGTGGGTCCTCCCGGGCACCGCAGACGACGGCGTCACCGACCTCCAGGTCATGGTCCCCGGGCCCGTGGAGGCACCAATCCGGGTGCGCGCTCAGCTCGTGGACGGACAGGCCCCCGTCCCGGACGAGGCCTCGGTGCCCGGAGGCTTCGCCGAGAAGTTCGAGCTTGAGGCGGAACGGGCCAGCTTCGTCGTGGAGGCCGCTGGAGCCCAGCCCTTCGTGGCTTCACGCCGAACGGGGTCGGAGGATGCGGGCGACGGGTCCCTGACCGCCGGAGCGGTCCCAACTGCCGCCCGGTGGCTGGCCCTGCCGGCGTCGAGGCCGGGAGGGGGTGGGGCTCGGTTGATCCTCGTGAACCCCGGGGGCCGGACAGGTCGAGCCAGAGTGACCCTTCTGTCCGACACGGGGCCCATCGCTGCGCCCTCGCTCGGGAACCTCACCCTGGAACCAGGACGGATCCTGATCGTCGACCTGACGTCCGTCGGCGGGCTCAGGCCGGTGGCCGCAGTTGTCGAAGTGAACGATGGAACCCTGGTGCCGGCGCAAGAGTCTATCTCTCCGGACGGCTACGCGGTTTCGGTGGGGATTCCGCTCGTGGGTGTTCGGGGAAAGGTAGGGGAGCCCGTATCATGAGGGCCACGCGATGAGCAGGTCGAGACGGCACGCGGCATCAAGGACGCGCGGAAGCATCCGCGTGGCGCTGGTCGTTGGCCTGGCGCTCCTCGCCGCCGGGGGCGGCGGTGCGTACGCAGCCTACCGATACGACCAGGCCACTTCGGGCCGCGTCCTCCCCGGTATCGAGGTTGCCGGCGTGGACATCGGCGGGATGACTCGCTCACAGGCGATCGCCGCGGTCGAAGCGGCAGCATCCTCTCAGTACCTCGACCGGGAGCTCGAGGTCCGGGCCCGCGACGAGACCTGGCACGTCACGCCGGCCGAACTCGGAACCACCGCAAACGTCCAAGCCAGGGTGGACCAGGCTCTCGCCGCGGCAGACTCGCTGTCGTGGCCCGTGCGGGTGTTCCATCGCCTGCTCGAGCGTCCGGTCGAACGGGCCTACGACCTCGAGTACTCGCATTCCAACAAGGGCGTGAGGCAGTTCCTCCAAGCGGCGGCCCGCTCGGTGAACGTCGATCCGAGCAACGCGGAAGTGACCTTCGAGGACGGGAAGCTCCGCGTGCGGAAGCCGAAGGTCGGGCACGAGCTTCCCGTACGGAAGTCCCAGCGGGTCCTCTTGGAGGCCCTCGACGGTCAGGGCAGCGAGGCGGTGAAGTTGGCCGTCCGAGCCCTGAAGCCCGATGTGGGGCTGCAAGACCTGGGGTACACGATCGTGATCCGCCTGGGCGAGGTGAAGCTGTACCTCTATGACGGCATCAAGCTGATGAAGACCTATCCCGTGGCGGCGGGGCAGCCGGCCTACCCGACCCCACAGGGCAACTGGCACATCGTGGCCAAGGCCGCGAACCCCACATGGGTCAATCCCGACCCGGAGGGGTGGGGCGCGGACCTGCCCAAAATCATCCCGCCCGGGCCGGGCAACCCGCTGGGGACCCACGCGATGTATCTGGACGCTCCGGGGATCCGGATCCATGGAACCTACGCGGCCAGCTCGATCGGGACCTTCGCCTCCCACGGATGCGTTCGCATGTACCTGAGCGACGTGGAGGAGCTGTTCTCCATCGTTCCGGTGGGGACCCCCGTCTACGTCTACTGGTAGGACCGCGGCCGCCGCATCCCGGGCGGTGGAACGAGGCGCCGACCCCGCAGAAAGAGCGACAAGAACTGCCTCCCCCGTTGCGCGGACCCGGAAAGCGCGGTAGCCTAGTGGGGTACTCCGAAGAGGCCAGAAGGGGCGACCCGGACGGCAACTTCGGAGTACGCTTTTCGGCGGAGGAGGCCCCACGGGGCCTCTTCCTGCGCTTTCGGGTGGGCTCCCACGACCCGGGGATGGAAAGGCCCGCCCTCGGGGAACCTTTCGTTTCTTATGTAAGGCTCCTGTTACCCAAACGGGGAGCGGAGAGGGAACCAGCCGGGCCATCCGATCAAACCCCGGGTGTCCTTGCGAATAACACACTTGTCATTTATGCTCGCGCCATGCGCCAATGCGCCAAGATGCGCTGCGAGGAGCGGGCCGTGGCCACTGTGGCCCTCCGGTATGCCGAGCGGGTCGTGTGGATCAGGGATCTCCTTCCTCAGCACGACCCGAACCTCCTGGACCTCTGCGTCGCGCACGCGAACCGCCTCACCCCACCGCTGAGGTGGCGGCTGCTGGATGAGCGCCGCGTGCACGAGGTGTCCGCTGGAGCCGGGGGCGCCGGGCCCGTGACGGTGGCCGACCGACTGCCCGCCTGAGCCCGCTCTCGATCGCCCCGGCCGGGCCACGGCCCGGCCGGGCTTCTTCTCGTTCGTCGGAACCGTCTAGGCTCACCACCCTCTACGTGACAACCCCATTCTTGACAACGCGTGCCTCTTGGGTACGCTCGTACCCAAGATGCCTCTCGATCGCGAGATGATCAGGCAGGTGAGGGCCCTCGACGAGTACGACCTCAGACGGCTGCTCATCTTCGCCCGGGGACTCCTCGTCTCCCGTCTGGGAACGGATGTCGGCGCCGGCATCGCCGACGCGGGGCGGCGGGGGAAGGTCACGTTCCGGCAGGAGATGGTGCGCTGCGGGAGGGCGACGTGTGGGCGGTGCCCCCACGGGCCCTACTGGTACGCGTATTGGCGGGAGGGTGGGAAGCTCCGGTCGCGGTACATCGGGAAGCAGCTTCCCCAGGTCTCGGGGTCGCCAGAGCCGGCCCAGGTCCCGCTTTCGTAGCCCGATCGAGTCATGTGGGCATAGCCCCATCGGGCTACACGGCCGGCTCCCGCGTTCACCGATATGACTAAGCCCGCCCCACCGGTCTGACCAGGGAAAATGCTGAGGGCGGGCCATGCGCTGGACGAGTGCGCCGGACCGAAGAGGAAGATATGAGAACGGCCCACGACACGATGATCTGCCCGGCCTGCGGGTCAGGGGAGGTCATATCGATCGCCATGAGCCTGGACGAGGACGCCGTTCGGTTCCGCAACTGCCACGCCTGCGAGTCGAAGTGGTGGGAGCGGGACGGTGCGCCGGTCTCGCTGCAGGCCATCCTCACGCTGGTTCCCCGCCGCTAGTTTTCACCCTCTCCTCGCACGGGGCACCACGACTTTACGGTCGAACGCCCGGGTGTCGGTTCACCGCGCTGCGAGGCCCCGATGAACCAGCATCGGGCCATCCGAACGGACGGGATAGAATCGCCCGCGGATGTCACTCGATCGCATCTTCAAGGCGTACGACGTCCGTGGTGTCTATCCGGATGAGCTCCACGAGGACGCCGCTCGCAGTATCGGAGCCGCCTTCGCCAAGTTCACCGGGGCCCACTCGATCGTCGTCGGTCGAGACTGCCGCCCGTCTTCCCCCTCACTGGTGGAGGCATTCACCGAGGGGGTGACGGCGCAGGGGATCGGGGTGGTGGACGTCGGGCTCTCCACGACCGACATGCTGTACTTTGCCTCCGGACGGCTCGACCTGCCCGGCGCCATGTTCACCGCCAGCCACAATCCCCCGCGGTACAACGGCCTGAAGCTGTGCCGGGAGGGTGCGGCGCCCGTCGGGGAAGACTCGGGATTGCTCGAGGTGCGGGCGCTGGCCGAGCGCGACCCCGGGCCCGCCAGCGCAGCTCCTGGCAAGGTCGAACCCCTCGACATGCTCGACCAGTACGTGGAACACGTGGTCTCCTTCGTCGACCCGAACGCAATGGCCCCGCTCACCGTTGCGGCCGATGCGGCCAACGGGATGGCCGGCCTGGTGCTCCAACCGGTCTTCGAGCGGCTCCCGTGCAAACTGGTGGGGCTGTATCTGGAGCTCGACGGGACGTTCCCCAACCACCCGGCCGATCCCATCCAGCCCGAGAATCAGGAGGACCTGCGCCGGGCGGTGTTGGAGCACGGCGCGGACATCGGCCTGGCCTTCGACGGCGACGCCGATCGGGTGTTCGTGGTCGACGAGCGAGCCACAGGGGTATCGGGCTCTCTCATCATCGCCCTGGTGGCCGAGGCCATGCTGGAGCGGGAACCCGGGGCCAAGGTGATCCACAACCTAATCACTTCGTGGGTGGTTCCCGAGATCATCAGGGAGAAGGGAGGAGAGCCGATCCGCACTCGCGTCGGCCATTCCTTCATCAAGAAGGTGATGGTCGAGACCGGGGCCATCTTCGGGGGAGAGCATTCGGGCCACTACTACTTCCGCGATCACTACCGAGCGGACTCCGGCCTGATCGCGGCTCTGATGGTGCTCGACCGGCTCTCCCGAGCCGGGGTCCCATTGTCCGAGCTCCTCGAGCCGTACCGGAGGTACCACGCCTCCGGAGAGATCAACTCGGAAGTGGAGGACCAGGCCGCCGCGATCGTGCACGTCGCCGCGGCCTTCGCGGACGGCAGGGTGGACCGCACCGACGGCCTCACCGTTGAGTACGAGGACTGGTGGTTCAACGTCCGGCCGTCCAACACCGAGCCGCTCCTGCGCCTGAACGTGGAGGCTCGAACGCCGGAGCTGCTCGAGGAGAAGACGGCCAAGGTGCTGGCGGTCATCAGAGGAGAAACAGAGTGAGTCTGGACAAGGAGCTGCTGGATATCCTGGCCTGTCCGAACTGCCGGGGCGACGTCGAGTACCGAGAGGACGAGGGGTTCATCGTCTGCCTGGGGCGGTGCCGCTACAAGTACCCGGTCCGCGACGGCATCCCGGTGATGCTCATCGACGAGGCCGTGAAACCGCAGCCCTAAGGCGTCGTGAGCACAGGCGGACGCCCCGTGCGAGACTCCGCGGCCATCCTCGACGACGAGGAGGGTTTGCTCGCCGCAGACCCACAAGGGTTGCTCGACGCGTACCTGCGGACGGGCGATCAGTTCGCGGCGGCTTATCGAGCGGCGACCGAGCAGCTCGAGCCGGCCGCTGGTGCCGCCTCAGTGACCTTCTGCGCGATGGGAGGGTCGGCGGCTGCCGGGGACGTCGTCGCCGGGGCGTACCAGGATCGGGTTCCCATTCCTGTGTCCACCGTGAGGGGGTATCGCCTCCCCGCTCACTGCGGTCCGGACGACCTCGTCGTGTGTGTCTCCTATTCCGGCAACACGGAGGAGACGCTAGCCGCATACACGGAGGCGGTGGGGCGAGGTTGCCGCGTGATCGCGGTCTGCTCGGGTGGGGAACTGGCCGCTCGAGCATCCGCAGACGGGATGGCAGCCGCCCTGGTCCCGGCAGGCATACCGCAGCCTCGCGCCGCGTTCGGTGCGCTCCTCGGCGCCGCTTTGGGAGCTCTGCGGGGCGTCCTCCCGGACGAGGGCGAGGTCGAGGCGGCGGCCGAACCCGTTTCGTCGCTGGCGGAACGGCTCGCCCCGGGGATCGACTCCATCCGCAACCCGGCCAAGGTCACCGCGACATGGCTCGGCGACCACATCCCCCTCGTTTGGGGATCCGAGGGAGTGACCGGGGCCGCCGCGTTCCGCTGGAAGTCCGCGTTCAACGAGAACGCCAAGATCCCGGCGTTCGCCTCGGTCCTTCCGGAGCTCGATCATCACGAGGTGGTGGGGTGGTCCGAAGGGTGGGGTGGGGGATTCCGACTGATCGTGCTGCGACACGAGGACGAGCACGAGAGCGTCGGCCCGCGCATCCAGGCCACCCTGGATGCCATCAAGGGCTCGGGGCTGGAGAGCCGGGAGATACACGCTCCGGCGGCGCCCCCGATCGCGGCAGCCCTCGCCCTCACGATGATCGGCGACTGCGCGAGCGTGTATCACGCGCTGGCCCGGGGGATCGACCCCGCCCCCATCGACGCCATCGCCCAGGTGAAGGCCCGCCTCGCGGAGGGCCCGTGATCGGGAGAAGGGGAGAGGAGACCGGATGGATTGCGACGTGAAGGACCTGGGGCTCGCCGAGAAAGGGAGGGGGCGGATCGATTGGGCCTCCCGCGAGATGCCCGTCCTGGCCCTCATCAAGGAGCGGTTCGAGAAGGAGCGACCGTTGGAGGGGATTCGCATCGGTGCCTGCCTCCACGTGACCACCGAGACCGCCAACCTCCTCGAGACGCTTGCGACCGGCGGGGCCGACGTGGCGGTGTGCGCCTCCAACCCGCTCTCCACACAGGATGACGTCGCCGCGGCCCTGTGCGAGCAGGACGACATCAACGCGTACGCCATCAAGGGCGAGGATCAGGAAACCTACTACCGGCACATCCGTGCGGTGCTCGATCACCTTCCCCAGATCACAATGGACGACGGCGCCGACCTCGTCACGACACTCCTGAAGGAGCGCCCCGAGCAGGCGGCGGAGGTCTTGGGTGGAACCGAGGAAACGACTACTGGCGTGATCCGACTGCGATCGATGGCCGCGAACGGTGTGCTCGCGTATCCCATCGTGTCGGTCAACGACGCGAAGACCAAGCACTGGTTCGACAATCGGTTCGGGACGGGACAGTCGACCATCGACGCCATCATGCGAGCGACCAATCGCTTGCTCGCCGGGAAGGTGTTCGTGGTGTGCGGCTACGGGATGTGCGGGAAGGGCGTGGCCTCCCGTGCCCGGGGCCTCGGGGCCCAGGTGGTGATCACCGAGGTCTCGCCGCTGGCGGCGCTGGAAGCCGCCATGGAGGGCTTTGGGGTGATGCCCCTCATGGAGGCCGCTCGCATCGGCGACCTGTTCGTCACCGTAACAGGCGACACGAAGGTCATCCGCCGGGAGCACCTCGAGGTGATGAAGGATGGGGCGGTCCTCGCGAACTCGGGGCACTTCGACGTGGAGATCGACAAGGCGGCTCTCGACGAGCTCACCCTCGAGCGCCGTCGCATCCGGGAATTCGTCGACGAGTATCGATTCGCGGATGGGCGCCGGGTGAGCCTGCTGGCGGAAGGACGGTTGGTGAACCTCAGCGCCGGGGAGGGGCATCCCGCCGCGGTGATGGACATGTCCTTCGCGAACCAGGCCCTGGTCGCCGAATGGATCGTGAAGCGGCGCGGGACGTTGGTGGCGGACGTCTACCCTGTGCCCGAGGAGATCGACGCCGAGGTGGCCCGACTCAAGCTCCAGGCCATGGGACTCGAGATCGACACGCTCACTCCAGAGCAGGAGCAGTACCTCCGCTCATGGGAGCTGGGAACCTGAGCTTCATGGGAGTCTGCGGATGGTGAAGGCCCCGTGACCGGACCGCCGGTGGCCGTGCGGACGGTGTTCGAACGCTTCCCGGCGTCCGTGCGTGGTGCCGTGGCAGTCCGCGGAGCCGACCCGGATCCACACCAGGTCGCGCTCTCGGGAGCGGCCGTGGTCGAGCTCGGCGCGCCCACCCGTCCCGTGCGGGACGTATCGGTTCAGCAGGCCGTCGTGGACATCGCCCCTCGACGGGAGGTACTGATCCCGTTCGAGATCCCGCTCGCCGGCCTGGAGCCGGGATGGTACGGAGTGATGGCCGAGGTCGTCGTGGACGGGGTGGAGACGGTCAAGGGGCCCTGGGAACACGCTCGGAGGTTCCTGGTTCCCTGGCCGAGAGGCGAAGTGCGGAGAGGAACGGTTACCGCAGACCTTCGGATCGAGGTACCGGGAAGCAAGGGGGCGGAGGTCAACAGGGTGGAATGCAAGGGGGACCGGACCGTGGTCCGGTGGCGCCACGAGCCGGTCGAGGTCGGCGAACCCCCCGAGTTCGAGGAGCTGACCGTCCTCGCCGACGGACGGCGGCTCCCCGTCCTGGAGTCGGGGCTGGAGCCGTCTGCCGGTGGCCGAACGACGGTGGTCTATCCGGTGCTCGCCCGGCAGCGGACGCTCACGTTCCAGCTCGGTCGGCGGAACCGTGCCGGCCAGGCCCCCGAGCGAGGGCCCTGGTCGGCTGAGCTCTCTCTGCCCTGACCAATTACCGTCACAGGCTCAGTACGAGCTTCCGTGCCTCAAGCCGCTACCACTGCGCGACGACGCGGCAGGGGCCGCCGGAGCCCTCCTCCCATGGAATCAGGCCGACGAAAGCGGAGGCGCCGCGCGGCGGGATCCGTTTGAGGTTGGCGAGGTTCTCCAGCCCGTAGTGGTCGGCGCCGAGCAGGGTGTGGTGGACGTCGAAGGTCTGCGATGGCCCGTTGTCGAGGCTCAGGGTGTCCACCCCGATCCCGGTGAAGTCTCGATGTTCCAGGAGCCACTCCACGGCCTCGATGCCGAACCCCGGGAAGTGGAACAAGCCGTCCGGACCCACGTTCCGGTAGGCCGCGGCGTCGCCGACCCGGCTCTCCCACCCGGAGTACTCGCAAACGATGGCCCGGGGTGGGATGCGCCCAAAGCGGTGCTCGAACGTGACGAGGTCATCGACGGTCACCACCGCGTCTGGGTTCGAGGCGACCCGCGCCGAGATGTCGACCACCACGATCGGCACCAGGAGCTCCTGGGGAGTGATCTCGGGCGAGAGCCGACCCCCCAGCGCGAAGTGGCCCGGTGCGTCCATGTGCGTCCCGGAGTGCTCGCCGAACGTCCACTCCTGAATGTAGAAGCCGTTCTCCGGGATGGTGACGAGTGTCCGACGGCTCGGGCTGTCGAACGTGTACACAGGGAAGCCCGCCCGGAACACGTGCGTGAGGTCCTGCAACCGATGGGTCCTGGGGGAGGGCGACGCGTGCGCCACCGCCGGGAGACCCAGGGCGAGGGACCCGCCTGCCGCAGCCATTCCCGCGAGGAGGCCCCGGCGCGTGATCCGTCGCGGGCCCTCCTCCTCCACGCCGACCCGGACGATCTCCGTCGTGCCCTCGAGACACATGGCCCCCACCTCCTCGTCCCGCTCTCGAGGCACGCTATCGCAGCACTCGCCCGGCGTTCAAGGCTGGACCGCTCCGCGAGGAGCGCCAGGAAACTGTCACCAATGCGCCGTACCGTGCCAGGCGTGGCGGCGCTGTTCGATCTCCTGTTTCCGCCGCGATGCGCGTCCTGCGGATCCGGGGCGTGGCCACTGTGCCGTCACTGCGCGGCGCGGGTTGGGGTGATCACGCAGCCGGCGTGCGAGCGTTGTGGCCGCCCGTGGGAGGAACCGCTTCGGTCGTGCGCCGATTGCCCCCCGCGACCCATCCACGCGGCTCGTGCCCCTTTCGTGTACGAGGGGCCGCTCGCCCGGGCGATCCGGGCGCTGAAGTTCTCCGGCTGGCGAGCGCTGGCGCCGTCGCTCGCCGGCGCGATGGTGGAGTCAATCGGCATGCATCCCGTGCATGACTTCGCCCCGGACGCCGTAACCTGGGTGCCCTTGTCGCGAAAGCGCCGGGCTGGCCGCGGCTTCGACCAGGCCGAGGTTCTCGGGAGGCTGGTCGCCGGGAGGCTCGGGCTGGACGCGATCCCCCTCCTCTCGCGGGTGCGCGAGACGACCGCGCAGGCGACGCGCACCGGTCGGGAGCGCCGTGCTTCCTTGGGCGGTGCGTTCGCGCCCGTCGCCGGGGCACCACCCTCTATCCTCCTGGTCGACGACGTCCTGACGACCGGAGTCACCGCGGCGGAGTGCGCGGCCGCGCTCCGAGAGGGCGGTGCCCGCCGGGTCGTGGTGCTCGCGGCCGCCCGGTCCTGCCGGGGCGAGGTCCCCGCTCGCTGCTACGGCACCGCGTGAGGTCCACTCGAGACTTGCCGAATGGGGCCCTCCGAAGCCTCGGTATAATGGGCCGGGCCCACGCCTGGGTCTGTGGTTGCCCGGGGGACGGACCTCCGGTAGTCGATGCCAGCCGCAGGCGAAACGACCCACGTAAGGCGACCTTTGGTTGCTGAGCATGGTGCGGCTTAGACGTAAGCCCTGCCCCGGGGCGACCCGGGAGAAGGTGTCAAGCCGCCTGTTGGGCGGTGACCACCTCGGCAGGCGAGTGTGGGGGCAAAGACCAGGTCAGCCAGGCGAGAGGTCCGAGGGGCCGGGCGGCGACGCCCGGTCCCTCGCGTATTCGAGGGGCATCGCTCATCACCCGTATACCCATCGGAAGGAGGGCGCATGGAGCTGGTCGTGAAGGCACGGCACACGCGTGTTTCCCCGCAGGTCCGGCAGCGCATCGAACGGAAACTGGGAAGGCTAGGCCGGTTGATTCGCCGGATCCAGTGGATGGAGGTGGAGCTCATCGAGGAGCCGCGCGGGCGGATCGGCGGTGGCCACCGCGTGGAGGTCGCGTGCCGGACCCCTCGCCACACCTTCCGGGCCTCGGGGACGGGCGAGGACGTCGACTCGGCCCTCGACCGCGTGGTGGACCGTCTGGAGCGCCAGCTAAAGGAAGAGAGGGGAAAACGCCGAGCTAGATTGTTGGAGGGGGCGAAAAGCGTAAAATCTCGCCTGATATCGCCCAATCGCGAAGAACCTGAGGTTCCTCCGGAGCCTCGTTGAGTGAGGGGAAGGCCCATGGCCAGAGACGAGCCCGCCGGCGGAACCGTGGAGGGTCTGGAGAGCCTCAAGGTCCTCATCGTCGACGACCACGCGCTCTTCCGCCGAGGCCTCCAGATGGTGCTCGAGCAGGAGCCCGACATCGAGGTCGTCGGGGAGGCCGCGGACGGCCAGGAGGCAATCGATAAGGCTCAGGAGCTCATGCCCGACGTGATGCTGATGGACATCCGCATGCCCAAGCGTTCGGGCATCGAGGCCGCCGAGGAGATCAAGGACCTGATGCCCCACATCAAGATCCTCATGCTGACGATCAGCGACGAGGAGGCCGACCTGTACGACGCGATCAAGGCGGGGGCGTCGGGTTACCTGCTCAAGGAGATCTCCACGGAGGAGGTTGCGGACGCCATCCGTTCCGTGTGGAGCGGACAATCGCGGATCTCGCCTTCCATGGCCGCCAAGCTCCTGTCGGAATTCGCCGCGATGACCAAGCGGGCCCAGGAACGGGAGCAGGTTCCCACGCCCCGGCTCACCGAGCGCGAGATGGAGGTGCTCCGTCTCGTGGCCAAAGGGCTCAACAACCGGGACATCGCCAAGGAGCTCTTCATCTCCGAGAACACCGTCAAGAATCACATCCGCAACATCCTCGAGAAGCTCCAGCTCCACTCCCGGATGGAAGCAGTCGTGTACGCGGTCCGGGAGAAGCTCCTCGAGATCAAGTAGCCGTCCCGGCGACGCCGGGCAGGAGGCGCGCTTGGCCGCCGGGTCCATCTTTCCGCCCGCGATGGCAACGGAAGAGGAGCGAACCCGCCTGGTCCGCCGGACCACTCGCCTCCTGGTCGTTGCTCAAGCCGCCCTGCTCGGGACGGTGGGAGTCGTGGCCACCTTCGGACCGATCGCTCTGTTCCGCCTAACGGGAAGCGAGAGCGCCGGGGCGTGGATCATCGGGTCGTACTACGTGGCCGCGGCGGCGGGTGCGGTCATCGCGGGAAGGCTGATGGATCGCCGCGGACCGGGGCTGGCGCTCGGGTACGTCCTGATCGCGATCTCCGGACTCATCGCGATGGCGTCGGTGGCGCGTGCCTCCGCCACCGGCATTCTCGTGTCGGCCGGGGTCATGGGCGCGGGAGCAGCAGCCGCGCTCCTAGGCCGGACCGCGGTGGCGGACATGTACCCGCTCGAACGTCGCGGGCGGGCGGTGGGCACGGTGGTGCTCGCGGGGACGGTCGGAGCGGTGGGGGGCGCTCCGCTCCGGGCTGCCCTTCACGGCGTAGGTGCGAAGTTCGGGCTTGATGCGGACGTCGCCCCATGGAATCCTCGTTCCGCTTCTCGCTCTGGTCGCCCTGGGGTGCGTCCTGGCGGTCCGCCCCGACCCGCGCGACCTCGCCGTCGAGGGTGGCGGCGCCGGAGAGGGCCGCTCGCCCGCGGCGATCCTGGCCCTCCGCCCCGGCCTGGTGGCCGTGATGGCGATCGCGGTAGCCCAGGCCGTGATGTCCACGTTCATGGGCGTGGTTCCGGTGGTGATCCACCAACACGGGGCGGGGGAACTGACCGTATCCCTCGTGGTGAGCTCCCATCTGGGTGGGATGTTCGGCTTCTCTCGGCTGTTCGGGGAGGCGCTCGACCGGTGGGGCCGGCGTCCGGGGCTCGGGGGAGGCGTCGTGCTTTCGATTTCCGGGGTGGGCTCAGCCTCCTGGCAGGGACCGTTGTTCCTGCCGGCGGGCTGTTCCTGATCGGCGTCGGCAGAGTCGCAGCCTACGTGGGGTCCACTGCCATCGTGGCCGACCTGACGACCCCGGCGGAGCGGGGGCGGGCCCTGGGATTCACCGACTTGGTCGCGGCCCTCGCGGCGGGCACGGGTGTCCTCGGCGGCGGGCTGCTCCTCGAGGCCACGAGCTTCCCCGTCCTGGCGTTCACGGCGATCGGGCTGCTCCTGGTACCCGCGGCCCTCCTGGTGCCGCTCCGCGAGGGCGGCCCCGGCCGCTGGCCCCAGGCCGTCGCTACGGTTCGCAGCCAGCCCAGCGCCTGAACGACGGCACCACGCGATCCCGTCGCGCAGGGGGCCCGCTCGTATAATCGAGGTTCGGAAGCGTCCCCCGCATCAGGAGAGGCCCTCCCCTTGGTACTGAGCAAGATCACCCAGATCGGTGAGAACCGGAGGCTCAAGCGCCTCGAGGACTACGTGGCGCTGGTCAACTCGTTCGAGGAGGAGCTCGCCGAGCTGTCCGAGGAGGAGCTTCGCGGAAAAACCGACGAGTTCCGCCAGCGGCTGAAGGACGGCGAGTCGCTCGACGATCTCCTTCCGGAGGCGTTCGCCGGCGTTCGGGAGGCGGCCAAGCGGACCATCGGGCAGCGGCACTTCAACGTCCAGGTGATGGGGGCCACGGCTCTCCACCAGGGCCTCATCGCCGAGATGAAGACCGGTGAAGGAAAGACCCTCGTCTCGACGATGCCGGCGTACCTCAACGCCCTCACCGGCGAGGGCGTCCATCTGGTCACGGTCAACGACTACCTGGCCAAGCGAGACTCCGAGTGGATGGGCCCGATCTTCCGGGCCCTGGGGATCTCGGTGGGGCTGATCCAGGCCCAGATGTCACCGTCACAGCGAAGGCCGGCGTACGCCGCGGACATCACGTACGGGACGAACAACGAGTTCGGCTTCGACTACCTCCGCGACAACATGGCCATGCGCCTCGACGACATGGTCCAGCGGAAGCACCACTACGCCATCGTCGACGAGGTGGACTCCATCCTCATCGACGAGGCCCGGACGCCGCTCATCATCAGCGGGCCGGCCCAGGACTCCGCCAAGTGGTACGGGGTGTTTGCGCGGATGGGCCCGCGGCTGCGGCGCGACGGCGACTACGAGGTCGACGAGGCGAAGCGGACGGTGTCGGTCACCGAAGACGGCGTCGGTCGGGTGGAGGAGTACCTGGGCGTCGAGAACCTCTACGACCATACGAACACGCCGCTGGTTCACTACCTGCACAACGCGCTTCGAGCCAAGGAGCTCTACAAGCGCGACGTCGACTACATCGTCAAGGACGGCGAGGTCCTCATCGTGGACGAGTTCACGGGCCGGGTCCTGCACGGCCGCCGGTACTCCGAGGGGCTCCACCAGGCCATCGAGGCCAAGGAAGGCGTCCGGGTGATGGAGGAGAACCAGACCCTGGCCACCATCACCATCCAGAACTACTTCCGGATGTACGACAAGCTCGCCGGCATGACCGGTACGGCGAAGACCCAGGCCCGGGAGTTCGAGGAAGTGTACAAGCTCGGCGTGGTGGAGATCCCTACGAACAGGGACATGGTCCGGGCCGACCAGCAGGACGAGATCTACAAGAACGAGGACGCCAAGTGGCGCTCGGTGGTGGAGGATCTCGCGGAACGGTACGAGAAGGGGCAGCCCGTTCTGGTCGGCACGGTCTCCATCGAGAAGTCGGAGAGGCTCTCCGCGCTGCTCCAGCGGCGAGGTGTTCCCCACAACGTCCTCAACGCCAAGCAGCACGAGAAGGAGGCCATGATCATCGCCCAGGCCGGGCGGAAGGGCTCCGTGACCGTGGCCACCAACATGGCCGGCCGAGGCGTGGACATCATGCTCGGCGGCAACCCGGAGTACCTGGCCCGCCAGGAGATGGCGGCGAACGGCTTCGACAACGACCGGTACCTCATGTTCGAGATGGACGAGGAGGAGCAGAAGGCGTACGAAGCCGCCTACCAGCCTCTGTTCGAGAAGCACAAGCGAGACACCGACGCCGCGCACGGGGAGGTCGTCGAGCTCGGGGGTCTCTACGTGCTGGGCACCGAACGGCACGAGTCGCGCCGCATCGACAACCAGCTTCGTGGTCGGTCGGGGCGCCAGGGCGACCCCGGCGAGTCCCGGTTCTATCTCTCCCTCCAGGACGACCTGATGCGCCTGTTCGCCTCGGAGCGGATCGAGTCGATCATGAACCGGCTGAAGTGGCCGGAGGACGAGCCCATCACCGCGCGCATCGTCAGCCGGGCCATCGAGAACGCCCAGAGGCAGGTGGAAGGGGTCAACTTCGAGCGCCGCAAGAACGTGCTCAAGTACGACGAGGTCATGAACAAGCAGCGCGAGGTGATCTACGGGGACCGCAGCAGGATCCTCCAGGGCGAAGACCTCCGGGACCAGGCTCTGGGGATGGTCAACGAGGTCATCGGCGCGGTCGTCGGTCAGTTCGTGAGCAAGGAGATCTACTCCGAGGAATGGGACCTCAGCGGCCTGCTCACCGCGATCCATTCCATCTACCCGAGCGACCTCACCAAGGCAGACCTGGAGGGCATCGATGACGCCGACGTGCTGATGGAGAAGGTGCTCCAGGAAGCCATCGGTGCGTACGAGAAGCGGGAGCAGGAGCTCGGCGAAGAGGTTATGCGGGAGCTCGAGCGGATGGTTCTCCTGTCCGTCATCGACAACCGGTGGCGCGAGCATCTCGCCGAGATGGATTACCTCCAGGAAGGCATCCACCTCCGGGCCTACGGCCAGCGGGACCCGCTGGTCGAGTACCAGCGTGAGGCCTTGGAGATGTTCGAGGAGCTGAAGGGATCGCTCGAAGAGGAGTTCGTCCGCTACATCTACCGCGTGGAGATCGTCCGCCAAGACGAGCCGGCCCGCCCCCGCCCTCAGCGTGTGCGGATGTCTAGGGGACGTGAAGGTGAGGAACAAGGCGCCGTCGCGACCCAAGTTAGCTCCCAGAAGATCCCCCGTAACGCCCCCTGCCCCTGCGGCTCGGGCAAGAAGTACAAGAAGTGCCACGGCCTCACGGCCTAGCCGCGTAGCCGCTCGGCGGCGTCCTTCGGGGAACAGACTCGGCTGAGCTACTCCCTCCCTCTCAGCGGGCGAAACGCGCGTCCCTCCGAGCCCTCGGGCCACGCGTTTGCCGCCGCGCGTCGAGCTCGGTCCTCACGCCTCGCCTCCTACGTCCCCCTCCGCCGCCGCCTTCGCGGCTCCACTAACCAGCCGGGTCCAGGGATCGCGAAGACCACTTTCGTCGGCAGCCGGCCAACCCGATAATCCTGATCATGGACCGACAGCGCCCAGACCACGATGAGTACCTCCACAAGATCGAAGCGCTTGCTCACGACCTTGTAGCGGCAGCGATTGAAGAGGACTCTTTCGAGGTCTATCTAGATAGGGAACCGAAGACGCCTCTCCAGGGCGCCATCACGCGTCTAGCCCGGAACCTTCGCCACACCCATTATCGGGGCGACGGCTGCATCCCCGGTGAGGCTGAGGAGTAAGACTTGACCAGGGGTGTCCTCTGCGCCAGGCGGAGAACAGGGCCGGTGCATCGGCTCCTGTTGGCCAGCCCGATGCTCCTGCGCGAACGCGCCGCGCGCCTTCTTCTAGTTGCCAAGTACGAACGTGAGTGAGTTGCCGAGGGCCAAGCTGTCGAATCGGCTTCGGTCCGACCTAGTGTTCTTCACAGTCCTATCGAGTGTTGTTGGGTCTCTTCCTTGGTTGATTGGACGGATTTCATTCATCGCCTTCTTGATGGCATATGGGTTGGGCATTCTTCTAGGCTTCCTGATCGGTCTTCTGGGGCCCGGCGAGCCTGACACGGGGTGGCTGTTGCTGGGCCTGTGCGGACTGGTTGCGTTCGCTCCGTGGTTCCTTCTACCGCGGCTGGTTCCCTTCGCAGCGAATGATTCTTACAGCGTTGCGTATGGGACAAGCATCGTCTTCGGCCTCTATCGCCGGAGGGTTCGTCCTACAGGTGCCGAGCCGCCCGAAGGCTCGGCACCATCGGATCAGCCGTAGCGCGGGATCGCGAAGGGGCGGGCTGAGCGGAACATAGGAGGCGAGCCGTCGGGAGGGAGGGTCGAGGAGCGGCGGCAACGGCGTGGCGGGAGGGCTCGGAGCGACGCGCCGTTCGCCCTCCGAGAGCCGACCGAGCAGGCGAGCCGAGTCGTTCCGCGGCGCCGCGCCGAGCGATCCCCAGGATGGGGGTCAGGGTCGCGTACCATTGCGCTGGAATGAGCGACAACACCGAAGGCATCGAGAAACTCGCGGAACGGCTGGCCAGCGCGAAGGAGTACCTTTGACCTCGATCGGAAGCGCAAGGAGGCTTCCGAGGTCGAAGCCCGCCTGTCCCAGCCCGACGTCTGGGACGACCCTTCCCGCGGCCAGGAGCTGAACACCCGCCTGTCCCGGCTCCGGGGCGAGATCGAGCGATACGAGGATCTGGCCGAGCGGCTCGAGGAGGTCCAGGTCCTGGACCAACTGTTGGACGAGGGCCAAAAAGAAGCCCTTCCGGATCTCACCGAAGCGTTGAAGCGCCTCGAGCACGATCTCGAGCGGCTGGAGCTCGCTTCTCTTCTCTCTGGTCCGTACGACTCCAACGACGCCGTGGCCAGCATCCATGCGGGCGCAGGCGGGACCGAGTCGCAGGATTGGGCGGAGATGCTCCTCCGGATGTATCTGCGGTGGGCGGAGCGCGAAGGCTACGAGGTCGAGCTGGACGAGGTGCAGCCAGGAGAGGAAGCGGGAATCAAGAGCGCCACCTTCATCCTCCGCGGCCCGAATGCCTACGGCGTCATCTCCGCGGAGCGCGGCGTGCATCGGCTGGTGCGGATCTCGCCGTACGACGCGTCGAAGCGCCGCCACACCTCGTTCGCCAGCCTCGACGTCATCCCCCTGATCGAGGATGACGAGAGCATCGAGATCGACCCCAAGGACCTCCGGGTCGACACCTATCGCTCCAGCGGAGCAGGGGGACAGCACGTGAACGTCACCGACTCGGCGGTGCGCATCACCCACATTCCCACGGGCATCAGCGCGGCGTGCCAGAACGAGCGATCGCAGATGCAGAACCGCGCCGTGGCCATGCGCATCCTCAAGGCTCGTCTCGCCGATCTGGCCCGGCGACAGCGGCACGACAAGATCGAGGAGCTGCGAGGTGAGAGACGCGACATCGAGTTCGGGTCGCAGATCCGCTCCTACGTCCTCCACCCCTATCGGCTGGTGAAGGACCACCGCACGGGAGTGGAGGTGACCGACCCCGACGCGGTCCTCGACGGCGACCTCGAACCGCTCATCGAGGCGTACCTCCGGCGGCGGGCATCTGGGCCACGGACCTAGGTCGGTTTGCCCTGACGCTCCGTGGGTGAAAGAAGACGAAGATGACCGTCTTACCGCGGATGGATCAGAGCACTAGGGAGCGGGTGCTCCGCGCCGGGGCGGCGGCGGCGGTTCTGGGCACCGTCGCGGTGCTGCTTCTTGCTTGGCTGGGAATCTACCTGGCCGATCCGGTTTCGTTGCCCCCCGGTCCCGACGTGTCCTGGTACGTCTGGCGCGCGGAGCTGTTGATGGCCCACCCTCCGCAGACGCTGGTGGAGTTCGAGGGGCCCCTCGGTGCGTTCGGAGGAGGGTATCGGGTGGCGAACCCGATCCTGCTGGCCCTCCTCCAGGGATTGGGGGGCGTCGACCGATATCAGGCCTCCTTCCTCATCACCGCCGGCTGGAGCCTCCTGGCTGCCCTGGCGGTGGGGGGCGTGGCCTACCGCCTCTGGAAGACTCCCTCGGCGTTCGTAGTGGTCGCTCTGGCTGCCGGAGGGATGTTCTTCCGCAACGTGTTCCTCGGCTTCGCCGACAACATGCTGGCCCTCCTCACCGTTACAGCCGCGCTGCTGTTCCTGACCCCCGCTCGTCACCAGAAGCCCGCCCGGGTGGCACTGTTCGTCCTGGTACTCGCGTCGTTCTTCGCTCACCCCCCCGTGGCCGCGGTGTTCTCCGCTGCCGTGCTCGGTTCCCTGGCCCTGCCCGCCGTCCTGAGGCTCAGGGCGCGAGAGGGCATCCGGGACGACGTCCCCATCGCCCTCAGCGTTCTCGGTGGGGCGGCGGCGGCCTTCTTCTGCTGGGGCCTGGGCGTGTGGGGGCCAGGACGGTCGTTCGCCGACGCCGTCAACGTCCCGCCCTTCCGACTGCAGGACTTCCTGGAGAGCGCCGGGCGGTGGGTGGGGTTCATGGATCCGGTGGTCCTGGTGCCCTTGCTGGTCGTGGGGCTGGCCTCCTGCGTTCTGGCGTGGCGCCGGTCACGACGCGATCCCTTGCCTCGGACCGTCGTGCTCTGGCTGCTCCCGGTCCTGGGCACGTTGGGATACGTGCTGGGGCTGCGGCTCCCGTACCATCGCTTCCTGGGGATCACCCTGGCCCCGGTGCTCCTCGCGGGGCTCGGTCTCTGGACCCTCGCAGCCCGGCCACTGGGACTGGCCGGCCGTCGACGCCTCCGGCCCCTCGCCCTGCTCGGCTCGGCCATCGCGATCGCGGTGTTGGTGTCCCAGTGGTATCAGGCCGTCTGGACCTACACCCGTCAGACGGGCTGGCTTCCTCTGGAGCTCCGGCCTGCCCTTGCCGCGGTGAGCGCGTATCTGGAGGAGAGCCAGCTCACCGAGGGCCCGGTAGTTTACGTGGTTCCCGCCGGCCACCGACAGACGGGCGAGATCATCTACGCCAGGATATGGCGGGGGCGATGGAGCCGGGTTCGGGCCGGCCTCCCGGGCGAGGTGATCCCCGACGCCTACATGTATCTGGGAAACGCCCGGGACTTCCTGCGCGGGGGTCCCGCCGCAACCGGGAACCCCACGTTCGATCGACTGAGCGAAGCGAGCTACCGGGAGATGGTCCGGGGGCTGCGGGGACGAGCCCCCGTGGCCTTCGAGGTCCGGGTGCGGAACGAGCCTTCCGTCGGACCACCGGTACCGCCCACGCAGGACGCGGTCTTCCTGGATGGCAACGCGTGGCTGCTTCGTGGTCCGAGACTCGTCTCGACGAGCCCGAGCGCCGTGGCGGCGGCCCGGGCGGCGGCAGCCGAGGCGAGAGCC
>DASYVD010000026.1:0-5659 GCA_036000545.1 Actinomycetota bacterium | reverse complement strand
CTGCCGCAGATCGACTGGGAGGGGATCAAGGCGGACTGCCAGTGACGGATGCCCCTGCTTGAGCTGGAGCGGGCCTCGAAGTCCTACCCAGGGGCCCGCGCTCTCGACCGGGTGGATCTCAGGGTAGAGCGGGGCGAGGTTCACGCTGTCCTGGGCGAGAACGGGGCTGGGAAGTCAACCCTCATGAAGATCGTCGCCGGCTCGGTGACCCCCGACGCCGGCCAGATGAACGTCGAGGGAAGCGAGGTCCCCTTCGGTTCCCCGGAGGCCGCCCGGTCGGCAGGGATCGCCATGGTCTACCAGGACCTCAGCTTGGTTCCCGCCCTATCCATCGCGGAGAACGTGCTCCTGGGACGGTGGCCGAAGACGCGGTGGGGGATGGTCGACTGGGAAGTGCTTCTCTCGGAGGCGGGCACCCACCTCGAACAGGTCGGACTGGACCGGGAATCGCGCCAGCCGGTGCGAGAGCTCGGGATGGCAGAACGCCAACTCGTCGAGATCGCCAAGGCCCTCTCGATCAAGGTGAAGGTCCTCCTCCTCGACGAACCCACCTCCGCCCTCTCGGATCGAGAGGCAGGCCGACTCTTCGACATCATCAAGCAACTGCGGTCCCGGGGCGTCGGTGTCGTGTACGTCTCGCACCGCCTACCAGAGGTCTTGGCGATCGCCGACCGGATCACCGTTCTGCGGGACGGGCGGCTCATCAGCACGGTGTCGGCTGCCGAGGTCGATGAGGCGGAGCTGGCGCGGATGATGGTCGGCCGGGAGGTCGACACCGCTCCGGCACGGTCCGCACGGGTGCGCGGCCCGCGCGAAGAGGTGGTCCTCCGGGCCGAAGGGCTGGCCAGACCGCCTCGGCTGCGCTCCATTGACCTCGAGCTGCGCGCGGGGGAGGTCGTCGGGATATTCGGGCTAAGGGGTTCGGGGCGGACCCGTTTGGCGAGAACGCTGTTCGGGGTGGAACCGGCCACCGAGGGGACGCTCGAGGTGGTCGGACGTCCCGTGCGCGTCCAGTCACCCTCTGATGCAATCGACGTGGGAATCGGGTACTTGGGGGAGGACCGGTCGGTCGGCATCGTGCCGCGGATGACCGTGGCCGCCAACGTCACTCTGGCGTCTCTCGACCGGGTCTCACACGGCCCCCTGCTGGACTTCGACGCGGAGCAGCGGGTGGCCCAGCGATTCGTGGACGACCTGGCCATTCGCACCACCCTCGACCGGATGGCCGAGACCCTTTCGGGCGGGAACCAACAGAAGCTCGTCCTGGCTCGGTGGCTGTGCTCGGAGGCGCGGATCCTGATCCTGGACGACCCCACGAGGGGCATCGACGTGGGGGCGAAGGAGGAGGTGTATCGGTTGGTTCGCCGCCTGGCCGAGGAAGGGGTGGCCGTCCTCTACCTCGCGTCGGAGATCCGTGAGGCTCGGGCTCTGGGCGACCGTATTCTCATCATGTCGAACGGACGTATCGTCGGAGCGGCCCCACCCGACGCACCGGAGGAGCAGATCATGGGGGCAGCAGGAGGCGCCCGTGGCTGAGGCTGCCAGCGAGAGGGCCGCCCGGGTCCTGAACGGGGCCAGATCGCTCGCTGTTCGGGTAGCGACCGCGGCGGGGGGTCGCGGCGGGGCCATCGCCATCCTGCTCGTCCTGGTATTGGGCTTTTTCATGGCTACTCCAGACTTCCTCACCGTGAATAACACCCTGAACATCCTGCGCCAGTACGCCGTCCCCGCGATCTTGGCCGTGGGTCAAACGCTCGTGATCGTGTCCGCCGGGATCGATCTCTCCGTGGCCTCCTCGGCCGCGCTGGCGGGAAGCCTCATGGGAGTGGCGTACGCGCATTGGGGGTGGCCGGAGCCCCTGGCCCTGCTCCTGGGTCTGGCCTCTGGGTTTGGCGTTGGCGCGTTCAATGGGTTCGTCATCGCGAAATGGCGGGTTCCTGACTTCATCGCCACCCTGGGGACGCTCGCGGCCGTGCGGGGCGCTGCCCTCCTGGTGACGGACGGACTACCAGTGCCCGACTACGCGCGGGCGGTGGAGGGCCGCCGGGTTCCCGTGTCCCTCTCGATGCTGGGAGCGGAGTCGGTGGCGGGCATCCCGCTCATCGTGGTGGTCGCCATCCTCTGCGCGCTGATCGGATGGTTCATCCTCAATCGGACGAGGCTCGGGCGCGCCGCCTACGCGATCGGCGGTAACCGGGAGGCCGCCCGCGTCTCGGGCATCAGGATCGAACGCTCGAAGTGGTGGATCTATGTGATCTCCGGCCTCATGGCCGCGGTCGCAGGGTTCATGTTGGCGGGTCGCCTCGCCAGCGCAAATGCTCTCATGGGTGATGGTATGGAGCTTCAGTCCATCGCTGCCGTGGTGGTGGGGGGGACCAACCTTTTTGGGGGCGAGGGCGGAGTGGGCGGGTCGATGATTGGGATCCTCATCATCGGGGTGCTGGCCAACGGTCTCAACATCCTCGGTGTGGCGGAGTTCTGGCAGCGGGTCGTGAACGGTCTGATCATCGTTGTGGTGGTGGCACTCGATCAGTGGAGACGTCGCGTCGCCCGGCGACGCTCGACATGAGCGATCTTCGTGTCCTTCTCGTGGGAGCCGGGCGGGCCGGCATGGTCCACGGGAGGAGTTTCGCGTCGGGGATACAGGGCGCGAAGCTGGTGTCGGTTGCGGATCCGGATCGTGAGGCTCGAGAGCGGGCGGCCGAGGAGTTGGGCTGTGAGCGGACCTTCGACGATCCAGCGGTGGCAGCCACTGATGAGGGCGTCGATGCGGTGATTGTAGCGTCACCCACATTCACACACGCCGAGATCGTCCTGGCGGCGCTGGAGGCAGGCAAGCACGTCCTCTGCGAGAAGCCCTTGGCTTCGACCTTGGAGGAAGCGGAGAAAGTGCTGTCGGCCGTGGAGGCCTCGCCGAGTTCGATGGTGATGGGATTCATGCGCCGCTTCGACACGCGGTTCGTCCGGGCCTGGGAACGGATCCAGTCCGGGGACATCGGCGATCCAGTGTTCGTCCGCTCCACCGGGAGGGGACCGGGACTGCCTCCCGAATGGGCGTGGGATCCTCGCCGCTCCGGAGGTTTGGTCGCGGAGGTGAACTCCCACGACCTCGATTCCGTCCGGTGGTTCTCGGGCAAGGAGCTCGAAACCGTTCACGCTGTCGGCCAAGCTGCGAAGCGGCCGGACATCGCCCACCGCTTCCCCGGGTTCGTGGACGTGCTCGCGGCGGTCTTCCAGCTCAGCGGCGGCGGACTCGCCCAGATCGACGGAGCGTGCCCAGCCGGCTACGGCTACGACGCTCGGGTGGAGATCTACGGGACGGAGGGGTTGATCCTGGTCGGCGACCCGCGGGCCGACTCTGCCCTCCTCGTCCGGGCGGAGGGAGCAGTCACCGATCCTGTGGCGAGCTGGCGGGATCTGTTCGCCGATGCGTACCGGGCCGAGGACGTCCACCTGGTCCGTGTAGCCAGAGGAGAGGAGGCGCCCAGGGCAACCGCGATGGACGGAGTGCGCGCGCTCGAAGCCGCCGTCGCGGTGAACCGCTCGATCGAGTCGGCGTCCACGGTGCGGATGGCGGATCTGCGGAGCGAATGAGAGCGGTGCAGGTGCGCGGTCCGGGGGACGTCGAGCTGGCGGAGGTGCCGCGGCCCGAGCCCGGGCCCGGCGAGGTGCTTGTCCGGGTGGAGACTGCTGCGATCTGTGCCACGGATCGGAGGTTGGCGCTCCGGGGGGCGGATACCCTCCGGATTCCGGGCCACGAGGCCGCCGGCCACCTCGAGGACGGAAGCCCCGTTGGAGTACACCCCGACGTTGGCTGCGGACGCTGCGAGGATTGCCGGTCTGGGTTCGTGAACCGGTGCGCCGATCGGCGGTCGATCGGGCTCGACCAGGACGGGTGCTTCGCGGAGTGGGTGGCCGTTCCAGCTGTCCATGCCGTTTCCCTGGAGGCAGTCAACCTGGGGATCGCTCCCCTTCTCGAGCCGCTGGCGTGCTGCCTGCACGCAATCCAGCTATTGAAGGTTCGGCCCGGGACGCGCGCCCTGGTGGTGGGGGCGGGGAGCATGGGCGTTCTCTGTATGTGGGCCCTGAAGGCCGCCGGCGCGGTCGTGGCTGTTGTCCAGCGGTCGGAGCCGCGTCGACGGATGGCCCTGGAGTTGGGGGCGGATGCGGCTCTTGGGCCCGAGGACGACCCACAGCGACACCTGGGGACCTCCCCGGAGGTGGCCGTGGTCACCGCCGCCGGTGTGGAGGCCCTTGTCTGGGCGCTGAAGCGTGTCGCACAGGGTGGTCGCGTCCACGCCTTCGCAGGGACCCCGGGTGGCGCCTTCGTGGACGCGAACCTGGTGCACTACCGGCACGTGGCGCTCCTGGGCAGTACCGGATCGACGGTTGCCGACTACGTGCGAGCTCGGGACCTGGTCGCCACGGGCGAGCTCTCTCTCGACCCGTTGCCCCGAACCGAGGTCTCGCTGTCCGGGGCGCCGGGAGCGCTCCTCGCTGACCAGGACCCGGCTGTGCTCAAGACCATGGTGAGCGTGAGCCGATGACGCGCAGCGCCGCGAGCAGGGAGCCGCTGTCCCCCTTCACGATCGTCATGGACATGGACCTCGGCACACTGACCCCGGAGGGCGAAGTTGTCGAGCGGAGGATCTCCGACATGCGGGGGATCTTCCTCGCCAATCCCGATGCCGACGAAGACGCGGTGGTGTACCGCGTCTACGGGATCCCCGCCCCCGAGACAGCGTCCCACTTGCAGTGCTCGACAACCGTGCTGCTTCCCGGAACCGTGGGCCGTGAATACTTCATGACGAAGGGCCACTTTCACGAGATCCGTGACCGGGCCGAGATCTACATCGGGCTCGGCGGTGACGGCCGACTGGTAATGGCCACGGACGACGGGAGACATGCTGTCGAGCCCATCCGCCGGGGACCGGTGAGCTACGTCCCCGGTGGTTGGGCCCATCGCAGCGTGAACGTGGGAGACCAGCCCCTGGTCTTCTTCGCTGCGTACGTCGGGGACGCTGGCCACGACTATCGAACTATCGAGGAGCGAGGGTTCCCCGTGGTGGTGGTGACGGGTGAGGATGGCCCACGGGTCGTGAAGAATCCTCGCTACCGGAGCTGAGCGGATGCCGGTATTCGTCGGCTGCGACCTTGGGACCATGGGGACGAAGGCCGCTGTGGTCGACGAGGAAGGCCGCATCCTCGGCGAGGCGTTCGAGGAGGTGCCTATCCGCTATCCCCGACCTGGATGGGTCGAGCAGGACCTGGAGCAGATCGAGGCGTCGGCCCATCAGACCATCCGGAAGGCACTCGCGTCCTCCGGCCGTGGGGGCGATGTCGCGGGCGTCGCCTTCTCGGGGCAGATGTCGGGAATCGGCGCGATCGACGAGTCGTACCGCCCGGCGACCTACTTCGACTCCTGGCTCGACACTCGCTGCGAGCCTTACATCGAGGAGATGAACGAGCACGCCGCCCGCGTGGTCGAGCTGTCGGGCTGTCCGCCCACGTACTCCCACGGGCCCAAGATCCTCTGGTGGATGCGCGAGCGGCCGGAGGACTTCCGGCGGATCTCCCGGTTTGTGGTCCCGGGAGCATTTGTCACCGGGCGGCTGTGCGGTTTCACAGCGGACCAGGCATTCATCGACCGGACCTACCT
>DASYVD010000025.1:0-36338 GCA_036000545.1 Actinomycetota bacterium | reverse complement strand
TCCACACGCTGCTCCAGAGCTCGGTGACCGCATCGGCTCGACTCGTCGGTGAGAGCTCCGTGGGCGCCCCATCTCGGAAGCGGGGGGCGATGACGAACCGCAGCTCGCAAGGCCCGCCGATGGCCCCCGGCCGGATGTCGTCCGGACGAACGCGCCACCGGGATTGCACCACCGGCAGCTTGCCGTTCTTCGCCCTCAGCTCGGGGAACAACTTGAAGGAATCCCCCTTGAGGTCCATGGTCTTCGGATAGGGATACAGGCGCCCGGTGACGGGATCGATGGCGCCCGCTTCATCCGACAGATATCCGAACCCGGCGCGAACGAGGCCCGCCGTGAGCGTGGTCTTGCCCGATCCGGCTTCGCCGGGGAGCAGCACCCCGTGGCCCGCCGGCGTGACCACCGCTCCGGCGTGAACGATCAGGAACTCCCCCGTCTGCCAGAACGCCTCCCCGTTCACGTGCCAGAGAAGGAAGTGCAACACGTCGTCGGCACGAGCGCTTCCGACAAGCACGTCCTCTCCGTAGAGGAGGACGTACCGCCGATCTTCCTTTGGACCCAGGTCGACGAGGGAATACGAGGGCGGCATCCCTGGGGTGGCAGGCTGCCGGGCCTTGATCGTCTCCAGCGAGACGGCGAAGGGATCGAGGATCTGGCTCACGGACTCCCCGAACCGAGCGCGATTCCACCGCACCGTGAAGGTATGCGAGAGGCACCTGAACGCACCCTCACCCTTCCACCGGATCCTGCGTAGCGCGTCGGCAGGCATCCGAGAGAACGAGGTCCCGGGCAGCATCGTGCCCCGCTGAAGAGGAGCCGTGGGCGCCGGCACGGTAGCAGCGGGACGAGCTCGCGGAGCCATGCGGGGGGAAAGCTAGGACTCGGAACCTACGGCAGCAAGGCCAACGAGGCGTACGCCTCCTACGCCGATCGGACGAATCGCCTTCCGCGCTAGCGTTCTCGAGGCCCGTTGCGCTGCCGGCGGGATCCCATGCGAACAGCCCCCAAGCCCTGAGGCCCATTCTCGGCCGATCCAGATCACCGGCTGTTTCTGGCGACCCGGACTAAAGGACTCAAAGCAGTCAGCTTCTCTTAATCCGCACCAGGGGCATCTGCACCACAACCGTCAGCGGGGTCGAGTGCCTGAGCATCTTCTGTGACCCCAGCTTGGCGGCGTGCTCGACCAATGAGAGTGCGAGGCCAGAGTAGGCCCGGGCGCGAGGTGCCAGCCGGCGGGCACCGGTTGCTGCGGGAACACATGCATCCTGCCATGTGCATCGCCTCTCGCGACGGAGGGCGCGCCAAGAAACGACCGCCGATAGTTCGACGAGGCGACAGAGGAAAAGGGAGGGCTCCCGTCGGGGAGCCCTCCCCTCTCTTTCCTGCTAGCGGCTTCGCTCCAGTCCTCCACCAGGCTTCCTCTGGGCGAGGCTAGACCCCCTTCAGGAACGCCACGGTCTCGCGTAGCCCGTCCTCCAAGTGCGTCCACGGCCGCCACCCCAGCTCCTGCTCCGCCAGCGACGGGTCGAGCGAGATCCTCCGGAGCTCCCCCGGGGGAAGCGGCCCGTAGTCCGGCTCGCCGACGAATCCGGTGATCTCCCCGAGCATCCGGTACAGGCCGTTCACGCTGGTCTCGAGCCCGGTTCCGATGTTGATGAGCCGGCCGGAGCCGCGGTCCGCAGCGAGCGCGAAGGCGTGCACCGCGTCGTCGACGAACACGTAGTCGCGTGTCTGGTTGCCGTCCCCATAGATCGTGGGCGTCTCCCCCGCCAGCATCTTCCCCGCGAAGATGGCGATCACCCCCGCCTCACCGAACGGGTCCTGGCGGGGCCCGTACACGTTGGCCAGGGCCAGCGCGGAAAAGTCGAGCCCCCGGTACCGCTCGTAGAACCGAAGGTAATCCTCGATGACCTTCTTGGAGATGCCGTACGGAGACAGGGGGTGGCTCGCCCCCACGGCGGCCTCACGGACGGGCAGGCGGCGGGGCTCCCCGTAGATCGTCCCTCCCGAGGAGGCGAACACGAGCTTCCGCGCGCCGGCAGCCACGGCGCACTCGAGAACGTTGAGCGTGCCCATCACGTTGATCTGCGCGTCGAGCGCGGCGTTCTCGATCGATGGCCGCACCCCTGCCTGGGCCGCCAGGTGCATCACCACGTCGGGCCGGTGCCGCTCGAAGATCTTCCCCAGCCCTTCCGCTCGGATATCGACGTTGTAGAAGGTGAACTGCTTGCCGTAGGAACGAGCCTCGGCGAGGTTGGCGATCCGCCCGGTGGAGAGGTCGTCCATGCCCACCACACGGCGCCCCTCGGCCAACAGCCGGTCGCACAGATGCGATCCGACGAACCCGGCCGCCCCGGTCACCAGCACGGGCGCCTGGGCCGGTTCCCCCTCTTGCGCCGGGCCCTCGGCCCACGGAACCCTGCTCGCCGGTCGCTCGTTCACGCGAGCGGCAGGCTGGGGTCCACGCTGACGTCCAGGCTGGAGATCTCCCCGCGGGCCATGCGGAAGTGGCCGGCCGAGGCGATCATCGCCGCGTTGTCCGTGCACAGCTCCCGGGACGGATACAGGAGCCGCAGGCCCCGCCGCTGGGCCTCTTCGCTCATCCGCTCGCGCAGCCGCGTGTTTGCCACCACGCCTCCGCCCATCAACACGGTTCGGACGCCCTTCTCCGCCGCCGCGGCCATGGTCTTCTGCACCTGGACGTCCACCACCGCTTCCTCGAACGAGGCGGCCAGATCCTCCAGCGGAATTCCCCTTCCCGCCGCCCGCTCCGACCGGACGTGGCGGATCACCGCGGTCTTGAGCCCCGAGAGCGAGAAGTCGTAGTCGCCCGAGCCGGCCATGGCACGGGGGAACCGCACCGCATCGGGGTTCCCCTTCCGCGCCAGGCGGTCGAGCTGGGGGCCTCCCGGGAAGCCCAGCTCCAGGAACCGGGCGACCTTGTCGAACGCCTCCCCCGCGGCATCGTCGAGGGTCTGGCCGAGCACCTCGTACCGGTGCTCCTCGGGGATGTGGACGAGGAGGGTGTGGCCGCCGGAGACGATGAGGCAGACATACGGAGGCTGCGGCGGCCCGTGTTCGAGGAAGTTGGCGTAGACGTGCCCCTCCAGGTGGTTGACGGCCACCAGGGGCAGCTTGAGGGCCAGGGCGATGGCCTTGGCCGTGGCCATCCCCACCAGCAGGGCCCCGGCGAGCCCTGGTCCACGCGTCACGGCCAGCGCGTCGATCTCGCGCCACGTCGCGCCCGCCTGGTCCAGGGCCTCGTCGATGATGGGGTTGAGCCGCTCCACGTGGGCGCGAGAGGCGAGCTCCGGGACCACGCCCCCGAACCGGGCGTGGATGTCGTGCTGGCTCGAGATCACGTTGGACAGGACCTTCAGGCCGTCCTCCACCACGGCCGCGGCCGTCTCGTCGCACGAGGTCTCGATGCCCAGGACCTTCATTGCCGAGGCCGAACCCCTTCCGGAACCTGGTCGATGATCCCGTCGAGCAGCCGGTCGTACTCGGAGGTCCGGATGTCGTCGGTCCACATCACCAGGGCGTCCTCGTTGGTCTCCTGGTAGTAGCCCTTGCGGACCCCCACCGGCCGGAACCCGAAATGGCCGTAGAGTCTCTGGGCCCCCCAGTTCGACACCCGAACCTCCAGGGACACGGCGGTGGCGCCCATCCGCTTCGCTTCCCGGATCAGCTCGTAGAGCAGGCGGGTCCCGATCTTCCGTCGGTGCTGTTCCGGCTCGACAGCGATGTTCGTCACGTGGGCCTCGTCGCCGTAGCACATCAGGCCGCCGTATCCGACCACCCTGCCCCCCACCAGGGCCACGAGGTAGCAGCGGGTCCGCCCCGCGGTGATCTCGGACAGGAACAGCGAGGGCGTCCAGGGACGCGGGTACACGCGGCGCTCGATGGCCATGACGCCACGGATGTGGCGCCGCCTCATCCGTGCTATCTCTATATCAGGCGCTCCGGGCTCGTCCACCCCAGTTGATCTCCGCATCCGATTTCCTCACGTAGAGGGGAACCACGTGCTCCGGACGTTCGGCTTCCTCGCGTTGGAACCTGGGAACGGACAGCTCCAGCAGCGAGGAGGCCACCGGGAACGCCAGCGACACCGAGGCGAACTCGAGCCGCGTACCGGACTCCTGGAGCTGTCTTCGGTACAGGAGGGCCCCGTTCCCGACGAGCAGGGTCTCCTCCCCTGAAGCGTCCAGCTCGCCTACGATCCGCTCCGGTGGGCCAACCTGGTACTCGCTCTCCCGGGCCACCCCGCCCGGGACCGGCCGGTAGAACGCGTAGAACATCTGCCCGCGCTTCCCGTCGATGGCCGCCCCGATGCGCCATCGGGAGTGCCGGACTCCGAACGCCAGCCCGTCGAGGGAGGGGATCCCCACCACCGAGCAGCCCAGCACCTGGGCCATGGCGCGGGCGGTAGCTACCCCGACCCGAAGCCCGGTGAACAGCCCCGGGCCCAGTCCCACCGCCACGCCAACGATCTGACGAGGGTCGATCTCCGTCCACCGAAGCAGCCTGTCGATGGCCGGGGTCACGATCTCCGAATGGCCGCGCCCCCAGGAGAACGTCACCGAGGCGATGATCCCTTGCTCGGTTCCCAGGGCCACGCTGGTCTGCGGTGTGGAGGTCTCCAGCGCCAGGACCAGCATCAGGCCGCCCCCTCGATCCACGGCACCAGGATCTGCTCGAGGCGCTCCCAGCGCCCGGCCCAGGCCGGGCCGCGGGCCGACAGCCCGAGGCGGCGATCCTCGGTATCTCCCGGAACGGTGAGCTCGATCTCCAGGAAGGAATCGGGCAGGAGGGCGTCGATGGCGCTCCCCCACTCCACGAACACCACGCCCTCGGGATCAAGGAGGTCCTCGAACCCGAGGTCGATCACCTCCTGGAGACGGTCCAATCGATACACGTCCAGATGGTAGACGGGGAGGTGCCCTCCTCGATACTCCCGCACCAGCACGAACGTGGGACTCGCCACATGCTCGTCGACGCCCAGCCCCCGGGCGGCCCCCTGAACCAAGCAGGTTTTTCCCGCCCCCAGGTCGCCGGTCAGGCTGACCACGTCGCCTGGGACCAGCAGTCCGGCCAACGCTTCCCCCACTTTCCGGGTCTCCTCAGGCGACCGCGTGGAAAGCTCGACCCTGCGGTGCATGTCAGAACAGGCCCAGCTGCTCCTCGACGGGAGCGGGAGCCTCTTTCAGGGCCTCCAGGGTGGCTGCGAAGTCGGAGCGGACCGCGCCCATCTGCGCGCTGGCGTCGCCGCCCCCGCGGAGGATCGCAGCAGGATGGAACGTGGGGATGACCACGCGGCCCCCCACGATCTGCTTCTGTCCCCGAACTCGAGAGATCGACACGGGCCGGTCGAGGATCACTCGGGTAGCGAAGTTCCCCAGCGTCACGATGACCCGCGGATCGAAGATGCGGATCTGCTCCTCGAGCCAGGGCTTGCATGCCTCGATCTCGTCGGGCAACGGGTCGCGGTTGCCGGGGGGCCGGCAGTTGACGACGTTGACGATCCGGACGTCATCCCGCGAAAGGCCGATCTCTCCGAGGAGGCGACCCAGGAGCTGCCCGGCCGCCCCCACGAAGGGAAGGCCCTGCTTGTCCTCGTGGAAGCCGGGGCCTTCGCCGATGAACATCACCCCCGAGCGTCCGGTCCCGTCGCCGAACACCACCTGGGTGCGCCCAGCGGAAAGGCGGCACCTCGTGCAGGTTGAAGCTTCCAGCGCGACTTGTTCCAGCGTCCTACTCACCGTGTGCCTTCCGTCGCCGCGGGGATCCCGGGGAAGCCCTCGGCCAGCCGGACCGCCCGACGGATCGCCTCCGCCAGGACCGCCTCGGCCATCCGCTCCAGCAGGGCCTGGGGAGCTTCGGTCCTGCCCGTGGCGAGGGTGAAGATGGTGTCCCCGTCGTTCATTGTATGCGCGGGCCTCACCGCCCGGGCAATCCCGTCGTGTGCCGCCCGGGCCAGAAGGTGCGCGCGCTCCTTGGAGAGCTTCGCGTCGGTGGCCACCACGGCGAGGGTGGTGCTGGAACCGGGCTGGGCCCAATCCCCCAAGGGTGGCTGCTCCTCGTCGCCGGGCGGGGCCGGCCGGGCCACCGCGATGACCTCGTCGTCCTCTCCGACGACCTCGCCGAACGCGTTGACGGCGACCACCACCCCCACCGTCACCTCGTCCTCCGCGGCAGCGGCCGTTGCCAGGCCCCCCTTCACCGCCCGGTGCGGGCCGAGCAGCTTGGCAACGGTGGCCCCGGTGCCGGCCCCCACGGACCCCTCCTCGACGTTGGGACCTGCGGCTTCGCAGGCGGCGTGGCCCTCGGTGGGGCCAGGCCGGGCCGCCGGGTCACCGACTCCCAGATCGAACAGGGCGGCCGCCGGCACGATCGGGACACGGGCCACCACCGCGTCGAATCCGACTCCGTGCTCCTCCAGCCACCGCATCACTCCGTCCGCCGCGGCAAGCCCGAAGGCGCTGCCCCCGGCGAGCAGGACGGCGTGCACTTCCTGAACCATCGTCCCCGGACGGAGGAGGTCCGTCTCCCTGGTCGCCGGGGCTCCCCCCCGGACCTCGCCCGAACCCATCGTCCCCGGGGGACACAGCACCACCGTGCACCCGGTGAGGCCCTCGCGGTCGGTCCAGTGGCCCACCCTGATCCCCTCGACCAGGCCGATCCCGCTCACTGCTTCGTCCGCCTCCGACCGCGCTTCTTGCGCGTTGCCGGAACAACTTCTTCCAGGAAGCCGTCCAAGACCTCGTTGAACGCCCGATGCCGCTCCATCATCGAGACGTGGCCCGCCCGAGCGATGGCCACAGCGCGACCCTGCGGCAGGGCGTCTCGAAGTGCCTCGGCGCTGCCTTTCGGCGTGACGAGGTCGCGATCCCCGACGATAACCAAGGAAGGAACCGTGATGTTGGCCAGAGCTTCCCGGAAGTCCATGTCCACGAGATCCCTCGCCGTGTGCACCCATACCTCCACGGGAGCGGAGGCCGACAGGCGGGCCACGTGGTCGACCTGAGACGGAGAGGCATCGGGCCCGAAGTTGGTGACCCGTGCGAGGAGAAGAGCGAGGTCGGCCCCCCGCTGCTGGACGACCTGGCGCACCCGATCGCTTCGGTCCAGATTGCCGGTGATCCTCCAGAGCAGAGGGCGGAGGGCCCTCTCGGCCCGGGACCCGAGGTCCCCCAGAGCCTCTCGCACCAGATCGGAGGCGGCGGTTTCGGCCAAGACGACGCCGATCACCCTGGCCCCGAACTCTCCTGGGAACTCCTCGGCGAACGAGAGCAGGGCCATCCCTCCCATGCTGTGGCCGACGAGGATCGCTGGCCCTTCCGGAACCACCCGGTCGAGGATCGCCCGGATGTCCCGGCCCATGGACCGGAGCGAGAAGTCGCCATCGGGCGGGCGCCCGGAGCGTCCGTGCCCGCGGTGGTCGAAGAGCACCACCCTGTACCGGTCGGACAGATGGCGCCACTGGTAGTACCAGGTGGTCATGTCGAGGCTGAACCCGTGGGAGAACACCACGGCGGGGGCGTCCGGGGGGCCGGCCGCTCGGACGGCGAGCTCGGTCCCGTCGAAGGAGACCGCGGGAGTGAGGTCGTCGGGTGGGAGGGCCCCGAGCTCCTCCCCCGCCTCCGGATCCGGACGGGCCCGAAGCCTTCGGGCGGCCACCCGGACCCCGGCCGCCGTGGTCGCCGCTCCGAAGGCCGCGGCGCCCACGCCCAGGGCCAGGTTTCGGATCAGCTTCTTAGGCACGATACTCCCGAGGGACCCGCTCGCTTACCGCGCACACGACCTCGTAGCCGATCGTCCCCGCCCACTCCGCGACCTCCTCGGCCCGGATCTCCTCCTCGCCCTGCCGTCCGAACAAAACGACCTCGTCCCCGGGCTGGACGGGGTCGTCTCCACAGTCCACCGTGATCTGGTCCATGGTCACGGTCCCGGCCACCGGGTACCGGTGTCCTCGGATCAGCACCTGTGCCCGCCCCGAGGCCGCCCGGTGGTAGCCGTCGGCGTACCCCACAGGGACCGTCGCCACCGTGGACTCTCGCTCCAGCCGGTAACGGAGCCCGTACGACACGGCCTCTCCCGCCGCGACCCGCTTCACCAGAGACACCCTCGACCGAAGCGACATCGCAGGCTGAAGATCCGCGCGGCCCTCGAGGGCGGGGCCGGGGATGATGCCGTACGCGGCGATGCCCACGCGGACCAGGTCGAAGTGCGATTCGGGGAGGCCGAGGACGGCTGCCGAGTTTGCGGCGTGGCGGTACCGGGGACGGATGCCCGACGCCGCAAGATCATCGAGCGCCGCGAGGAACCGCTCGAGCTGCTCCCGGGAGGACGGATCGTCCGGCTCCTCCGCCACGGCGAAGTGGGTCCACACTCCCTCGAGCTCGAGGCCGGCCTCCAGCACTCGGAGGCAGAACCCCACCGCCAGCTCAGGAGCCAGGCCGACCCGATGCATCCCCGTATCGATCTTCACGTGAACGGGGGTCGTTCGGTCCCGTTCTCCGGAGGCCCCGGCCAGGGATGCCAGCCCATCGTCCGTGTAGAGCGTGGGGGTGAGCCCGGCCGCGAGAGCCTCCTTCTCGGCACCGCGGGGAAACTCCGTGAGGACCAGCACAGGTCGTCCGATCTCCGCCTCACGGAGCCGGAGCCCTTCTTCGACCAGGGCCACGCCGAGCCAGGTCGCTCCGGCCTCGAGCGCCGCCCGGGCCACCGGAACGTCCCCGTGGCCGTAGGCGTGTGCCTTCACCACCATCATCAGCTCGGCATCGGCGGGCTTCATCACGCGGACGTTGTGCCGCACGGCATCCAGGTCAACGACGGCGACGGTGGGCCGGTGGCGGGGTGGGGCGTCGCGAGCAGGTGCCGCGGCCCTACTTCCCGTCACGCCCCCTCCCGCATCCGGCGGACGGCTTCTGGGATCGCCTCAGCGACGCCCCAGGCCACAGTCCCCTCTCCGGAGGCTTCACCGGCGACTCTCCCTGCCATTCCGTGAACGTAGGCAGCGAGGGTCGCGGCGTCCGGAGCCGCCAGCCCTCGGGCGATGTATGTCGCGATCATCCCCGTGAGGACGTCTCCCGACCCCCCAGTGGCCAGGACCGGGGTACCGGTGGGGTTCACCCGGACCTCGCCGTCCGGGAGCGCCACGAGGCTGTGGGAGCCCTTGAGGAGGACAACCGCTCCGGTCTCGGTCGCTGCCTTCCGAGCGAACCCGACTCGGTCGTCCACGACCTCGTCGGCCCGCATCCCGAACAGGCGGGCGAACTCACCTGTGTGCGGCGTGAGCACCGCGTCCGCGGTCCGCCGCGACAGCTCGCCAGCCCTCCCGGCGAAGGCATTGAGAGCGTCGGCATCCAGGACCACCGGCACCGGGGACTCCGCCACCAGCCGGCGCACGAGCTCAGGCGTCTCATCGTCGGTGGACAGCCCGGGGCCCAGCGCCAGGGCCCCGAAGTCTTTCAGGCGGCGCTCCAGTGTCTCCCACGTCGTCTTGGCCACGCTTCCCGACGGCCCTTCGGGGAGTGGGAGGAAGGTTGCCTCCACCAGGCCCGATTGCACCACCGGAAGGATCCCTTCCGGGACGCCCACCTGCACTAGCCCAGCGCCCGCTCTATACGCGCCCCGGGCGACCAGCTGAGGCGCCCCGGTCATCCGCCGCGATCCGGCAATCACCAGGACGACGCCCGAGCGGCGTTTGTGGTCGTCGGGGGCTCTCACGGGCAGGAGGCCAAGCGCGTCCTCCGCCTCGATCAGAAGCAAGTCGCTCCGGACGAGGTCCTCGGGGAACCCGATGTCGGCCACCTCGAGCAACCCCGTGTGCGCCGCCCCGGGGAAGAGGACGTCACCTGCCTTGGGAGCGCCGAGCGCAACGGTCAGCGTGGCCCAGACTGCCGGACCCCGGACGGCTCCGGTGTCCCCCTCCACGCCCGACGGGATATCCACCGCCACGACGGGCACGCCCGCGGCGTTCAGGGCGTGGATGGCCGCTCCATGCTCGCCCTCCGGACCTCCTCGAAAGCCGGTGCCGAAGATGGCATCGATGGCCACGTCGGCACGGTCGAGGTCCCGCGTGAACCCCCGCTCGGAGAACGGCCGCCACGAGACGCCCGCGTCGTACAGCCGGTGAAAGTTGGCGAGCGCCGGCTCTCGCAGCTCGGAGGCGGGGTCGTGAAGCAGCACGTGTACCTGAACCCGCATCCCCGAGCGAGCCATATACCGCGCCGCGACCAGGCCGTCCCCGCCGTTGTTCCCCTTGCCGGCGACCACCACGGCCCGGCGCCCGTATCCGCCTCCAGCCAGCTCCAGCGCCGCCCGGGCCACCGCGGCCCCGGCTCGCTCCATGAGCTCGGCCACGGGGATCCCCCGGGCCTCGGACTCCCGGTCGATTGCCTGGGTCTGCGCGGCCGTCAGGACGGGCTGCACGGCAAGGAGGGTACCGCGCCGAGCCCGCCCTGCGGGCTCGATCGCATCACTCTCCCACCGCGATGCAGAACGCCGTGGCCACGCTGCCCTCGTGGGAGAAGGACACCAGCACCTGGTGGGCGCCCAGGCGGTCCGCTTTCGCCTTCGCAGAGCCCTCCAACGCCAGGTGAGGGGCTCCCGACGGGGTCCGTACAACCTCGATGTCCTTCCAACGTAACGCCGGTACACCACCGAGTGCTTTCACACAGGCCTCTCGAGCGGCCCACCGGGCGGCGTAGTATCGAGCGGGCACGGCCTTCCTCTCGCAGTAGGCGATCTCGTCGGAGGTGAACACCCGGTCTCGGAACGTGGACCGCCGGTCGAGGATGCGCTGTACTCGTCCCACCTCCACGACGTCCACTCCGACGCCCAGGATGCGCATGTCGCGATCTGCTACTCGACGGTGACCGACTTCGCCAGGTTGCGAGGCTGGTCCACGTCGCAGCCCCGGAGCTTGGCGACGTGGTAGGCGAACATCTGGAGCGGCACCGTCACCAGAACGGGCGAGAGCAGCTCGGGGGTTCGAGGCACGAACAGCACGTGGTCGGCGAAGCGCTCGATCTCTCGATCGCCCTCGGTGGCCACGGCGATCACCACGGCACCTCGCGCCTTCACCTCCTGGATGTTCGATAGGACCTTCGGGTAGACGTGGCACTCGGTGGCCACGGCGATCACCGGGACGCCTCGAGAGACGAGGGCGATCGCCCCGTGCTTCAGCTCTCCTGCCGGGAAGCCCTCGGCGTGGATGTAGGAGATCTCCTTCAGCTTGAGCGCTCCCTCGAGCGCGGCCGGAAACCCCGTGTGCCGGCCGATGAACAGGACGTTGCTCGCTCCCTCGTACCGCTCGGCCAGGCCCTTCACCTGGGCCTCCAGCTGGAGCACCCACTCGAGCTGTCCCGGGAGCTCCCGAAGGTGGTCCACCACCTCCCGGATCTCTTGGGGGAACATCTGGCCCCGGACCTGGGCGAGATACAGAGCCACCAGGTGGAGGGCGACCATCTGAGTGATGAAGGTCTTTGTCGCGGCCACGCCGATCTCGGGCCCGGCATGCGTGTACAGGACGGCGTCGGCCTCCCGGGCCGCCGAGGAGCCCACCGTGTTGGTGATGGCCAGGACCCAGGAGTCCTGGCGCTTGGCGTGCCGGACCGCCTCGAGCGTGTCGATGGTCTCCCCCGACTGCGAGATGGCCAGGGTCAGGGTGTTCCGGTCGAGGACGGGGTCACGGTAACGGAACTCGCTGGCGATCTCGATCTCGACCGGGAGCCGTGTCCAGTGCTCGATGGCGTACTTGGCCACCAGCCCCGCGTGGAAGGCCGTCCCGCACGCCACCACGAAGACTTTGTCCACCGCCCGGATGTCGTCCTCGGTCATCCGCAGCTCGTCGAGCACCAGGCGTCCCTGATGGACTCGGCCACGAATGGTGTCCTCCACCGCCCCGGGCTGCTCGTAGATCTCCTTCAACATGAAGTCCTCGTAGCCGCCCTTCTCCGCCTGAGAGATGTCCCAGTCGACGTCGAGGGGCTCGGCCTCGATCTCGTTGCCCTGGAAGTCGGTGATGCGGACACCGTCCCGTCGGAGCTCCACCATCTGGCCGTCCGCAAGCGGGACGATCCGCCGGGTCCGCGTGAGCAGGGCCGGCGCGTCGGAGGCCAGGAGGTTCTCCCCCTCACCCAGCCCGACCACCATCGGTGAGGAGACCCTGACCCCGACGACGAGGTCCGGATCGTCGGCGCTCATGACCACCAGAGCGTAGGCCCCGTCCAGCTCCCCAACGGCAGAGCGGACCGCCGCCGCCAGATCGCCTTCGTAGCGCTCCTCGATCAAGTGGGCCACGCACTCGGTGTCGGTGTCGGACACAAACTCGTGCCCGTCCTCCAGCAACCGATGCTTCAGCTCGTGGAAGTTCTCGATGATGCCGTTGTGGATGACCGCCACCCGGCCCCTGCAGTCGAGATGAGGATGGGCGTTGCGGTCGTTGGGCTCGCCGTGGGTGGCCCACCGCGTGTGCCCCATGCCGATCCGGCCCGATGGGGAGCCATTCTCGGTGAGCTCCTTCTCCAGGACCTCCAGCTTCCCGGCTTTCTTCACCACGGAGAGGTCGCCGTCGAGAACAGCCACTCCCGCCGAATCGTACCCTCGGTACTCGAGACGCTTCAGCCCTTCGATGATGATGGGGAGCGCCTCGTCGGGGCCAACGTACCCCACGATGCCGCACATGAGGGGGTAATGGTAGCAGCCGCTCGCTTTGGGAGCCCTGAAGCGGGTCCCCTCCCTCGCGGGGCTGCCCCCCCTGGACCCCCTATTGGCCGAGGGCCGCGCTCACTGCACCGGCGACCGTGTCGGCGTGGTGAAGGGCGTCCTCTTCCGTTTCGGCTTCCACCATCACTCGCACGACCGGTTCCGTGCCAGAAATACGCACGAGGACCCGCCCTCCGGAGCCAAGGGCCGCCTCCGCGACGCGCACGGCTTCCCAGACGTCCTCGGCGGCCTCCAGGCGATCCTTGTGGACGACAGGGACGTTCACCAACACTTGAGGGAAGCGCTGCATCGTGGCGGCGAGTTCGGTGACAGAGGCTCCCTTGCGTCGGGCCAGGGAAAAGAACCGAACCGCCGTGAGAAGCCCGTCTCCCGTCGTGGCGTGCTCCCGGAAGATGATGTGCCCGGACTGCTCCCCGCCCAGCACGGCGCCGGACCGCACCATCTCCTCCAGGACGTACCGGTCTCCCACCGGAGTCTCGAGCACGGCGATCCCGGCCTCCTCCATGGCCCGGCGAAATCCCAGGTTGGCCATGACCGTGCTCACCACGGTGTCCTTGGCCAAGCGGCCGTCCTCCTGCATGGCCGTTGCGCAAGCGGCCAGGACCTGGTCTCCGTCCACCACCCCGCCCTCGGCGTCGACGAAGATGGCGCGATCCGCGTCCCCGTCGTGGGCGACGCCGGCGTCGGCACCCAGCTCCCGGACGGCCGCGGCCACGACTTCGGGGTGGGTGGCTCCGCACCCGATGTTGATGCTGGTCCCGTCGGACTCGGTGTTGATCGCGTGGACCTCCGCCCCCAGGAGCCGGAGGGCCTGCGGAGCCAGCCGGTACGCGGCCCCGTTTGCGCAGTCCACCACGATCCGCATCCCGTCAAGGCGCGCTTCCGCGCACGTCACCAGGTGCTCGACGTACGCCTCGAGCTCTTCGACCGGGTCGTGGATGTGGCCGACCTCCGGGCCGAGCGGTCGGGGGCCGTCACCCTCCCGGACGATCCGCTCGATGTTGTCCTCGACCTCGTCGGGAAGCTTCATCCCGTTGGAGGAGAAGAACTTGATGCCGTTGTCCTCGGGGGGGTTGTGGGAAGCGGAGATCACCGCGCCGGCCTGGGCTCCACGGTCCACGGTGGCGAACGCAATGGCTGGGGTGGGCACGATACCCAGGCGGTACACGTCCCCCCCCGCCGAGCACGCCCCCGCCGCCAGGGCGGCCACGAGCATGGGTCCGGACGGCCGGGTGTCCCGGCCGACCACAAGGGCGGGGCGGCCTTTCTCCCCCAGCACGATGGCGGCGGCCCTTCCCAGGGAGAAGGCCAGCTCCGGCGTGAGGTCTCGATTGGCGACCCCGCGCACGCCATCGGTCCCGAAGAGCCTGCCCACCTGGGAATCTTACCCGCCGGAGAGGGAGCGAGGCCGAGGCTGTGGGCCCCACCTACACCTCCGCGCCCCTTACGCCGATGAATGAGGACGTGAAGCGTGCCCTGACCATCGCTTTCCTCGCGCTGACCGCGTGTGGCCTCGGCCCCGACGCGGCCGCCTGCCGGGTGCAGCAGCAGGAGCTTGGGCAGATGGAGGCCGACTTGGACGCGGCCGCGGCGCAGCGTGAGGACCTCGCGCCCTACGTAGCGGCGATCGAGAAGGCACGAGCGGCCGCCGAGGCCGCGGGCTGCTGAGACGCTTCCGCGGGCCAGCCTCAGTGGATCAGCGCTTGCTGTACTGAGGAGCCTTCCGGGCCTTCTTCAGCCCGTACTTGCGCCGCTCCTTCTCCCTCGGATCGCGGGTGAGGAAACCCTCCCGCTTGAGGGGGGTCCGCAGCGACGGGTCCATGAGCACCAGCGCCCTGGTGATGCCGTGCTGAAGCGCGCCCGCCTGGCCGGTGGATCCCCCGCCGTCGATGCGCGCGATCACGTCGAGCTCCTTCTCTTTCCCGGCCAGCCGGAGCGGTGCGGTGACCAGGACGCGCTGGGTCCTCGCAGGGAAGTACTCCTCCAGGGAGCGCCCGTTGAGCTGGAACTGGCCAGATCCCGGAACCAGGCGAACCCGGGCCACGGACTCCTTCCTTCGCCCCGTAGCGGTGGCGCCGTCCTTGACGTCGGCTACGGAGGCCTCCTGTGCCTCCTCTGGCTCCTGCACCTCGACATCGGCCATCTACTTCATCCTCCTCTTGGTGTTCTTCGATCGGGACCCGGACGGCTTCGGGGCGAGACCCGCCGCGGGCGGACGCTCCCCCAGCTCCAGCCGGACCGGATCCTGCGCCGAGTGCGGGTGGTCGGGGCCCGCGTACACCTTCAACTTCTTCACCATTTGTCGGCCCAGGCGATTGTGCGGAAGCATCCCCCGGACGGCCTTCTCCACAGCGAGCTGCGGCCGGGTGGCGAGGAGCCGGTCGTAGGGGATCTCACGGAGGCCGCCAGGGTACCCCGAGTGGCGGTAGTACACCTTGGTCTCCCGCTTTGCCCCGGTCAGCCGGACCTTGGACGCGTTCACCACGATGACGTGGTCCCCGGTGTCGAGATGGGGCGCGTACGTTGGCTTGTGCTTGCCCCGGAGGACCTTGGCCACCTCCGAGGCCAGCCGGCCCAGGACGACTCCGTCGCCGTCCACCACGTACCAGGCGCGGCTGATGTCGCTTGGCTTGGGACTGTACGTCTTCACGAAGGATCACCCCGCTCCAGCGTTTCCGCTGGTCGAGACCCATAGAATACCCGAACCAGGGTGAGGCCGTGCGGTGGAGCCACCGGGCCCGCCGCGGCCCGCGACCTGGCTTCCAGCACCTCCGTCATCGTCTCCGGCTCCATCTGATCTTCTCCCACCGCTGCCAGCGTCCCTACCAGGCTCCGCACCATCTGGTGCAGGAACGAGCCCGCCCGGGCCCGGACCTCCAGCACCTCTCCATGCGACCTCACCGCCAGGCGGTCCAGCGTCCGGACGGTGGAGGCCTGCTCCTGGGCCGCCCGGCAGAACGAGGCGAACTCGTGCTCCCCCTCGAGCAGCCGGGCAGCTCGCCGCATCCGCCGGAGCCCGTACGTTCCCGGCCGGTGCCACTCGTACCGGCTGGTGAACGGATCCGGCACCGTGCCGGCCCGGATCCGGTACCGGTACTCCCGAGCCGTCGCGCTCCGCCGGGCGTCGAACTCGGCGGGGGCGCGCGCCGCCCGCCTGACCACCACCTCCGGGCCCAGCATCGCGTTCACGGCCCGCCGAACCCTATCTGGGTCCGCGTCCGCCTCGAACGAGACCACCTGGCCCTCGGCGTGGACCCCGGCGTCCGTCCTCCCGGCCACGGAGAGGCGTGGCACCGACCTCAGGACCCGCCCCAGCGCTTCCTCCAGGACGCTCTGGACGGTTCGCTGGCCGGGCTGTCGGGCGAATCCCCGGAAGTCCGTCCCGTCGTACGCCAGAACCAGCTTGAGGACCCCTATTCCTCCCCCTGGACCCCTGACGGGAGTTACTCCTCGCGCCGGCCCACCAGCTCGATGATGGCCATTGGGGCGCCGTCGCCCTCCCTCGGCCCCACCTTCAGGATCCGGGTGTACCCCCCGTTGCGGTCCGCGAACCGCGGGGCGATATCGGAAAACAGCCGGTGGACCACGTCTCGGTCCGGGACCACCTTGAGCACCTCGCGCCGGGCATGCACGTCCCCTTTCTTGGCGAAGGTGATCAGACGCTCGGCCACCGGCCTGAGGGCCTTGGCCTTGGCCTCGGTGGTCCGGATCCGCTCGTGGACGAACAGTGCCGCGGCCATTCCCCCGAGCATCAGCTTCTGGTGGGATGGCCCGGAAGCCAGCCGCGGGCCCTTCCTCGGCTTCGGCATTCCCCTGGACCCCCTAGGCCTCCCGGAGCTCCAGGCCCAGCTCGTCGAGCTTGGCCTTGACCTCGTCGATGGACTTCTGGCCGAAGTTGCGGATGTCCATCAGCTCCTGCTCGGTCTTCTGGACCAACTCCGCCACGGTGTTGATGCCTTCGCGCTTCAGGCAGTTGTACGAACGCACCGACAGACTGAGCTCCTCGATCGGCAGCGCTAGCTCACCGACGGCGTGCTCCTCCCCCTCGGCCGGGCCGAGCGACAGGCCCGGCGTCTCCGAGAGGTCGGCGAACAGGCCCATGAGCTCGTTGAGCGTGGTCCCAGCCGAGGCCATGGCCTCCCGCGGGCTGACCGCGCCGTTCGTCTCCACGTCGATGATCAGCCGGTCGCGGTCGGTCATCTGCTCCACCCGGGTGTTCTCCACCGCGTAGGAAACCCGCCGCACCGGCGAGAAGATGGAGTCGACAGGAATGACTCCGATGGGATCCCGGGGCTGCTTGTTCTGGTCGGCCGGCCGATAGCCCACTCCCCGCTCCACCTCCAACTCCACTTCGAGTCCGGCGCCCTTGCCGAGCGTCGCGATGTGGAGGTCGGGGTTGAGGATCTCCACCCCGGCGGGAGGGGAGATGTCCCCCGCCTTGACCTCTCCCGGTCCCTTCGCCTTGAGGTAGATCATCACCGGCTCGTCCACCTCGGAGCGGATAACCATCTCCTTGATGTTCAGGATGATGTCGGTGACGTCCTCGTTGACCTTGGGGACGGTCGAGAACTCGTGGAGCACTCCCTCGATCTTTATCCGGGAAATGGCCGCTCCCGGGATCGACGAGAGCAGCGTGCGACGGAGCGAGTTCCCCAGCGTGTAGCCAAACCCCGGCTCGAGAGGCTCGATGGCGAACTTGGAGCGCGTCTGAGTGACGCTCTCCTCCTGGATCCTAGGCCTCGTGACGATGAGCACTGCGTTTCCTCCTTTGGCCGGGGATCATCCAGTCCTGCCCGACCGCAGGCCGCCGGCACTTCGCCCGGCGGTGCTGTGTGGTTAGACGCGCCGCCGCTTGCGCGGGCGGCACCCGTTGTGCGGGACCGGTGTGACGTCCTGGATCCCCAGGATCTCGAGACCGGTGGCCGCCAGCGAACGAATGGCCGTCTCCCGGCCGGACCCCGGGCCCTTCACGAACACCTCGACCTTCCGGACTCCGTGCTCCTGGGCTCTCCGGGCCGCGGCCTCCGCTGCCAGCTGCGCGGCGAACGGCGTGGACTTGCGGGATCCCTTGAACCCGACGTTCCCGGCGCTGGCCCAGGCGAGGGTGTTTCCCTCGAGGTCCGTGATGGTGACGATCGTGTTGTTGAAGGTCGACTTGATGTGGGCGGCCCCGTGGGCGATGTTCTTCTTCTCCTTGCGGCGAACCTTCTTCTTCGGCTTGGCCACGCCGCTACTTCCCCTTCTTGCGCTTCACGCCGACCGTCTTCTTCGGGCCCTTGCGCGTCCGGGCGTTGGTGTGGGTGCGCTGTCCGTGGACGGGCAGGCTCCGGCGATGCCGGATCCCCTGGTACGCACCGATCTCGATCTTCCGCTTGATGTCCTGGGCCACGTCGCGCCGGAGGTCACCCTCGACCTTCTCGTTGCGGTCGATCCACTCGCGGATCCGGACGACCTCCTCTTCGGCCAGGTCCCGGACCTTGGTGCCGCCCTCCACGCGGGCGGACTGGACGATGGACCGTGCCCTCGACGGGCCCACGCCGTAGATGTAGGTCAGCGCGACATCCACCCGCTTGTCGCGAGGGAGGTCCACGCCGGCGATCCGTGCCATCTAGCCCTGCCTCTGCTTGTGCCGCGGGTTGGAGCAGATCACCATGACCCGCCCGCCGCGGCGGATGATCTTGCACTTCTCGCACATCTTCTTGACCGAGGGGCGTACCTTCACGTCTCTCTCCTCAGGGCGCGACGCACCGGCTGCAACGTCCGGGGATCACGCATGAACGACCCCCGCCGCACCGGGGGCCAAAAGCGAAGTATAGGGCACGGTTCAGGGACCGTCCAGGTACTCGCGCGTGAGCAAAGATCTGCAGGTCGTGGCGTTGGAGTCTAAACCTAAAATCCTTGACAGCGTCCGCGACGGCCGCCTAGAATACCCTTGACAGGATCAAGGAGAAGGTCGCATCATGGACTATCGGCAGATCGAGAAGGCAGCCAGGGAGCAAGGCTGGCGGGTGGCGCGGACGAGGAAAGGTGCGATGTTCTACCCGCCAGACCCCGAACGGGAGGCGGTAACGGTCCACGGAACACCGTCCGACCGTAGAGCCCTCAACAACTTCCTGGCACGGATGCGGCGTAGCGGCCTTGTCTGGCCCTGGCCGCCGAGAAGGGGGAGAGAACGGTGAGAGGGAGACGCTGGTACAGCGTCGGAGTAGACGCCCAGGTCTACCCTTACGAGCGAGAACAGCTCGAGCGGTTCATGGACGCCTTGAACTCGCTCGACTTCATCGCGGGCCCCGTTGCGAGTGGACGTGTCAACGACCCTCCTCGCCTCGGAATTCAGGTCAGCGTCGAGGCCTCTGATCCGACCAAAGCGATCACTCGGGCGCTGGATGCCTTTGAGAAGGCAGCGGCAGAGGCAGGCATCGTGACCGAGGAAATTCTTCGGGCAGAAGTCATGACGGAGGATTATCTGGACTGGAGCCTCAACGAGCCGCCGGAACAGCTCGTTGGCGTAGCGGAGATCGCCGGCATCCTGGGTGTATCCAAACAGCGCGTTTCAGAGCTCTGGTCGGATCCTCGGTTCCCCAGGCCGGTGGCAGAGCTTGCGGCAGGACCCGTATGGAGGCTCTCGATGCTGAAGCGGTTCATCGACGAATGGCCGCGGCGACCGGGCCGCCCGAGGAAGGCTGAGGCGAGAGGCTAAGACTGGCGTTGCGGTCGTTCTGTCTCGCTTCGGCGGGAAAGCAGGAGACTATCTTCTTGTCACGGTGAGGTAACAGTGATGAGTCGTTTCGGTTTCTAGAAGTTGTGCGGATAACCGCGTCTCCCCAGACGAGGGAGATGAGGGTGGCCGACCGCGAAGGCGTGATCGTTGGTATGGCGGAGGAAGGCCAGAGCGGTGCCTGGTACGCGGTTCTCGTGGATGGGAAGACCTATTCCATCGAGGAAGAGGCTCTGGAGGCAACCGGAAGGATCGTCGCTCGTGGCGAGCTGTATGACGGATCGTCAGTTCGGGTCACGCTGGAAGGAGAGGTCGGCGAGGGCAATTCTGGGCCGGCGAAAGGGCGACCGACCTAGTTCATCACCGGGGCCGTGAGGACCTCGGCCCCGTGTTCCCCCAGGGCGATGGTGTGCTCGAAGTGGGCCGACAGGCTCCCGTCGGCGGTCACCACGGTCCACTGGTCGGCGAGCACGCGGGTCTCCCACTCTCCCAGGTTGACCATCGGCTCCACTGCCACCACCAGCCCGGGGCGGAGCTCCGGGCCTCGTCCGGGAGGCCCGAAGTTGGGGATCTGGGGGTCCTCGTGGAGGCTCCGTCCGATCCCGTGCCCCACGTACTCGCGCACCACGGAGAACCCCGCCCCTTCGGCCACCTCCTGCACCGCGTGGGAGATGTCGGACAGGCGGCCGCCGACGCGGATCTGACTGATGCCCGCCTCTAGCGACTCCTCGGTCACCCGAACGAGCTTCTCTGCCTCGGCCGAGGGGGGTTCCCTTACGAACAGGGAGACCGCCGAGTCGGCGTGGTAACCGTCCCAGATCGCCCCCACGTCGAGAGAAAGGAGGTCACCCTCTCGAAGTACCCGGGAGCCCGGGATGCCGTGGACAACCTGCTCGTTGACGGACGTGCAGATGGACCCGGGAAAGCCCCGGTAGCCCTTGAACGAGGGCACCGCGCCCGCGGCGCGGATGGCTTCCTCGGCAAGGCGATCCAGTTGGCCAGTGGTCGCACCGGGCCGGACCGCCGATCGAAGGCGCTCGATCGTTGCCGCCACCACCCGGCCGGCGCGCCTCATCCGGTCGATCTCGTCGGCGGACTTGTGGATGATCACGAGCTCTTCCCGGGTATATCGGCGAGCGCGTCCCGGACCCGCTCGGCCACCTCTTCCTCGGTTCCCGCCGCGTTCACCTCCCGGAGCAGACCCCTGTCCGAATAGAACTTCAGGAGCGGGGCGGTCTGTTCCTTGTACACCTCGAATCGCTTGCGGACCGCTTCCTCGGTCTGGTCGGGTCGCTGAACGAGGGCCCCTCCGCAGACGTCGCACGTCTCCCGGTCTCGGGACGGGCTGAAGTACACGTTGAAGACGTGTTTCTCGTCATTGACGCACGTGCGCCGGCCGGCGATGCGCTTCACGGCAGACTCACCGTCAAGGAGGAACGCCAGCGCCGCCTGGAGCGGCCGTCCCTCCGCCTCGAGCTCCCGCTCCAGGATCTCGGCCTGCACGGCGTTCCGGGGAAACCCGTCCAGAACGAACCCGCCTTCCGATTCCCGGATCGCTGCCACGACCATGCCCAACGTCAGCTCGTCGGGCACGAGACGCCCCGACTCGTAGTAGGGCTTCGCCAGCTTTCCGAGCTCCGTCTCTTCCCGGATGTTCCTGAGGAAGATGTCCCCGCTGGCGATGTGAGCAACCCCGCGAGTCTGCGAAAGGCGCCTCGCCTGCGTCCCCTTGCCCGCTCCCGGGGGTCCCAGGAGGACGATCCTCACCGCTACCTCAGGAACCCCTCGTAGTGGCGCATGGTGAGCTGGGACTCCAGCTGCTTCATGGTCTCCAGGGCGACCCCCACCACGATCAGGATCGACGTCCCCCCGAACGGGAAGGTATTGGGATCCAGAAGCCAGAACGCGAACACGATGGACGGGATCAGGGCGATGAGGGCCAGGAAGAGCGAGCCAGGGAGCGTGATCCTGGTGAGGATGTAGTCCAGGTGCTCCGCCGTGGGACGGCCAGGCCGGATCCCTGGGATGAACCCACCGTACTTCCGGATGTTGTCCGCCGTATCGACCGGGTTGAAGGTGATCGCGGTGTAGAAGTAGGCGAAGAAGATGACCAGGAGCCCGTACATAACGATGTACACCGGATGTCCCTGGTTCAGGAGCACGTTGTTCACGAAGTTCTGGAACCCCTCCCACTGGATCACCGAGCCGAGCAGGGTCGGGAAGTAGAGCACGGACGAGGCGAAGATGATGGGGATCACTCCGGCCTGATTCACCTTGAGGGGGATGTACGTGCTCCCTCCCTGAGTCATCCGCCGGCCCACGATCCGCTTGGCGTACTGCACAGGGATGCGCCGCTGGCCCTGCTCCATGAACACCACCGCCACGATGATGGCCAGGCCCAGGAGCACGATCACGCCGAACTGGAGCGGGGTCCCCTGCCGGAGCACGGCGGTTCCCTCGAACGGGAGGCGGGAAATCACGCTGGTGAAGATGAGGATGGACATGCCGTTGCCGATCCCACGCTGGGTGATGAGCTCGCCGAGCCACATGATCATGGCGGTACCGGCGGTGAGCGTCAGGACCATGAAAGCCACTCGCGCCGGGTTGAACACCTGGATGGAGCCGGGGAACTGATTGTTGAACAGGAACACCAGGCCGGTGGACTGGAGGAGGGCAAGGGCCACGGTCATGTAGCGCGTCCACTGGGTGATCTTCTTGACACCCGTCTCGCCCTGCTTCTGCCACTGCTCGAGCTTGGGGATGACCACCGTCAGCAGCTGCATGATGATCGAGCTGGTGATGTACGGCATGATCCCCAGCGCGAACACGGCCAGTCGCCCCAGGGCCCCCCCGGAGAAGAGGTTGATGAAGGACAGGATCCCCTGCTGTGTGGCCTGGGATTGGCGCGCTAGCTCCTGCACGTCGACGTTGGGCACCGGGATGAACGAGCCGACCCGGTATACCGAGATGATGAACAACGTGAACAGGATCTTGTTCCGAAGATCCGGGATCTTGAACGCGTTGAAAATGGCCCTCAGCATCGGGTTTCCAGTCTACCGCCTCCCACCCGGACCGGACGACATCAGCCCAGGATCTCCGCGCTGCCCCCGGCCTGCTCGATCTTCTCCCTGGCGGTCTGGGAGAACTGGTGGGCCTGGACGGTCAGGGCCCGGTCGATCTCTCCCCGACCGAGCACCTTGACCGGCAGACGAGGCCGCACCAGCCCCGCTCCGGCCATGTCCTCGGGTGTCACGGTGGCACCTGCCTCGAACCGCTCGGCCAGGCGGTCGAGGTTCACCACGGCCCATTCCTCCTTCGGAGGGAGGGTCCTGGCCGGCTGCGTCTTCACCTTGGGGACCCGGCGGACGAGCGGCATCTGGCCGCCCTCGTAACCGAGCTTCTTGTTGTGGCGGGCCAGGTAGCCCTTGGTCCCCCGGCCGGCCGTTTTGCCCTGGCCGGCGGAGCGACCACGGCCCATCCGCTTGGAATCACGTTTCGCGCCGGGTGGCGGACGGAGGTGATGCAGCCTCACTCGGGTACCTCCTCTACTTGGACCAAGTGCCGGACCTTGGCGATCATCCCCCGGATCTCCGGGCGGTCGTCCTTGACCACGGCGTGGCGGATGCGCTTGAGGCCCAGAGCCCGGATCGTGTCGCGCTGCCGGCGATTGGTTCCGATGACGCTCCTCACCTGGGTGACCCTAAGCCTGGCCATCGCCACCCTCCACCTCCGCGCGTTTCTGGTCCATCCAGTGCCGGGCTTCCGCCATGGCCTCGAGCATGGGGCGGGGAGCCACCTTGGCGACCTCCTGGCCCCTGAGGCGGGCCACGTCCTCGGGGCGACGCAGGGCGCGCAGACCGGCCATGGTCGCGTGCACGATGTTGATGGGATTATGGGATCCCAGCGACTTCGACAGGATGTCCTTGATCCCGGCGCACTCCACCACGGCGCGGACCGGACCGCCGGCGATCACTCCCGTCCCCGGCGCGGCCGGCTTCAGGAGCACCCGCCCGGCTCCCTCCGCTCCTATCACCTGGTGCGGGATGGTGGTGCCCATGAGGGGGACCTCGAGCATGGACTTTCTGGCTTCCTCGACGCCCTTCTGAATGGCAGCGGGGACTTCCTTCGCCTTCCCGTATCCGATCCCCACGCGCCCGGCGCCGTCCCCCACCACCACCAGGGCGGTGAACGAGAACCGGCGCCCCCCTTTGACCACCTTGGCCACCCGATTGATGGAGACGACCCGCTCCTCGTACGGCGTTCGCTCGGCGCTGTCGTACCGTCTCAAATCCGCAAGCCCTCCTCCCGAGCACCCTCGGCCACCGCTGCCACCCGTCCGTGGAACAGGAAGCCTCCCCGGTCGAACACCGCTCGATCGATCCCGGACTCCTTGGCCCGCCGGGCGATCAGCTTCCCGACCTCCTTGGCCCGGCCCTTCTTGTCCCCGGTGGCCCCACGGACCTCTGAGTCGAGGTCGGAGGCCGAGGCCAGCGTGTGGCCTTGCCCATCGTCCACCAGCTGGACGTAGATGTGCCGATTGGACCGGTACACGGCCAGCCGCGGCCGGGCAGCCTCCCCGAAGATCCCCTTGCGGACCCGGCGGTGCCGCTGGACTCGAGCCCTGCGCTTGGCGGCTGCGTGGATCACGATCCCAGTGCTCCCTTGGCGGCCTTGCCGCTCTTCTTCCGCACGTACTCTCCTTCGTAGCGGATGCCCTTGCCCTTGTACGGCTCGGGCTTCCGGACCTTCCGGATGTCCGCGGCCACCTCCCCGACCAGCTGCTTGTCGATCCCCCGGATGACCAGGCGGTTGGGCGCGGGAACCTCGAACTCGATCCCCTCCGGAGGAACCACGGTCACCGGGTGCGAGTAGCCCACCTGGAGCTCGAGGTCCGAGCCCCTGAGGGCGGCCCGGTAGCCGACCCCGTGGATCTCCAGGCGCTTCTCGAAGCCCCGTGTCACCCCCTCCACCATGTTGGCGATCAGCGAGCGGGTCAGCCCGTGCAGGGCCTTGTGCTCCCGCTCGTCGGAGGGGCGTTCCACCCGGACGTGGCCGTCCTCGACGACCACCTTCATGTCGCGGCTGAACCCCAGCTCGAGCGTGCCCCCAGGACCGGTCACCGTGACCCGGGCCCCCTGCACCTCGACCTGGACTCCGTCGGGGATGTCGATGGGCTGCTTCCCGATCCTGCTCATGACCCTTGCTCGGACCCCCTGCCGTTCACTCCGGGGGGACCGCTCGCTGTCCTGACTTCTCGCGGTCCCCCTCCGGGCTCGCTACTCCCCCCGGACCCCCCTACCACACGAAGCACAGGACCTCCCCGCCTATCCCTCGCCGTGCTGCTTGCCGATCGCTCATCATGCCCTGGGAGGTCGACAGGATGGCCACCCCGAGGCCGCCCTGGACCCGCGGGAGGTGGGCCCGGTCGGCGTACACGCGGCGGCCCGGCTTCGACACCCGCTGGAGGCCGCTGATCACCCGCTCGCGGTCCGGTCCGTACTTCATCTCAACGATGAGGACCCGCCGGGGCGGCTCGTCCTCGACCCGGTAGCCGTCCACGTATCCCTCGCGAGCCAGGATCCGGGCCACCTCTTCCTTCACCTTCGAGTGGTCCAAACGGATCTCGTCCTTGAACGCCATGCTCGCGTTCCGGATCCGGGTAAGCATGTCGGCGATCGGATCGGTCATCATCGGTCGATCACCACGATGCCTTCGTGATACCGGGGATCTCGCCCTGGTGGGCCAGCTGCCGGAAGCACAGCCGGCACAACCCGAACCGCCGGTACACCGCCCGGGGGCGGCCGCACCTCCAGCACCGGGTGTAGGCCCGAACCCGGAACTTGGGCCTCCGGTTCGCCTTCTGGATCAGCGCCTTCTTCGCCATGTCCTCGTCCCTATTCCCTACTCCTCAGCCCCTCGCCTGCGGCGAGGCGCTTCGGCCAGGGGGACTGCAGCAGCCTGATTCCGCTCGGCTTCGCCTCGCGGGGCTGCGGCCCCCCTGGACCCCCGTTACTCGTCATGCCGCCTGGACGGCCTGGCGCTCCCGCAGGGGAAACCCCAGGGCCCGCAGGAGCGACCGGCCCTCGTCGTCATTCTTCGCCGTGGTCACCACGGTGATGTCCATCCCACGCACCCGGTCGATCTTGTCGTAGTCGATCTCGGGGAAGATCAGCTGCTCGGTGACCCCGATCGTGTAGTTGCCGTGTCCGTCGAACGCCTCCGGGTCCAGGCCCCTGAAGTCCCGGATCCGCGGGAGGGCCACCGACAGGAGCCGGTCCACGAACTCCCACATCCGGTTTCCCCGGAGGGTTACCTTGCAGCCGATCGTCATCCCCTCACGCAGCTTGAACCCGGCGATCGACTTTCTGGCCTTCGTCTGTGCCGGCTTCTGACCGGTGATGGTGGTTAGGTCATCGATGGCAGCGTCCAGGAGCTTGGCCTCCCGGGCGGCTTCACCGACGCCCATGTTGACCACCACCTTCTCGAGCCGCGGCACCTGCATGGCGTTCCCATAGCCGAGCTCCTCTTGGAGCCGGGCCAGGAGCTCCTCCCGGAATCGCTGCTTGAGCCTGGGCACGTACCCATCCTTCGCCATCAGAGATCAGCTCCGCACTTCCTGCACACGCGCGTTCGCTTGCCGTTCTCGACTCGATGCCCGACGCGGGTGGGCTGCCCGCAGGACTTGCACACGAGCTGCACGTTCGAGATGTCTACGAACTGCTCCACGTCGATGATGCCTCCCTGCTGGAGCTGGCGGCCACTGGTGGAGCGGCGGCCACTCGTGCGGGAGTGCTTCTTGGCCCGGGCCACGCCCTCGACCAGGACTCGGCCCCGATCCGGCATCACCTTCACCACCCGGCCGCGCCGGCCACGATCCTTTCCCGCTATCACCAGAACTTCGTCGTCCTTCTTGATGTCCACGCCGGGCATCAGGCGTCCACCTCCATCACAGGACCTCCGGTGCGAGCGAGATGATCTTCATGAATCGCTTCTCCCGGAGTTCCCGGGCCACCGGACCGAAGATCCGGGTGCCGCGCGGGTTCCGTGTGTTCGTCTCGATCAGAACCACCGCGTTGTCGTCGAACTTGATGTAGGAGCCGTCGGATCGGCGCCTCTCCTTGGCGGTGCGGACGACGACCGCCCGGACGATATCGCCCTTCTTCACCGGCGCTCCGGGCAACGCCTCCTTGACGCTCCCGACGATGATGTCCCCGATCCGAGCGTACCGGCGACCCGAGCCTCCCAGCACCCGAATGCACAGCACCTCTCGGGCGCCGGTGTTGTCGGCCACCCTGACCCGCGACTCCTGCTGGATCACGCGTTTCCTCTCATCTCCATCCTCAGCCCCTCGTCTGAGGCGAGGCGCGCCTCCTCCTGCGTGCTCTCATCGGGCCTTCTCCACGATCTCGACGACCCGCCAGCGCTTCGACTTGGACAGCGGGCGGGTCTCGATCACCCTCACGACGTCACCCACGTGGGCCTCGTTGGCCTCGTCGTGGGCGGCGAACCTGGACGACCGGCGCACGGTCTTCCCGTACAGGGGATGACGCTTCTGGGACTCGATCCGCACGATGACTGTCTTGTCCATGCGGTCCGAAACCACCACGCCGGTCCGGACCTTCCGTTCCCCTCTCGGCGCAGTCATCAGGAGGCCTCCTCCTGGGTCTCGGGCTGGGCGGCGGTGTCCTCGGCACCCTCTTCCAGCTCGCGCTGGCGCAGCACGGTGAGGATCCGGGCAACCTCGTGACGGACTTCCTTGATCCTCATGGCGTTGTCGAGCTGGCCCGTGGCCAGCTGGAATCTCAAGTTAAATAGCTCCTCCTTGGCCGACTCCAGCCGGCTCCTGAGCTCGGCATCCGGCAGCTCGCGAAGCTCCGCCGCCTGCGTCACTCCGGGCCTCCCACACGGGCGATGAACTTGCACTTGATGGGTAGCTTCTGGGCGGCCCGGCTCATGGCCTCCCGGGCCACCGGCTCGGACACTCCGGACAGCTCGAACATCACTCGGCCGGGCTTGATCACGGCCACCCACACCTCAGGGTTTCCCTTGCCCGAACCCATCCGCGTCTCCGCCGGCTTCTTCGTCACCGGCTTGTCGGGGAAGATATTGATCCATACCTTCCCGCCCCGGCGGATGTGACGGGTCATGGCCACCCGGGCCGCCTCGATCTGGCGGTTGGTGATCCATCCCGGCTCGAGAGCAGCGAGACCGTAATCGCCGAAGTGCACCTCGAGGCCGCCCTTTGCCTTGCCGCGCATCCGGCCCCGCTGCTGCTTGCGATGCTTCACCTTTTTCGGCTGGAGCATCAGGCCTCACCGCCCTGGCCTTCGCCCGGCTCTGCAGCCTCGGCCTCGGCCTCGGCTTCGGCTTTAGGAGCCTTGGTTCGTCGACTCGATGGCCGCTTCCGTGCTGCAGTCGGCTTCTTGCGGCTCTTCGCCGGCCCCTCCCCGGCGGTCGCCTCCGCCGTTCCGGCGGGCCCTTCAGGGGTCGGCTCGGTTCCTGTGGCGGGTGCCTCTGCCTCGGCTGACGGTTCCGCCGCCGCGGGGGGTGCCTCGGCCTCAGGCTCCTCCGGTCCCGGGGTTGGGACGGGTTCCTCCTCGACGTCGGCGAGATCCTTGGGGTCGGTGATCAGGGCGCCGGTGGAAGCGCCGGTCGGTGCCCGCATCCCCGCGAGGGCCCGGGCCCGGGCCATGGCCGTCTCCTTCTCCTCTGAGGGGATCTCGTCACCGTGGTAGACCCACACCTTGACGCCGATCTTTCCGAAGGTGGTGTTGGCCTCGGCCTGCCCGTAGTCGATCTTCGCCCGGAGCGTGTGGAGGGGGACCCGACCCTCCCGGTACCACTCCCGGCGGCTCATCTCCGTCCCGCCTAGCCTGCCTCCACACTGGACCCTCACGCCCAAGGCCCCGGCTCGCATTGCCGTCTGCACCGCCCGGCGCATGGCCCGGCGGAAGGACACCCGGCCCTCGAGCTGCTCCGCAGTCCCCTGGGCCAGGAGCGTGGCGTCGGTCTCCGGGCGGGACTCCGCGGCGGCCTGGTTCATGTCCTCGACCTTCACGTCAACGCGCCGGCCGGTCATCTTCTCGACGTCCCGGCGGACCCGATCGACCTCGGCGCCCTTTCGGCCGATGACGATCCCGGGGCGGGCCGTGCGGATGAACACCTGGATCTGGTCGCCCTTCCGCTCGATGTCGATGTTGGAGATCCCGGCCCGCGACAGATGCGAGCGGATGTACGCACGGATGGCCACGTCTTGGTGGAGGGAATCGGCGTACTCGCGCTTGCCGGCGTACCACTTCGACTTCCACGGGTAGATGACCCCGAGACGGAACCCGTAGGGGTTAACCTTGTGGCCCAACGGATACCTCCTCGGTGGTTCCAACCACGACGGTGATGTGGCTGGTGCGCTTACGGATCCGTGTCGCGCGGCCCTGCGCCCGGGGCCGCCACCGCCGAAGCGTGGGGCCCTCGTCGACGAACGCCCGCATCACGAACAGGTTCTCCGGTACCACTCCCGGCTTCTGTCCCGCGTTCGCCACGGCGGACTCGAGGAGCTTCCGCACCGGGCGGGTGGCCCCGTACGGCGAGTGACCGAGGATGCGCCGGGCCTCATCCACGTGCTTGCCGCGGATGAGGTCGATCACGCGCCTCGCCTTGAACGGCGAGACCCTCACGAACTTGGCGACCGCTCTCGCTTCCATTTCTCCTTCCTCAGCCCCTCGCCTTGGGCGAGGCGCTTCGGCCAGGGGGACTCGAGCAGCCTTGATCCGCTCGGCTCCGCCTCGCGGGGCTGCTCGCCCCCTGGACCCCCGTCATCACTTCAGTGAAGTGCTTCGCTCGGTGTGGTGCCCATGCGCTCGGAACGTTCGGGTGGGGGCGAACTCCCCCAGCTTGTGGCCCACCATCGCCTCGGTGACGAACACCGGAACGTGCTTGCGGCCGTCGTGCACGGCGATCGTGTGTCCCACCATCTCGGGGATGATCGTGGATCGACGCGACCAGGTGCGGATGACCCGCTTCCCGCCGCTCTTGTTCATCTCCTCCACCTTTCGAAGGAGATGGTCGTCGACGAACGGTCCCTTCTTCACCGATCTGGGCACTCGTTATCCCCTTCCCTTGCCTCGCCGGCGCACGATGTACCGGTCCGAGGCCTTGTCCTTCTTCCGGGTCCGGCCTTCCTTCTTCCCCCACGGGGAGGTGGGATGCCGCCCCCCGGACGACTTTCCCTCGCCCCCGCCGAGCGGGTGGTCCACGGGGTTCATGGCCACCCCGCGGGTGGTCGGACGGACGCCCAGCCAGCGCTTCCGCCCGGCTTTCCCGAGCGAGATGAGCTCGTGCTCGGGGTTGCCGACCTGACCGACGGAGGCCCGGCACCGCAGATCGACCAGCCGGATCTCGCCCGATGGAAGCCGGAGGTGCGCGAAACCGCTCTCCTTGGCCACCACCTGAACCCCGGTCCCTGCCGAGCGGGCCATCTTGGCCCCCCCTCCCGGCCGCAACTCGACGGCATGCACCACGGTGCCCACCGGGATGTTGGTCAGAGGTAGGGCGTTGCCCGGGCGGATATCCGCTCCGGAGCCCGAGGATAGCAGGTCACCGACCCGGAGCCCCTGGGGCGCCAGGATGTACCGCTTCTCCCCATCCGCGTAGTGCAGAAGCGCGATGCGAGCGGACCGGTTTGGGTCGTACTCGATCGACGCCACCTTCGCCGGGATGCCGTCCTTCTCCCGGCGAAAGTCGACCAGCCGGTACTGGCGCTTGTGTCCCCCGCCCTTGTGCCGGGTGGTGATCCGCCCGTACACGTTTCGGCCCGCCTTCTGGGGCCGGGGACGGACGAGCGACTTCTCCGGTCCCTTCCGGCTGACCTCGGAGAAGTCAGATACCCCCGCCCCGCGGCGGCCCGGCGTCGTCGGTTTGTATTTCCTGATCGCCATATCGCCTACTTCTGCTCGAAGATCTCGATCGAGTCGCCGGGGGCCAGCGTGACCACGGCCCGCTTCTGATCGGCCCGTCGACCCTGCGTGAAGCGGAACCGCTTGGTCTTCCCCCGGCGGTTCATCGTGCTCACCTTGAGCACACGGACGTTCCAGATCGCCTGGACCGCTTCCCTGATCTCGGTCTTGTTGGCCTCCGGGCTCACGATGAACGTGTAGCGGTTCTGCTCCAGCCCGGCGTAGCTCTTCTCCGAAACCACGGGCCGGAGGATCACGTCGCGGGGGCCCTTCACGGCTTCATCACCTCGAGGGCGCCCCGGGTGAACAGGAGCCAATCCGCGTACAGCACGTCGTAGGTGGCCAGGTTGCCCGGGTAGACGATCTTCACCTCGGCGAGGTTGCGGAAGGACTTCTCGACGACCTCGTTCGGCTCCGCCAGGACAACCAGCACGTTCCCGAAGGTTCCCAGCGATCCCAGGGCTTCCACGGCATCCCTGGTCTTGGGCTCGTCGAAGGACAGGGCATCGACCACCTTGATCCGGCCCTCGCGAGCCCGATCCGTCAGCGCCGAACGCAGGGCCAGTCGCTTCATCTTCTTCGGGACTCGCTGCTCGTACTCCTTCGGCTTGGGCCCATGAGCCACCCCTCCGCCGACCCACAGCGGAGAGCGGATCGAGCCGTGGCGGGCCCGCCCGGTTCCCTTCTGGCGCCAGGGCTTCCGGCCACCGCCGGACACCTCGGCTCTGGTCTTCGTGGAATGCGAGCCCTGGCGCGCCGCGGCCAGTCCGGCCACGACGACTTGGTGTATGACCGGCACGTTCACCTGCACGTCGAAGACGGCGGGGTCGAGCTCGTGCTGGCCCACCTTCTTCCCGGTCTGGTCGAGGACCTCCACCTTCGCCATGACCTAATTCCCTCTCCTCATTAGGCCTTCCTCGTCTCTCTGGTCTTGACTCCCGAGCGCACCATCAGCAGGCCCCCGACGGGGCCCGGCACCGCCCCCTTCACCAGGAGCAGATGACGTTCCGGGTCGCTCTCCACCACCTCGAGGTTCAGCACCGTCACGCGCTCGTTGCCGAGCTGGCCGGCCATCTTGATCCCCTTGAACACTCGTGACGGGGTGGACGCCGCCCCGATGGAGCCGGGGCTGCGGTGCTTGCGCTCGGTCCCGTGCGACGCCGACAGTCCCGCGAAGCCGTGGCGCTTCATCGGCCCGGCGAATCCGTGTCCCTTCGACACGCCCACGACGTCGACGTGCTGTCCGGGTTGGAACACATCGGCCCTGATCTCCTGGCCGGTCTCGTACGAGGACGCGTCGTCGGTGCGGAGCTCGACCAGGTGGCGGCCCGGTTCCACCCCGGCCTTGCCGTAGTGGCCCGCCAGCGGCTTGGTTGCCCGCCGGGCCTGGCCCATGGCCAACTGCACTGCGGCGTAGCCGTCCCTCTCCGGGGTCTTCACCTGCACCACCCGGCAGGGCCCGGCCTTGATCACGGTGATCGGGACGGCCCGACCCTCCTCCGTGAACACCTGGGTCATCCCCAGCTTCTCGCCCAGGATGCCCTTTACCTCCGCCACAGGTTTCCTCCTAGTTGTCCATCCTCGGTCCGCTGCCTTCGGCAGCGTCCCCTCATCACAACTTGATCTCGATGTCCACGCCGGCCGACAAGTTCAGGCGCTGGAGCTCCTGCACCGTCTTCGACGTGGCGTCCACGATGTCGATGAGCCGCTGATGCGTGAGCATCTGGAAGTGCTCGCGGCTGTCCTTGTCCTTGTGGGGGGAACGGATCACGGTGAAGAGCGACCGCCGCGTGGGCAGAGGAACCGGTCCCACCACCTTGGCGCCCGTCCGTTGGACATGCTCCACGATGTCCCGAGCGGCCTGGTCGAGCAGCTCGTGGTCGTAGGCCCTAAGCTTGATCCGGATCTTCGGCGCGGCCATCAGGATCCCCGGACCTTGGCCACGATGGTCTCGGCGATCGAGGCCGGTACCTCCTGGTACGAGTGGAACTGCATGGTGTACGTGGCCCGCCCCTGGGTCCTCGACCGCAGGTCGGTGGCGTAGCCGAACATCTCCGCCAGCGGGATGTGGGCCCGGATCACCTGGCTGGCCGCCCGCTGGTCCATGCGCTCGATCTTCCCGCGCCGTCCGGTGAGGTCGGCGATGACGTCGCCCATGTAGTCCTCGGGGGTCACCACCTCGACCTGCATCACCGGCTCGAGCAGCACCGGGTGAGCCTTGCGGGCCCCGTCGCGCAGTGCGATCTGACCGGCGATCTTGAATGCGATCTCGGAGGAGTCCACCTCGTGGTAGCTCCCGTCCACGAGGGTGGCCCGAAGGTCGACCAGCGGATAGCCCGCCAGGACCCCGGTCTCCATGGCCTCCTGGATGCCCTGGTCAACAGAAGGGATGTACTCGTTGGGGATCTTGCCGCCGGTGATCTTGTTGACGAACTCGTAACCCCCTCCCGGGCCCGTGGGCTCGAAGTCCACGACCACGTGACCGTACTGACCATGGCCGCCGGTCTGCTTCACGTACCGGCCCGCCACCTTCTCCACGTGGCGGCGGATGGTCTCCCGGTAAGCCACCTGTGGCCTGCCCACGTTGGCGGCGACCTTGAACTCCCGGGTCAACCTGTCCACCAGGACCTCCAGGTGGAGCTCGCCCATCCCGGAGATGATGGTCTGACCGGTCTCCTCGTCGCTCTTGACCAGGAAGGTGGGGTCCTCGTCGGCCAGACGCTGGAGCGCGGTGGCCAGCTTCTCCTGGTCGGCCTTGGTCTTCGGCTCGATGGCCACGGAGATCACCGGAGCGGGGAAGTTCATCGACTCGAGGACGATGGGCTCGCTCGGATCGCACAGGGTGTCGCCGGTGGTGGTGTGCTTCAGGCCCACCGCGGCCACGATGTCTCCGGCGAAGGCGGCCTCCTTGTCCTCGCGGTGGTTGGCGTGCATCTGGAGGATCCGGCCGATGCGCTCCTTGCGGTCCTTGGTGGAGTTGTTGGTGTGGGCGCCGGCCCGGACGTGACCCGAGTAGACCCGGAAGTACGTCAACCGCCCCACGTAGGGGTCGGACATCACCTTGAATGCCAGAGCGGCGAACGGCTCACCGTCGTCGGCCTTGCGTGTCTGAAGTTCCCTGGATCCGGGGATCTGTCCCTCCATCGGTGGCACGTCCTGTGGCGACGGGAGGTAGTCCACGATGGCGTCGAGGAGGGGCTGGATTCCCTTGTTGCGGAAGGCCGTCCCGCACAGGACCGGCGTACCCTCCACTGCCAGGGTGGCCCGGCGGATGGCCCGCTTCAACTCCAGGGGGCCCGGCTCTTCCTCGTGGACGAACTTCTCCATCAGAGCCTCGTCGTGGTCCGCGAGCTGCTCGAACAGGCGGTGATGCCAGTCCTCGGCCTCCGCCCGGAGCTCCTGGGGGATCTCCGTGTCCTCCCACTCCTCGCCCTTCTCGCTGGTCCACTGCCGCCCCTTCATCTCCACCAGGTCGATGACACCCACGAAAGAGTCCTCGATCCCCCAGGGAAGCTGGATCACCAGGGGGGTCGCATGGAGCCGGTCCTCGATCATCTTCACGGTGCGGAAGAAGTCCGCGCCGACTCGATCCATCTTGTTGACGAAGCAGATCCTGGGTACTCGGTAGCGGTCCGCCTGGCGCCACACCGTCTCGGACTGCGGTTCCACGCCGGCCACGGCGTCGAAGACGGCCATGGCCCCGTCGAGCACACGCAAGGAACGCTCGACCTCGACGGTGAAGTCGACGTGGCCCGGCGTGTCGATGATGTTGATCCAGTGGTCCTTCCATTTGCAGGTGGTGGCGGCGGACGTGATGGTGATGCCTCGCTCTTGTTCCTGGACCATCCAGTCCATCTGGGCGGTGCCCTCGTGTACCTCGCCGATCTTGTAGGTCTTTCCGGTGTAGTAGAGGATCCGCTCGGTGGTGGTGGTCTTGCCCGCGTCGATGTGGGCCATGATCCCGATGTTCCGGGTCCTGCCCAGCGGGTACTCCCGGATGACGAGGCCCTTCTCGCCTCCGGCCTGGCGCCTTACCTGCTCCGCGGGTTGAGCCATTCCGACGTTCCTCGCTGGGGTGGCCACCATCACCACCTGTAGTGGGCGAAGGCCTTGTTGGCCTCAGCCATCTTGTGGAGGTCCTCCCGGCGCTTCACTGCCGAGCCCTGGCCCTGGGAGGCGTCCATGATCTCGCCGACCAGCCGGTCCACCATGTCCCGGCCCTTGCGCTGCCGCGAGTAGGTGACCAGCCACCGGAGGGCCAGCGTGGTTCCCCTGTGCGGACGGACCTCTACCGGCACCTGATAGGTGGCGCCGCCGACCCGGCGTGAGCGAACCTCGAGCAGCGGCCGGGTGTTCTCCACCGCCTTCTTCAGGGTGACCACGGGGTCGCCCTGGGTCCGTTCGCTGATGCGCTCTAGGGAGCGATACACGGTCCGCTCCGCCAAGGACTTCTTCCCGTCCACCATGAGCTTGTTGATGAGCTGAGTGACCAGGGGGTTCTGGTATATGGGATCCGGTTGGACCTCGCGCTTGCCAGCAGGGCCTCGCCTCGGCATCGTCGACTCCTAGGCGGGCTTCTTGGCCCCGTACTTGGACCGGCCCCTCCGACGGTCGGCGACGCCGGCGGTGTCCAGTGCGGCCCGGATGACCTTGTAGCGGACCCCGGGGACATCCCTCACCCGGCCGCCCCGGACCAGCACGATGGAGTGCTCCTGGAGGTTGTGGCCGATGCCGGGGATGTACGCGGTTACCTCGGTGGCACTGGTCAGGCGGACCCGGGCCACCTTCCGGAGGGCCGAGTTCGGCTTCTTGGGAGTGACCGTATAGACGCGCGTGCAGACGCCCCGGCGCTGGGGTGACCCCTTGAGCGCCGGAGTCTTCGTCCTGCTCCGCAGGGACTCCCGTCCCTTTCTGACCAGCTGTTGTACCGTCGGCATACTTCGCCCGTCTTTCTGTACGTTGTTCTCACTGCCACCAGGGGTTTCCCATCGAAAACCGGGCCCGCTGGGCCCGGCGACGAGGTCCCACCCGAGAGTACTGCGGGTACCCCTGGGATCTCGTGGTTGGACGCGCTGCAGCCCGGCCTCGCCGGGCCACAATGGTTAAGAGTATAGCGCGATGGAAAGGGTGTCAATCAGCGCGCTGACCAGCACAGAAGGCGCCTGCCTACAATGGGGCCCGCCATGCTCGCCCCCGACCTCGACAGGGCCCGCGCCCTGGCCGTCCGCGCCGCCCAGGAGGGCGGCCGGGTCCTCATGGAGGCCTGGGACGTCGGCAGGGGGGACGGAGGCCCTGCCCGAGAGGTCCGGGAGAAGTCGTCGGGCGACTACGTCACCGAGCTCGATGGCCGCTCCGAGGGGGCCATCGAGACCTTCCTCCGGAGGGAGGCCCCAGACCTGTCCGTCGTGGGCGAAGAGATGGGAGGTGAGCGGTCCGACCTGTTCTGGCTGGTGGATCCCCTCGACGGGACGACCAACTTCTTCCACGGTTTGCCGGTGTTCGGGGTGTCGGTGGCCCTCATGGAGGCCGGGCGGCCTGTGGCCGGGGCCGTCCACGCCCCCGTGCTGGGACTCACCTACTCCGCCGCCCGGGGGCGGGGGGCCGAGGGCAAGGGCCGGACGCTGCACGTCTCCTCGCGGGAGCCTTCGACCGCCGTCGTGGCCACGGGGTTCCCCTTCCGGGTGAAGGACCGCCTTCCCCAGTACGAGCGACTGCTCCGGCCGGCCCTGCGGAACTTCGAGGACCTTCGGCGCCCGGGGGCGGCGTCTCTGGACCTGGCGTGGGTCGCTGCGGGGAGCCTCGACGGCTTCTTCGAGCTTGGACTGAGCGCCTGGGACGTGGCTGCGGGAGCCCTCCTGATAGAGGAGGCCGGCGGGGTGGTCACCGGCTGGAACGGCGGTCCGGATTACCTCTCCGGCGACATCCTGGCCGGGAACCCG
>DASYVD010000024.1:0-14120 GCA_036000545.1 Actinomycetota bacterium | reverse complement strand
CGATCAGCTGCCCAAGAACGCCGGGTTCGGCTCGGCGACGACCACGAAGGGCACGTGCACCCTGAAGCCGAAGAAGCGACAGGTGGACTGTTCGATCGGCGACATGCTCAGTGGCGAGAGCGTGACCATCGTCATCACGGTCAAGCCCACCCAGAAGGGGACCATCACGAACACTGTCTCGGTGAGCGCCGCCTCGCCCCCGGATTCGAACACGGCCAACAACACGGCGACCGCAACGACGGTGGTGAGGCCTTCGAGCTTGATCTGACGAGCTGGCGAGCGCCGACCTCAGGCCAGCACACCGCGTCGAGGGCCTGGACGTTGCCGCCGCCTAGGACGCCGGAGTTCGCGTAGGAGATGGCACCGATCGTCTGGATCGTGAACGTGTCCAGCGTCCCGGGCTCGTCGTTGTCCTGCATCGTGACGAAGAAGATCACGTCCCCTGAGGTGGTCCTGGCCTCCCCTGTCATGGTGGTGGTGCAACCCGGACTGAAGCTCGTGATGGAGGTGCTGTTGACCCTGAGGTCAGGGCCGTGGTCGACGTGCTCGAGGCTCCCGACGACCTGACCATCGGATCGGATCCCTCCGAAGGCTGCGAAGGTGGCCAGGTTGACCCCGGACAGCCCAGCGATCCATCCATCGGCTGTGGTATCGAGGGTGTCTGCTCTGGCCGGAGTCGCCAATGCCCCGATAAGAAGCGCTGTCAGGGCGCCGATCCGTAGCGCCCTACCCATCTCGCCCCCCTGTATTCGGGCCCCCAGTGGACCGATGCAGGAATGTTTCTCCGGGCCCTGGCGAGATTCCTTCCTCAGGCGAACTCCGTTCGCACGCCCAGCAGCCGGACCGGGCGGTCGAGGTCGAAGCGATCGAGTGCCTCGAGGGCGGCCCGTTCGAGAGCGTCGGTGGCCTTGTCGGCGTCCTCGGCGAGCTGGGCGGGCGGTTCCACCTTGACTCCGTGCGTGGCAGTGAAGAATGAAGCGAACCGCACCTTGACCACCACGCGGACGATCGGCCGGGGATCTTCCTTCACTAGCTCTTCTGTGAGCTCCCGGATGAGCTTCCGGATCTCCTCTCGGAGGGCTGTGAGATCCTCGATGTTCTCCTGGAAGGTGCGCTCGTGGCCCCGACCCCTGGCCACGTGGGGCTCGGCGGTGACGTGGGAGTGGACCTCGCCGGTGGCCAGGCGGCGAAGCCACGGCCCGGTGTTCGGCCCGAACGCACGGGCCAGGCGTTCCTCGTCGGCCGCGGCGAGCTCGGCCACGGTGCGGATCCCGAGAAACTCGAGCCGCCGGGCAATCTTCTTCCCGATGCCCCATAGGGCCGAGGTCGGGCGGCGGTCTAATAGCTCGTGCCAGTTCGCCGCGGTGAGTCGGAAGACTCCGCCGGGCTTGCCGAACGGGGTGGCCAGCTTGGCCCGGAGCTTGTTGTCCCCGATGCCCACGGAGCAGTGGAGGCCGGTCTTGTCGAGGACGGCTGTCTGGATGTCCCGGGCCAGGGCCTCGGGGTCTTCGGTGTCGGCCTCCAGGAAGGCCTCGTCCCACCCGGCCACCTCGAGTGTGCCGGGGAATGTGCGGAGCGTGTTCATGACCTCGCCGGAGGCGGCCCGGTAGGCGTCCGGGTCGGCGGGCAGGAACACGGCCTCGGGAAGCTTCCGGTAGGCGGTCCGGAGAGGCATCGCGGACCCGACCCCGAACCGCCGAGCCTCGTAGGAGGCCGTCATGACCACGCCGCGCTTGGAAGGGTCGCCGTCGCCTCCAACGACGACGGGCTTCCCCCTCAGCTCCGGCCGGCGCAGCACCTCCACCGCGGCGATGAACTGATCGAGATCGACGTGCAGGACGTACCGGGTCAAGGGGCTCAGCCCGCATCCCCGGGTCGCTGACCGAGGCCGGCGTCGCGGGCCCGCACGATGGCCTGGGCCCGGTCCGCCACCTGGAGCTTGGCGAAGATGTTCGAGACGTGGTTCCGGACCGTCTTGGGTGAGAGGTACAGCTTCCGCGCGATCGCCTCGTTGTTCAGTCCCTGGGCGATGTGGTCGAGGATCTCCCGCTCCCGAGCGGTGAGCTCGGGGAAGGCGAGCGGCGGCCCGGCGACCTGGGGGGCGGAGAAGTACTCGATGACCCGCCGGGCGATGGCCGGACCGAAGATGGCCTCGCCCGAGCCGATCGCCTGGATGGCCCGGAGGATCTCGGCCTTGTCCGCTCCCTTGAGGAGGTACCCGCGGGCGCCCGCCCGCATGGCGGCGAATACCGAGGCGTCGTCCTCGAACATGGTGAGGACCACCACCCCGACGTGGGGGCTCTGGTGGAGGATCCGGCGCGTGGCCTCGATCCCGTTCAGGTCGGGCATGTGCAGATCCATCACCACGACGTCGGGTTGATGGGTGGCCACCGCCGCGACGGCTTCCTCCCCGGTGCCCGCTTCCGCCACCACGTCCACGCCTTCGGCCGAGCCCAGGATGCCGCGGAGCCCGTCCCGGAACACCGGGTGGTCGTCGGCGATCACCACTCGGATGGTGTCGGTCACGGCTGGTCCACCGGAAGGTGCGCGAAGATCCGGGTCCCGGCCGGGACGGCGGGCTCGACGGTGAATGTCCCTCCCAGCTCGGCGACGCGCTCGCGCATCGAGGTCAGGCCCACTCCCGCCCGGAAGTCCGCGGGCAGGCCTCGTCCGTCGTCCCGGACCTCCACGTCCAGGCCGCCATTGCTCGCGATCCGCACAACGCACGTGCTCGCTCCGGAGTGACGGGCTGCATTGGTGATCCCCTCCAGAGCGATGCGGTACGCGGCCACCTCCACCGCGGCCGGCAGCGGCGGCAGGTCCTCGGAACTCTCCACCGACACCAAGAGAGGACCGCCATTGGTGACGAAGCGGGATCCCTCCTCGCGGAGGGCTCCGACGAGGCCCAGCTCATCGAGGGCCGGAGGCCTGAGGTCGTACACGATCCTCCGGATGCCCGCGATCGCGGACTGGGTCTCGACCTTCAGCTTGGCCAGCAGGGCATCGGCGGCCGCCGGATCGTCGCGGAGAAGACTCCGGACCGTCTCGACCTGAAGGGCCACCGCGGCGAGGGTGGGGCCCAGGCCGTCGTGCAGGTCACGGCGGAGCCTGCGGCGCTCCTCCTCCCGGGTCATCACCAGGCGCTCTCGGGAACGCTGAAGGTCTGTAGTGAGACGCACGGCGTGAACCGCCACGCCGACCTGGCGGGAGAGGTCCTCGAGAAGCCGCATGTCGGCCGCCGAGAAGCGTTCGCCCGGGCTTCGCGTCCCCACCACCAGCCGACCCACGGTTTCCCCTTGGTATGCGAGCGGCACCTCTACCGAGTCATCCACCGAATTGCCGTAGCTCGAGGCCGGCTCGAACCCGTCGTCGCGTCGGAGCTCGACGGCCACGTACGGCGCCCGGAGGGCCTGAGCAACCGTCTCGGTAACCCTGGGAAGGACCTCTCCCGGAGAGATCGACGCCTCGAGACTCCGTCCAAGTCGTGAGAGCGCCGCGTACGGATCGTGGCGTTCCCCGTACATCAGGCGGTTGACTCCTCGTTGAAGTCGCTCGCGCAGTGGATTGAAGAGCACGGCGACGACCGCGGTCGCGACCAACGCGACTCCCAGTCCACCGGGATTGAAGAGACGTCCCAGGAGAGTGACCGTGCCGACGTACAGGGCCACCACGAGCGCGGTGAGCGACCCGTAGACCAGCGACCGGTTGATGACCAGGTCGATGTCGTAGAGGCGGTACTTGAGGATGGCGATCCCCGCCGCCACGACGAGCCCCAGGACTGCGAACGTAAGGACCCATTCGGGGGCGGTCCAGGGAGTGAATGCGTTGATCGCCGCCAGCAACAAGATGGTGGCGGCGAAGACGAACCACTTCAGCTGCTGCCGCTCGACCCCGCGGGACCGCCGGAACCGAACCACTACGCTGGCGACGGACCCCACCGCCGCTATGCCGATCAGGGAGAGTCCAACCATCGCCGGATAGAACGTCCACTCAAACTCCGGGCGGGACTCGAAGTCACCGAGCAGGATCGTGCCGCGCAGGGGCCAACCCGCCACCGCGGTGGGGACGAAGATGACGGCGAAGCCGAGCGCGGCGAGCCACGCCACCCACCACCACCGAGGCGAGGGCGGCAGGCCATCCGGGAATAGCAACGGGATGAACACGATCAGGCCGATGAGGCTCGGGAACCACAACCACATGTTCAGCCATGACACCTCCTCGGCGAGCGGAAGCGGATCCGGACGAGGCAGGGGAAGTGCGTCGTGGAGGTTCGGATCCAGAGTGAGCCCCTGACGGGCATACATCTCGAGCAGCACGCTCGCCGCGTACACGAAGCCCGCCGCCAGGAACGTCCATCCCACCGCGTTGCGAGGCTTGCGGGAGGCGATAAGGGCTCCGACGAACGCGAACACCACCGGGAACAATGAATCGGTGAGACCCTGTGACAACCGTTTCCCCAGCGGCAGGCCGAGCGCGATATCACCCGCGGCCACCGCGATCGTGGCGACGAACAGGCTCCACGCCAGAACCCTGGAGCCTCGCCGCCGGTCGCCTCCTGTGCTCGACACTCGCTCTCCTTCGCTCGCAGGATAGAGACGCTCTCGGAAGAGGGGAAGGGGGGCGGCCGGGCGCCGCCCCCCGTCGAACCTCAGCCCACGGTGACGGGCGCGTACATTCCCTGGAGCGCGTGGACGCCCTCGGGTCCTCCGCTGAAGAAGCAGGCGAAGACGTAGGGGCCCTGGGTGAGGTTCAGCTCCAGGTAGGCCTCCCGCCCGGGGCCGATCATGGCCAGGCCGGGAACCTCTGTCATGCGGCCGCGGCCCGTCTCGGCGTGACGCTTGAGCTCTTCGATCGGGTCGATCCCCGGCGGGACCCGGCCGATGTTCAGCTCGTGAATGAGGCCGCCGGTGTTGCGCACGAGATAGGTCCCCTGTCCGGTGAAGCCGTCGGGGAGCTCGATGGCGAACTCGCGCATCACGATCTCGCCGTCGGAGGCCGGGCGGATCCCGGCCGTCCCGTCGCCCTGCGTGACCTCAAAGGTGGCCGTCATCCCACGCGCGAAGTTCGGGCCTTCCTCAGTTCCGCCGAAGTCGACCATCCCGTAGGACCCGGCCTCCAGCTCGAGAGTGATGGTGTGGCTCTCCGCGCCCGTGATCCCGACGAATCCTCCGAGAGGCTCCGCCATCTCCAGGAACTCTTCGGGATCCTCGGTGGAGAGGAGCTGCTCGATGCTCACATCCTGCTTGAACCGGACGACCTCGAGGCCGTGATCGCCCTCGCCCTGGAGCGTGTTGAAGGTAATCGTGACCCAGCCGGCCTTCAGCGTGTCGAGCCCGGTGACCTCCCACCCGTCGCCGGCGGCGATGGTCACCTGCTGCGGCTTCGCCTGGGCGGGAGCAGCTGGCTGTTCGGGCGCTACCGCCTGCCGAGCGCAGGCTGTCAGGGCTAGGACCGCGAGGACGCCCAGGGCCGCCACCCGGCCTCCATTTGTGGTGATTCCCATTGCCATCCCTCCTTATCGTCGGTTCCGAGAGGAGGGTGGCGCGCCCGGTGTCCCGGGGTCACGGGAGCGGTGTCCCGATCCAGTCGGGAATCTCGGGGTCGTCGGGGCTGGGCCGTGATGCGGTCGGGTACGATCGCGCGGATAAGTCCGACGTCTGAGGCGCCCTTGCGAAACCGCGGAAAGCTCAGGTAGGACCCGGATGTGTCACGACGCGTCGTCTCGTCCTCCGCCCCCGCCAGTCCGGGGAGGCAGCGGATCGGGACAACGGGTCGTGCTCACGGCGGCCGACGGCAACGAGTTCCGAGCGTTCAGTGCCCGTACCGAGGCCGCGTCAGCCCCCGGGATGGTGATCCTCCCCGACGTCAGGGGCCTCCATCCCTTCTACGAGGAGCTCGCCATCCGCTTCACGGAGGCCGGAGTGCACGCCACCGCCATCGACTACTTCGGCAGGACCGCCGGGGTCGGAGACCGGGGAGACGGCTTCGACTACGAGCGGCACGTGGCCCAACTGGAGGATCGCTCGGTCGCCCTCGACGTGGCCGCGGCGATCGCTCATGTCAGGTCCGCGGAGGGCGGGGGAGCGTCCGCCGTCTTCACCGTGGGCTTCTGCATGGGAGGGCGGCTCTCGTTCAACCAGGCTGCCGAGGACAATGGGTTGGCCGGGGTGATTGGGTTCTACGGGCGGGTCGCAGAGGAGGAGCCGGGCGATCCGTCAGCCCCAGTGGCGCTTGCTGGTCGGTTCGACTTTCCCGTGCTGGGTCTGTTCGGGGGAGCGGACCGCAAGATCCTGCCGGAGCACATCGACGCCTTCCGCGAAGCGCTCGACGACGCCGGCGTCCCGAACGAGCTCGTCGTGTACGAGGGCGCGCCCCACTCGTTCTTCGATCGGTCCTTCGCCGAGCACCAGGGCGCCGCGGCCGACGCGTGGACGCGGATGCTCCGGTTCGTCGAGGCGAACCGCTCCTAGCCAGCCTCGGCTCGACAGTATGATGCCGCCGTGCCACGCCACACCACGGGAGAAGACCATGGGCCGGGGCCCGTCGGCCCGGTCGACCCGCTGAAGGTCCCCCGGTTCGCCGGTCCCACCACGTTCGCCCGCCTTCCCCGCCGCGACGAGGTGGAGAGGTGCGACGTGGCGGTGGCCGGGGCGCCCTTCGACTCCGGCACCACCTACAGGCCCGGCGCGCGGTTCGGACCTTCGGCGATCCGGCAGGCCTCCCGGCTGCTGCGGTCCTACCACCCCGCCCTGGACGTGGAGCCGTTCCGCGTCCAGCAGGTCGCCGATGCAGGGGACATCGCTGCCAACCCGTTCAGCATCCAGGAGGCCATCGGACAGATCGAGCGGGGCTCGGAGGAGCTGCTGAGGTCCGCCGGCCACCTGCTCACGCTGGGAGGCGACCACACGATCGCCCTGCCTCTGTTGCGCGCGGTGAGCCGCAAGTTCGGCCCGGTGGCCCTGGTGCACTTCGACGCCCACCTCGACACGTGGGACACGTATTTCGGGGAGCCCTACACGCACGGGACCCCGTTCCGACGGGCGTGGGAGGAGAAGTTGCTCCTCCAGGACCGCGCGGTGCACGTGGGCATCAGGGGACCGCTGTTCTCGCGGGAAGATCTCTCCGACGACGAGCGGTTCGGGTTCGCCATCGTCGGCGCCATGGACCTGGAGGAGATACGGGTGGAGGGCGCCGTGCAGCGCATCCGCGATCGGGTTTTGGACGCCCCGGTCTACGTCTCCGTGGACATCGACGTGATCGACCCCGGGATGGCCCCCGGGACGGGAACCCCTGAGGCGGGGGGGCTGACCACCAGGGAGCTCTTGGGCATCCTGCGGGGCCTTGCCGGACTCAACGTCGTGTCCGCCGACATCGTGGAAGTCGCGCCGGCCTACGACCACGCCGAGGTGACGGGCGTGGCCGCTTCGCACGTGGCCTACGAGCTCCTGGGGCTGTTCGCCAGAGGGCCGGCGCAGTAGTCCCACCCCCGCCCCCTACCTTGCTCGGCGGCGGAACGCGGGTATATGTTCCGGCCACCAGCACCTTTCCGGAGGGAGGCTCTCCGTGGCGAGCGACCGGCGTCTCACTCGGCGTGATTTCCTGAACCGGGTTCCCCTTGCGGCCGGGGCACTGACCATCCCCGGCATCCTCGCGGCCTGCGGTAGGACGCCCGAGCCCGCCGCCAGCCCCTCCGCCATCTCGACCGGGAACATCGAGGGCACCAAGATCAAGGCCAGCACCTACGGAGGGTTCTTCGAGGAGAACTACCGCAAGATGTACCCCGCGTTCACCGAGGAGACGGGGGTCGAGGTGGAGTCGGTCTCCGAGCCCACCTCGGAGGTGTGGGTCACCCAGCTCCAGCAGTCGGTGCGGGCGAACACCCCGCCCCCCTCGGACGTCTCGATGCTCTCCGGCGTGGGCATCCAGCGGGCCATCAACGGCGAGATCTTCGCCCCCATCGACCTGTCCGCCGTCCCGAACTCGAACCAGCTCGCCGAGGGGTTCATCCGGGAGAGCGAGGACGGCCGGGTTGCAGGCATCGGCGCCGTCTCGTGGTTCATCACCATCGTCTCCAACACCGACCGGGTGAAGGACAGCCCCGACACCTGGACGGCGTTCTGGGACCCGGAGTGGCGGAACGAGCTGGCGCTCCTCCGCAACGCCGGGAACTCCTTCCTCATCGAGATCACCGCGGCGAGCTTCTTCGGCGGCTACGACGCGATCCAGACCCAGGACGGGGTCCTGGAGGTCCTGGCGAAGCTCCAGGAGGTCAAGCCGAACGTGAAGCTGTGGTACCGGGACGAGGCCAACGCGCAGAACGCCTTCAACACGGGGGAGGTGTCGCTGGGCCAGTTCTACCACGACATCACCACGTACGCGGCTTCGCAGGGGGAGGCGCTCCGCAGCGTGTTCCCCACCGAGGGCGCCATCCTCGATTCGGGGTTCTGGCACATCTCGCGGAACAGCGAGAACGTGGCGGCGTGCCACGCGTTCATCGACTACTTCTGCCGACCGGAGATCCAGGCCGAGCTGGCCCGCACCCTGGGAACCTCGCCCGTGGCGAAGAAGGACCAGATGGACCTCACCGAAAAGGAGTACGAGGCGGTGAGCGGCCCGGGTCCGGAGGTGGCTCTCCGTCCCGAGTACAAGATCTACTCCCAGTGGGAGGACTGGATCGACCAGAAGTGGTCGGAGATGGTGATCTCCTAGCGCCGCCGTCCGAGACGTCGTCATGAGCGAGCGGCGGGAAGCCCGGGGTGCCCTCCGCCTGCAGGGGCTGGTCAAGCTGTTCGGCGAGGTGACCGCGGTGGCGGGGGTCGACCTCGAGCTGCCGCCCGGCAAGCTGATCTCCTTCCTCGGTCCTTCCGGGTGTGGGAAGACCACACTGCTGCGGCTGATCGCCGGGCTCGAGCAGCCCACCGAGGGCAGGGTGTTCCTCGACGGGCGTGACATCACCGACCTGCCCCCGCACGCCCGCGACGTGGGCATGGTGTTCCAGACCCTGGCCCTGTTCCCCCACCTCAACGTGGCGGGCAATGTTGCCTACGGGCTACGGATCAGGGGAGCGGACAGAAGCGCCATGAACCGCCGCGTCGAGGAGCTGCTCGGGCTGGTGGACCTGCCGGGTCTGGGAAGCCGGCGGATCATGCAGCTCTCCGGGGGACAACGACAGCGTGTGGCCACCGCCCGGGCCCTGGCCCTCGAGCCGCGGCTGTTCCTCCTCGACGAGCCGCTGTCGGCGCTAGACGCGAACCTCCGGGAGCAGCTCCAGGTGGAGCTGCGGCTGCTCCAGCAGAAGCTGGGGATCACCACGATCATGGTCACCCACGACCAGCGCGAGGCCATGACCATGTCCGACCTGGTGGTGGTGATGCGCGATGGTCGGATCGAGCAGACGGGCGAGGCGCTCGAGGTGTACCGACGGCCGGCGACGGCGTTCGTGGCCAAGTTCATGGGCTCCACCAATCTGCTGGAGGGCACTGCCGCAAGAGGCGGGCGGGTCATGGTCCGAGACCGGCCCTTCGCCCTCGACGGACAGGCTCCGTCGGAAGGGGAACGGGTCCTGCTGTCGGTGCGGCCGGAGGACGCGCATCTGGAAGCGGGCGTGGCCTCGGACGAGAACAGCCTGCCCGGAACGGTGGTCTTTGTGCGCGACCTGGGCGAGCTGTTCGAGTGCTACGTGGACTGCGGCCTGGAGGACCACGTGGTGGTGGCGGGAAGCCCCCGGGAACGGGTTCCGGTGTCGCAGGGAGACGCGGTCACGGTGCGCTTCCCGCCAGAGGCCTGCGTGGTGGTCCGGGAGTGAGCGGGCGCAGGCGACCAAGCGTTCGTTCCTACCTGGTTCTGGCTTTCCCCGTGGGGATGCTGGCCATCTTCTTCCTGACGCCGTTCCTGATGATGGTGGCGGCGTCGTTCTACCGCCGGATCTCCGGTGGGTTCTACGAGCCCGGGTTCGAGCTGGCAAGCTACACCCGCCTGTTCAGCGGGTTGTTCGTGGAGCGGGCCCTCTTCTCCATCTGGGTCTCGCTGGTCGCCGCGGCGGCGTGTGTGACCCTGGCCTTCCCGTTCACCTACTTCCTGACTCAGATGAGGCGCCGCCCTCACGTCGTGCTGCTGGTCCTGGTGATGTCGGCGCTGTCGCTCTCCGAGGTCATCGTGGGGTTCAGCTGGAGCGTGGTCCTGGGGCGGGCCGCGGGGATCTCCAACATCCTGGTCTGGTTGGGGCTGATGGGGGAGGCCCAGCCCTACCAACCCGGCTTCATCGCCGTGCTCCTGGGCCTGTCCTACATCGCCTTCCCCTACTGCATCCTCACCCTGTACCCACAGCTGTCGCGGCTGGACCGAGAGGTGTCCGAGGCCGCGCAAACGCTGGGGGCCAGCCCGTGGCGAACCTTCCGGACCGTGGTCATCCCCATCATGCGCCCCACCATCATGGCCGCGTTCCTCCTGGTGTTCGTGTTCACGCTGGGGAGCTACCTGATCGCGGCGATCCTCGGGCGGCCGGAGCACTGGACACTGTCGGTGTTCATCTCGGACCAGGCCTCGTTCAACGCAAACGTCCCCTTCGCCTCGGCCATGGCCATGGTCCTCACGGTGCTCAGCCTGGGGCTGGTGGGGATGGTGCTGCTGATCGAGTCCAAGACCCGGAGGGCCGAGTAGTGCGAGCCCTGCGGGTGGTCCTGGCGGTGCTGGTGGTGATGTTCCTGGTGGCCCCGCTGCTGGTGGTGGCGATCGTTTCGATCAACCCCAGCCGGTACATGGACTTCCCGCCCGGGGGGTTCTCGCTTCACTGGTACGGGCAGATCTGGGCCGACACGGGGTGGCGGAGCGCCATCGAGCGCAGCCTGATCATCGCCACGGCCGGAGCGGCGCTGGCGGTGGCCATCGCGCTGCCCATGGCGTACGTGTTGCGCGCCTACCGGGTGCGGCTGACGCCCTTGCTGTACGGACTCGGGATCCTCCCGTTCATGCTGCCCCCGGTGATCAGCGCGCTGGGAGCCCAGGTGTTCTGGAACGGCGTGAACCACATCGGCCGGATCGAGAACGTCATCGTGGCCCACGGCATCTTCTTCTCGACGCTTCCGCTCATCACCATCAGCCTGGCCATGGACACCCTCGACCCCGCGCTACCCGAGGCGGCCCAGACCATGGGAGCCAACCCACGGAAAACGTTCCGCACGGTGACGTTTCCGTTGCTGGTTCCGTCGATGATCACCGGGTATGCGGCGGCGTTCGTGCTCAGCCTGAACGAGTACATCATCGCCTTCCTGGTGGCGGGGTTCTCCGTGGAGACGCTGCCGATCAAGATCTTCAACAGCCTTCGGTACGGGTTCACCCCGACCATCGCCGCCGTCACAGTGGTGTTCATCGGGTTGGCCACTTCGGTGTTCTCGCTGTTCGCGTTGTTCGGGAACCTGTTGCGGTTCCTGGGAGCCGACCCGGCGGTTCTCGAACGCCAGCGCTAGCTAGGGGGACGTGCCGACCCATGCGCGGAGGCGGTTGCCGGCTTCGCGCAGGGTCTCCAGCCGCTTGCAGAACGAGAACCGGACCACGTGGCGCCCAAGCTCGGGACGGGAGAAGAAGGAGGAACCCGGAACTACCGCCACTCGGGCCTCGCGAACCAGCCGGGCGGCGGCCTCGATGTCGCTCTCGATCCCCAGGTGGGTGACGTCGGACATCACGTAGTAGGCGCCGGCCGGCGGCTGGGCCTTGAATCCGGTCTCGTCGAGGATCTCGAGGAGGAGCGCTCGCCGCTCCGCGTACTCTTCGGCCAACCGGACGTAGTAGCCGTCCGGGAAACCGAGCGCCACGGCTCCGGCGTGCTGGAGGGGAGTGGGGGCGCCAACCGTGAGGAAGTCGTGGACGGTGCGGATCCCCTTGATCAGGTCCGGGGCGGCCACCGTCCAGCCCACCCGCCACCCGGTCACCGCGTAAGTCTTCGACAGCGCGCTGATGGTTACGGTGCGGTCTTCCATGCCCGGAACGGTGGCGATGGGTACGTGCCGGGCGCCGTCGTACACGATGTGCTCGTAGATCTCGTCGGTGAACGCGATGGCGTTCCACTTCTGGCACAGGCCCGCGATCACCTCGAGCTCCTCCCGAGTGAACACCTTCCCCGTCGGGTTGTTCGGCGTGTTGACGACGATCCCCCGGGTCCGGTCATTGAACGCCGCGGCCAGCTCGGCCTCGTCGAAGGTCCAGTCGGGAAGACGCAGGGCCACCTGCCGGGGAACGGCGCCGGCGAGGATGGTGTCCGGCCCGTAGTTCTCGTAGAAGGGCTCGAAGATCACCACCTCGTCTCCGGGGTCGAGGATGGCCAGGAGTGAGGCCACCATCGCCTCGGTCGAGCCGCACGTGACGCACACGTTGCGTTCGGGATCCACGCTCATCCCGTAGGTGCGCTCGTACTTGGCGGCGATGGCCCCGCGTAGCTCGGGCTCGCCCCAGGTGATGGGGTACTGGTTGAGATCGGACTCGATGGCCCGGGTGGCCGCCGCTTTGAGCTCGGGGGCCGTGGCGAAGTCGGGGAACCCCTGGGCCAGGTTGATGGCGTCGTTCTCCATGGCCATCCGGGTCATCTCCCGGATCACCGACTCGGTGAACGACGAGGCCTTCGCCGACACCCTGCGCGATCGGTCGGGCACGGCGCCCATCCTAGCGCCGCGTAGGATGGCCCCGCCGTGCTGCGTCAGCTCGCCGAGGCCGTCCGAAGCCGCCGCGTCGCTGCTCGCGAGCTGGTGGAGCTGGCGCTGCAGCGGATCGAGGCGCTCGACGCGGAGATCGGGGCAGTGGTGGGCCTCCGCGCCGAGGAGGCCCTGACCGAGGCGGCGGCGATGGGCGAGCGCGTCGTGCGCGGCGAGGATCCCGGGCCTCTGGCCGGCATCCCCTTCCTGGTCAAGGACATCGAGGACCTTCGGGGGATGCCCACCACCCACGGCTCGTTGTTGTTCGCTGACGCCCCGCCGGCGGAGGGCGACGGAGAGATCGTGCGGCGCCTTCGCGCGGTGGGAGCGATCCCGGTGGGGAAGTCGAACACCCCCGAGTTCGCCTGCGAAGGGTTCACTGCGAACCGGCTGTTCGGACTGACCCGCAACCCGTGGGCGCCGGAGTGGTCGCCGGGCGGCTCGAGCGGCGGCTCCGGGGCGGCCATCGCCGCGGGGATGGTGCCGGTGGGTACGGCCACCGACACCGGCGGGTCGATCCGGATCCCCGCCGCGTTCTGCGGCCTGGTAGGCCTGAAGCCGACTAACGGTGTCGTCGCCCGCGACCCTGCGCTCTTGTGGCCGGACCTGACGACCTGCGGCCCGCTGGCGGTCTCGGTGGACGACGTCCGGCTGCTGCTGGAGGTAGAGGCCGCCGATCCGGAGAGAAGCCTCGGCGAAGATCGGCTGCCGCGAAGAGTGCTGGCAATGCCCCGCTTCTTCCACGGCCTTCCACTCTCGAAAGAGGTGGAGGCGGCGTTCGAGGATGCGGTCGCCGCGATGGGGCGGGAGCTGGGGCTCCCCGTGGAGCTCGTCGAGCTGGAGGAGGTGATCCGCGCGGGCAACCCCGAGGACGATTGGTCGGTGTGGACCGGGCCCGAGCTAGTGGAGTGGCTCGGAAGGGCGCGGGCAGGCAGATCACTTGACGCGTTTCATCCTGCCACTCGTGAGTTCGTCGAGTTCGGCCTCCGTGTGACAGACGAGGAATACCGGACGGTTCGGGCCCGGGCCGCCGAGTACGCCGAAGAGCTGGACGCTGTCCTGGTGGATGACACGGTGATCGCAAGCCTCACGCTGACCGTGGAAGGCTGGACGGCCGAGGGACCGCTCCCCGGCTCGGACCACGTCGACCCGCCGTCGGAGGCCTACAACGTGAGCGTGCAGAACCTCGCCGGTGTGCCGGCGATCGTGATGCCCGCCGGACGCCTGAAGAACGGTGTCCCCTTCGGGCTCCAGTTCACCGGCCCGCGCTTCCACGACGGTATGCTGCTCGAACTGGCGGAAGCCTGGGAGCGCTCCCGCCCGTGGCCCACGGCGGCCGAAGGCTACGAACCGTTTGAGGCGTGAATCTCGTGTTCAGCCTTTGCTCGGGTCGAGCACGCGCAGGGACTTGAAATAGCTTCGGTAGAACCCTCGGTC
>DASYVD010000023.1:0-21462 GCA_036000545.1 Actinomycetota bacterium | reverse complement strand
ACCTCCTCGGCCGGCGGCACCTGGGCCACGAGCTCTGAGAGCGCCGCTGCGGGCGGCAGCTCGGCGGCAGCCCTGCTTAGCTCGGCCCGCATCGAGCGGGCGTCGGAGGTCCGACGGTCGCGATCCCGCTCGGTCGCCGAGAGGACCACCCGGTCGAGCGAGGGCGGCACCATCGGGTTCGATGCCGAGGGCGGAGGCACCCGCTCCCGGAGATGCTTGTACGCGATGGCCAGGGAGGTCTCCCCGCTGAAGGGCACCTTCCCCACGAGGAGCTCGTAGAGGACGATGCCCGCGGAGTACAGGTCCGTTCGGGCGTCGGCCGCCTGGCCCTCGATCTGTTCGGGTGAGAGGTATTGGACCGTCCCGGTGACGGTTCCCGGCGCGTGGCTCACCCGCGCCGCGGCGAGGGCCCGGGCCAGCCCGAAGTCGGCCACCTTCACCACGCCGTTCCGGGTGATGAGGATGTTCTCCGGCTTCACGTCGCGGTGCACGATCCCTTGCTCGTGGGCGTGTTCCAGGGCGGCCAGAACCTGGGAGGCGACTTCCACGGCCTGGGCCGGTGCCATGGGCCCGTTCTTCATGAGCACGGTCCGGAGGTTTGGCCCCCGGATGAATTCCATCACCATGAAGTAGGTGTCGCTCGTCTCGCCCCAGTCGTGCACCGCGACGATGTTGGGATGGGAGAGCATCCCCGCGGAGCGGGCCTCCCGACGGAACCGCTCGATGAATCCTGCGTCCTGAGCCAGGGCGTTGTGCAAGACCTTCAAGGCCACGTCCCGGTCGAGCACGGGGTCGTGGGCCCGGAAGACCTCGCCCATCCCGCCGGAGGCGATGCGGGCTACGATCTGGTATCGGCCGTCAACGGTCGTCTCGATCATGAGAAGGCCTCCAGAGGGGGGCCCGGGGCCATTGTAGGGGGCGCCCCCAAGGTATACACGGAAGAAGATGGACGATACATCCCCGGTCGAGAACTATCAGGACGCGCTCGCCCGCATCGAGCGCGCCGTCGACGAGGGCGAGACCGGGCTGGAGCGCCTGGGGTTCTGGCGCCTGGTCGACCGGATCAAGGTGGAGCCCGCCCTGTCCCAGCACTGGTCCGAGGCGGTGGGACGCATCGACCGGAAGGCCTTCGAGGAGCGAACCGGGCTTCGCTTCCCCGTGTGGTTCGGGAACCTACTGCTCTTGGTCGGCGCGGTTGTCTCCGCCAGCCTCGTGCCCGCCGCCCTGGCCATCGCTCGGCGGTCGGCGGCCCCGGAGCCGTTCCTCTCCGGTCTCCTGGTGGTCGGCGCGGCTGGCGGGCTGGCCGTCGCCGTCCACGACCTGGCTCACTGGGCCGTGGGCCGGATGGTCGGGATCCGCTTCCTCTGGTATTACCTGGATGGGCCCTTTCGGATCCAGCCGGGGATCAAGACCGACTACGAGAGCTACCTCAAGGCCGACCCGAGCAACCGGGCCACGATGCACGCGGCCGGCGCGCTCGCCTCGAAGGCGGCCCCGTTCGCGGTGTTCGCGGGGGCGTACGTCTCCCACGCCGCGGCGGGCTACGACCTCCTTCCCGCCTGGTCCCTCTGGGCGCTGCTGGGATTCGGCGTCCTCGAGATCGTGACCGACATCGTGTGGTCCAGGAAGTTCTCCGACTGGAAGAAGGTCGGCCGGGAGCTCCGCGTGGCCCGAGCCCAGCGCAACGCCCGGATCTAGCTTTGGGGGCGGGGTTGACGCCTGCTGGGCCGGTCGAGGAAGGAGACACTCGGGTCGGCGACTCCCGCAGCCATTCTGGTCCGGCCTTCTTGCCGGAGGTCATTCGGCAAGTCGCGGGACCTGTCCTCATCGTCGGCAGCGTGCTCGTGGTCCTTCACGACATCGCTTTCCGAGGATTGCTCCCCACCGAGCAGCTGGATCTCCTGGGGTTCTGGCTTCCCACGCACTGCCTGCTCGGGACCAGCCTTGCGGGGGGGCACGTCCCGGCATGGAACCCCTTCGCCATGGGTGGCATGCCGTTCGCCGCCGATCCGCAATCCGGCTGGATGAACCTCGAGGCGATGCTCCTCTACAGCACGCTGCCGTGCGACGCCGCGATGCGAGCCTATCTTGTCCTCCAGCCGATCGTCTGTGGACTGGGGCTGTACTGGTTCCTCCGCGAGGAGGGGCTGTCCTGGGAGGCAGCGTCGGTCGGAGGATTGTCCCTCGGTGTTGGCATCAGCGGATCGATGATGGTGCTGTCCCTCCCGTTCTCGGCCAGCTTCGCGTGGACGGCGGTAGGGCTGGCCACGGCGGCTCGGTACGCCCGCGCCCGGGATTGGCCGAGACGGTTGCTGTGGCTCATCGCCCTATCCGCGGCGTGGGGGCAGATTCTGGCGAGCCACGCCAGCCATGGGTTCATCATCGGATCGGCTGCCGTCGTGGCGTACCTCGCGGCGCGCGTCGTCGCGGACAGGAGGCGACGGGAACTACGCGGCCTCCAGGCCCTCCTGATCCTCGCGCTCCCGCTCGTGGCGTTCCCGCTGGTGAACCTGGCGTTCCTCCTCCCGCGTCTCGCGTACCTTCCCCGGACGACCCTCGGTGGAGGGTACGAGCACCTCCGGGCGCTGGCCAAGGAGGTTGTCCCCGGATCGCTCGGTCCGCCGGTGGCTCAGCGCGCGTCGCCACCGCAGTGGATGCTCAAGCTGTCGTCAGCGCCCGGCGCCTACCTGGGAGCGGGGGCCCTGGCTCTCTCATTCGCTGGGGCGTGGTCCAGGCGGCACATCCACCTGGTGCTAGGGTTCGCCGCGTACGGTCTTGTCTTCTACGTCGTCTCCCAGCAGGCCGTCGCGGATGCGGTCGGAGGCCTCGGGTCTTGGGTTCCCTTCTCGGACCTCCTGTTCCACGTCCCACTGCGCATGTCGTTCGCGGTGCTGGTGGCCATTCCCGTCCTGTGCGCGGTAGGGGTGGACACTTGGACCCGGCCCGGGGGTGCCCTCCGGCGTGTCGGGATGGTGGCTCCGGGCGTCGCCCTCTGGGGCGTGCTCCCACTCGTGCTCGGGGATCCCGAACGAGCGGCGCTGTTCTGGGCGGCCCTGCTCGTGGCGGGTTGCATCCTGGTCCTCTCCATCCGCCATGCCCCTATGCTGGCGCTCCTCCCGGTGGCGATGGCGGTTGAGCTGGTCGCCAGCGGTCTGTGGGGCCAGGGCGCGGGGGAGAGGCTCCAGGTGAGCTGGATCGAGCCCAGGCTCCAGCGGCCCCTCACCAACTTCGGGGAGCCCTCACTGAAGCTGGCGGGGTACCTCGAGCCCGCGCGTATCGCACGGGCCCTGGCCGGGGAGGGATCTCGCTACGTGAGCTCCACGGGGAACCCTCCGAGGAGACAGGCCTTCCTCCCTCTCTACCAACCGGAATACTGGCCGCTCCTAGAGAACAACCGCTCGCTCCTCTTCGAGCTTGAGAGCGCGCACGGGTACAACCCCGTCCAGGTCCTGCGGTTCTGGCTGTTCATCCGGGCCGTCGAGCCCACGAGGATCAAGTACAACGTCGCCGCGCTGGGGAATCCCGGCGCCGCGGTGCTCGACCTTCTCGACGTCGCGTGGGTCGTGGGACCCTCCCAGGCTCCCCCGTGGAAGGGGCTGCGCCCCGAGACGAGCGAGGACGGGTGGACACTGTACCGACGTCCGGCGGCGCCCGGCCGGGTCTCGCTGATGCGAGCCTGGAGCGTCGCGGCGTCGGAGGATGAGGCGTTGCGGCGGGTTGTGTCGGACGGATTCGATCCGTCCGAGCTCGTCGTCCTGGAGGAGGCTCCCGGCCTGACCGCCCCGCCCGCTCATTCCAAGGAGGGAACCGTCGCGTTCCGGTCCGTGGGGCCCCAGGCCGTGCGCATCGTCGTGAACTCTTCGGGAAACGCCCTCGTCCTGGTCCGGACCGTCCACGATCCCCACTGGCACGCCACCGTGGACGGGCGCCCGGTGGCGATCCTCCGTGCGGACTACCTCTTCCTGGCGGTGCCGGTCACGGAAGGATCGCATGTCATCGAGCTCTGGTACGACGACCCGTGGATCGGCTACGGCCTGGCGGGCTCCGCCGCGGCCGTGGCCTCCGTCGTGGTGGCCGCGTTGATCCTTTCCCGCGTGCGGCGGAGGTCTCGCCGGCGCTCCGGGGAAGCGGGGACGACACCCGAGCCCGTCAGCGCAACCAGGTCTGAATGATCGCCTTGGTAAACTTCCAGCCGTAGCGGAGCGACTTCGGTTTCTTCGACTCTCCCCCAGCACGGGCCCGAACGGTCACCGGTACCTCCACGATCCGGGCTCGCTGGCGGAGCCCTTCGATCAGGATCTCGGAGGTCCAGAACTGATCCTGCTCGAGGACCAGCTTCTGCAGCGTCTCCACTCGGGTGGCCCGGTAGCCGTTCGAGACATCCGTGACCCGCAGCCCTGTCATGAGCGACACCAGACGAGAGAAGAACAGGATCCCGAAGTGCCGGATCCGGCTGTCCTTCTCGAACTCCCCGAGCACCCGGGACCCCTGGACCATGTCGGCCTCGCCCTTCACGATGGGGGCGACCACGTCGACCAGCTCGCCGGGGACGTGCTGCCCGTCCGCGTCCATGCTCGCCACGATCCGGGCGCCGAGCTTGAGGGCGATCTCGTACCCAACCCGCAGAGCCAGTCCTCCGCCCCGGCGGATGGGGAGCCTGCCCACGAGAGCTCCGGCTTCCTCCGCCACCGCGGCCGTCCGGTCCTCCGAGGCGTCGTCGATCACCAGGGGGACGACCGAGAGGCCGTGCACCTCCTCGGGCATGTCCCGAATCACCTCCGCGACGTTCTGGCCCTCGTTGTACGCCGGCATCACCACGACCAGCCGGTCGGCCTCCGGAAGCCTTCCGGCTTGGGCCCAGTCGAATGCCTGCACGGACAACGCCTCGACGAGGGTGCGGAGGTCCCGCATGACCAGATCCGTGTTGCTCATCTCCCGAAGGATCAGGACGAGCAGGACCACCGTGGCGAAGAGCAGCACGGCGAGGAGCCGCTGTCCGCCGCCACGCTGGAAGTTGAACAGATCGAAGATAGGGTCGAAGACCCCCGGGACCGTGGCGAGCAACGCCAGGCCGACCGCCAGGGCCGACGTGATGAGCAGGTTCAGGCGGGTGATCTTTCGACGCCTGAACCGGACGACGGCTGAGACGAACAGCGCCGCCGCGAGGAGCCCGCCGAGGATCCGGAGGGCGATCAAGCTAGCTGCGCGCGGGCTCCGCGGCCGCCGGGACCCACCTGGTCTTCGGCATGATCACCTCGGGGATGGCCCTGTCTTTGTACCGCTCGATCACGCTAAACATGGACTCGATCAGCGTCTCGGACAGGTAGTGGGGCTTGAGCCCGAGGTCGAGGAGCTTCGTGTGGGTGGGGTTGTAGTAGTGCTCCTCCTTCTCCACCCTCGGGTTCTCTACAGGATCCACCCTCACGTCGATCCCGTAGTCCTTCCCGGCTCGCTGCACGATCTCCGCCAGATCGCGTACGGAGAAGTGCTCGGTGAACTGGTTGAACACCCTGTACTCGCCCTCCTCCGGCGGGTTCAGGGTCGCCAGCTCCACGCACTGGAGAGTGTCCACGATGTTCAGGTATCCGCGGGTCTGGCCGCCCTTGCCGTAGACGGTGAGGGGGTGCCCGATCACGGCCTGGAGGCAGAACCGATTGAGGGCGGTGCCGAACACTTCGTCGTAGTCGAACCGGGTGGCCAGGCGGTCGTCCAGCTTCGTTTCGTCGGTCTCGATGCCGTACACCACGCCCTGATTGAGGTCGGTGGCCCGGAGACCCCACACGCGGCACGCGAAGTGGATGTTGGTGGAGTCGTGCACCTTCGATGCGTGGTACAGCGACCCGGGCACCTTGGGGAAGGGGAGCACGTCCTTCCGTCCCTTGTGGTTGATCTCGATGAACCCCTCTTCGATGTCGATGTCGGGGGTCCCGTACTCCCCCATGGTCCCCAGCTTGACCAGGTGCGAATCGGGAGCGAGGTCCCGCATGGCGTACAGGACGTTCAGCGTATTGATGACGTTGTTGTACTGGGTGAACACCGCGTGCTCGCGGCTCTTCATGGAATAGGGAGCCGAGGGCATCTCCCCGTAGTGAACGATCGCCTCGGGCCGGAAGTCCTGGAACAGGCCCTCGAGGGCATCCCAGTCGGTCAGGTCCCCCTCGGTCACCGCGATCCGGTACCCGGTAACCTGGTTCCATGCCGTGGCGCGAGCGGGAAGGGAATCGAGGATCGGTGTGAGGGAGTCGCTTCCTTCTTCTTTCACCGCGCGTCGCCGGAGGTAGTTGTCGATGCAGGCCACTTCGTGCCCGCGGCTCGAGAAGTGCATGGCCGTGGCCCAGCCCAGGTAGCCGTCGCCACCGAGGATCAGGATCCGCATCGGTCGTTCCGTCCGGTCCTTGGTCGAGGTCGCCATATTCTAGAGCAACCTCCCCCGTTCCTCTCAGCGGTGAAGGGCGCTCAGACCTGAAGGTACGGCCGGGCGGGGCGGGGCACACGGGTGATCTCCGAGGCCTGGACGACGACCTCCCGGCCGAGGGGGTAGATCGTGCCGACAACCTGGACCCATTGGTCCTCGTGGAACATCCCCGGGGGCGCTCCGACCACACGGACCTGAACGCTCAAGGCGTCGGCCACACAGCAGGTCATGATGAACCGGGTGAGGTAGAACTCGTCTGCCGGCATCCCTTCTCGGCGCACCACGATCCCCACAAAGGTCACCCGGCTCCCGGCCCGCTCGGTAAGGGCTTCCGACGCCTCCGGGGACCACATCGCCGCCGCCACGTCGGCCAGGGTCACCTCGCCGGTGGACACGTCGCCGGGGGAAGCCCCGAACGCCCCCCCGACGAGGGAACGGCGCGACGCCGCGTAGGACCCCAGGGTGGTCGGGGGCAGTACCAACAGGACCACGACCGGGAGGACCAGGAAACCCAGGCGCCAGGCAGTGCCCCGGCCGAGCCCGGTGGGACGACGAACTCGCGCGGACAGGAGCCTTCCTCCAGCGGCCACGGTGAGGAGGGCGGCGCCGAGGGGAGCCACCCAGGCCGTGCGGGATGAAAGATACAGGGGCGTCCGGCCGGTCAGGAGGACGAACCAGAACAGGGCCGCCCAGGCGGCAAGGACGGCGCCGGTGGCGACCCGTTGAGAGCTCCACGATCGGTTCATCCGATGAGCACCTCCAGCCACAACGCTCCCACCAGGGTCACCGCGGCGGCGACGATCGCGGTGGTCCTGGTGAAGGCTTTCCCGAAGGCTCCCGAGTAGAGAAGCACCAGCTTCGCGTCGATCATCGGCCCGAACACGAGGAAGGCCAGCTGGGCCGCGGGCCCGAACTGGACGAACGACGCGGCCACGAAGGCGTCGGATTCGGAGCACAGCGACAGGACGGCGGCCAGGCCCATGAGGGCCACCAGGTTGAGCACCGGGGTCCCGGCCAGCCCACCAAGGAACGACTGGGGGATGAAGGTCTGGAGGGCCGCCGCCACGGCGGCCCCGACGACCAAGTACCGGCCCAGCATCACCAGGTCGCCCGCCATCTGCCCGGAGAACGCCGACCACCGCCGCTCGCCAGGCTCCACGTCTTCGTGGTCGTGGGCGCGGCCTTTCGCGAGGAGCTCCTCACGGCTCCGCCGCCCCACTACCCATCCCACCGCCATCGCCGCCAGCAGTCCCAGGACGGCCCGTCCGAGCACCATGGCCCACATGAGCTCCCGTCCCCGGTAGGCGATGGCCGTTGCCCCCAGGACCACGGGATTGAGGATTGGGGCAGCGAGCATGAACGTCACCGCCGCCGAGGGGCGAAGCCCTTTGACCACCAGCCGGCGGGCCACCGGTACCGATCCGCATTCGCACACCGGGAAGGCGAATCCCCCCAGTCCTGCCATGGGGACCTGGAGAAACCCTGGCACGCGGGCCAGCCGTTCGAAGACTCGCACCGGGACGAAAACCTCGATGACAGCCGACACGAGGGCCCCCAGGACCACAAAGGGGAACGCCTCGATCAGGAGGGAGCCAAAGATCAGGAAGAAGTTGTCCACCTGGGGAAACCGAGAGGACGCGGCCCACCGGACCACCAGAGACGTCACTCCCAGCGCCAGCACGACCACGAGGACGATGGGCCACGTTCGCGGAGCCGGCCCCGCGGCCCTCCCGGGAGCCTCTCGCCGCACGGTCCCGATGAGATCCATCAGCAGTACCTCGCCAGCGTCACGGCGATGCCCGGGAACGCGTCGGCGAGGAGCCGGCCGCCCCGGCGAGCGGGCAGCGCCCGAAGCTCCCGGAGGACGTCCTCGGCGGTGACTCCGGTATCCACCAGGGCTCGCTGGTTCAGGAAGAACCCTCCGAGCGCGACTCCCTTGATCACCGGCCCCGTCACCGACAGGGCCCCCTCCACTTCCTCGCGCAGCCGATGAGCGAGGACCTCCCCCTCAGCGGACGGTCCACCCATCGACCCCGTCGCCGTCACCACCACCGAAACCGAGCCTCCCACAATACGCCGAGCCGCCCGGACCACTCGGCCGAGAGCGGCGTCCATTCGAGGGATCGAGCCATCCATCGCCACCACGAGCAGGTCCGGCACGCCGTCGGCACCGTACCCCGCCCGGAGGAGGCTCGTCGCCGCGGAGGCCTGGGCCCTAGGGTGGGTGGCGATGACGATGTCGTCCCGGTCACCGGCCAGGTACCAGTTCCCCCCGGTGGCACCCCGATCGGCGCGGGTGGTGCCGACCAGGCCGATCATGGGGCGCTGCCGTAGCCGCTCGTCGAGATCGTCGGCGAGCGTGGCGATGATCGAGACCGGCGCCCCCCGGCTCCACGCTCGGACCACGCGGTTGCCGTCTCGCAGAAGGGTGCCCGTGATGCCGTGTTCGGCGGGGAGGCCGCCCGTCCCCAGCGTCGAGAGAGCCGCCGCGGAGTCGAGGGGGAGCGAGCCAACGTCACCGTTCAGCGTGCCGACTCCACCCGACAGGAACCGGGCCAGTTCCGGCCAACGCCCGGCAGCGTCCTCCAAATCCTCGGTGCCGACGTCCTTCCACACGACCATCAGGAGGAGGCGGGGACGCTCCCCGGACGCGATCCCGACTACCTCCTGGCCCGATCGAACCTCGGGGTGGGGGATGGGGAATCGAATGAGAGATGCGAGTGTCGGAGCCACGTCACGGAGCCCGGTCCCCGCGGGGACCTCGGCCGTGGGGTCGACGCCCGCCCCCCAGAACACGATGGGGACCCTCGCCGAATTGGGCGCCTCCACCGACGGCCACGGGGATGCCGCGGGAAGCCCGGTTCCGCCGACGACGCGCTCCGACCCGGTGACCGCGAGGATGTCCGGGGATCGCTCCTCGCGGAAGCCCGCTGCGATCCGGTCGCGCGTCTCGGCCGGCAGCGAGCAGAAGGGAACCTTGGGAACGGCCTGGGGCGCTCGGCACGACCGACCGACGCAGGCCGCTCTGAGCGCGATCGCGGGGGCGGCGAGCAAGGCGAGGACTGCCAGCAGAAGGAGCGTCCGGCGCTGGACCAGCATGATTGAGCCTCGATTCTAGGGCAGGCGTGAGCCAAAACAGCCGTAATGGGCCTCCAGCGGCGCCGCCTCGATAGGATGACCCGGCGATTGCTCGGGAACCGAGCTCCCGAGCGCCGATCTCGATTCACAAGGGGAGATGATCATCCTGGGAGGTCGCACGTCTCGCGCGCGGGCCCTATCGGCCACGGCCACCCTGGTCCTGGCCTTGGCCGCTCCGGCGTGCACGAACGCCCCGCCCAAGGGCCCTCCCGATGGAGCCCCGACGATGAGACAGATGGCTGACGCGGTGGGGCGCGACGTGATGGTCCACCTCCAGCGGGGTTACGTCGCCGGACGCTCTCCCGAGATCACCTTCATCCCCAACCCCTGGAACGTGGTTGTCCGGTGGAGCGGCAGGACCCTCGCGGAGGGCCGGAGGGATCCGCGCAGCACCCACCCCACGCCCTGGGATTACCACCAGCGCGTGCCGTTGATCATCTACGGACCCGGGTACGTTCGTGCGGGGATCGTCTCCAACCGCTCGGTCGACCTCACGAGTCTGGCACCAACGTTCGCCGAACTCCTGGGGATGCGGTTCGGCGATACCGACGGAGCGGTGCTCGAGGAAGGGCTGCTTCCGGCAGCCCGCCGCGCCCAGCGTCCCCGCCTCATCGTGCTGGTGGCGTACGACGGGGGAGGCTGGAACCTCCTGGCCCAGTGGCCGGGTGCCTGGCCGGAGCAGCGAGGGCTGGCGGCGAGGGGAACCGCGTACACGAACGCCACGATCGGCTCCGCGCCCGCCGTCACCGCTGCGATCCACGCCAACATGGGAACGGGCGTGTATCCGAGGCGGCATGGCCTCTCTGAGAACGTGGGACGGCTCCCCGACGGCACCGTCGACGAGATCTACTTCAATCGGGGGGACCCCCGCCTGCTCGAGGCGGAGACCGTTGCGGACGGGTGGGACCGAGCCAACGGGAACCGACCGTGGGTGGGTCTCCTCGGCTACGAGTCGTGGCACCTCGGGATGATGGGCAAGGGCGCGGAGGCCCGGGACGGTGACCGGGACGTTGGGGTCCTCTGGGAGCGCGAGCAAGAGCGGTTCTGGATCAACGAGGACGTCTACGACCTGCCGGGCTCACTCCCAGGCCGGGACGTGCTCGATCGCCACCTGCGCGAGCTGGACGGGGTGGACGGAGCCCTGGACGAGGTTTGGATGGGCCGCGACCTGACGGACCCCAGCGTGGTCCCCGGAACGTCGGCCTTCGTGAAGTACCAGGGCGACGCTTTGGGCGAAATATTGAACAGCGAGCCCGTCGGTCGCGACGAGCTGACGGACTTCCTCTTCGTCGAGCTGAAGCCCACGGACTTCGGGGGGCACATCTGGAACATGGTCGCCCCTGAGGAGGAGGAGGTGCTTCGGGCCCAAGACCAAGTGCTCGGAGATCTCATCGACCTTCTGGACCAGCGCGTGGGAGCGGACCGTTACGTCCTGGCGGTCACCGCAGACCACGGGCAGACCCCCATTCCAGAGACGAAGGGCGGAGTTCGGATCGACCCGGATGTGGTGGGACTCCGCGTCGTCGAGTACTTCCGGCGTCCCATCGTGGAACGGACCTCACCATCGGGCATCTTTCTGGACATGGACGTCGTAGAAGACGCGGGGATCGATCCCGAGGACGTTGCCCGGTACATTGCCACGCTTCGGTACCGCGATGTACTTCCGGCGGACGCCGACGTGGACCTGGTGCCCTCGGAGGTCGCAGATCGCCGGGTTTTCGCGGCGGTCTTCCCAGGTGCGTTCATCGCCTCCCTGAGAGAGGCCGATCTGAGCTCGTTCGGGGAGAGCGCGTTTCCGGAGGGCGACCTGACCGGGCCCGTCGTTGGCTTCGCCGATCTGCTCACTGGCTGAGCTCGGGCTCCACCTCGACGGTGGCCTCCTCGCCCGGCCCGTGCCGATACCTGCGACGCGTCAACCGGAATGAGAGCACCCCCACCAGTGCGGCGCAGGCGACGGCCAAGACCACCGACGTCCATGCGGTTGTTGCGTCGAACGGGCTTCGCCTGACCGCTACGACGAGAACACCAGCGGCGACGGACAGCGCCAGGGACACGCCGGGGACTAGGGCCAGCTGGGTGGGGAAGTCGCGCAGGCCCAGCCCCCTCGCGGCGAGCAGCCCAGGGACGACCAGGAGCAGAGCAAGTCCGCCCGCGACCCGGCCGATGTGACCGGCGGTGAACCCTGGGCCGTCCCCCCGGCTGGCTCGGCTCTCTAGCTCCATGGCCCGATCGGCGTCCCGGATAGCAGCGTCCGACGGCTCGGCCAGCCAGCTCCCTCGGACGAGCCACAGGTCCAGTCCAAGCGCCATCAAGGCACCAGATGAATGAGTGGAAGACGTCCGGTAGAGGCTAGGGAGGACGAAGGCCACGGGCGGTCGCCCCGCACGCGACAGCTCCGCCCCCAGGTACGCCAGGTACCCGCGCGAGATCCGGTCGAACGTGGGGTCGCCGGTGACCGTGGGCCGCCGAGCAAGGAAATCCTGCACGGTGCCGACGAACACATAGGCCCGATCGATCTGATCTCCGTCGAGCGCCGCCAAGAGGAAATTGGTGCTCTGCTTGGCGTTCCCCCACGACCGGAGTCGGGGCTTCGGGTGAACGACGAAGACGATCGGGGCACCCGGGTAGGCGGAGGCGTACGCACTCGCCCCCGCGCCGGCCAGGCGGACGGGCTCGTTGATCCAGGGCCCCTGCTCCTCCCATGTTCTGATTCCCGGCACGACGAGGTAGACGCCGACACCGACCAGGACCAGAGCCGCAGACGCTCTCTGGACCAGCCGCCAACGATCACCGATCCGCCGTCCCAGCGACGCGGCTGCCTGGGTGACCGCCCAGGCTCCAAGGCCAACCAACAGCAGCGGTCCCAGTGTGACATTGATGAACCGGTAGTACGGGTAGGTCAGGCCCAAGGCAAACCCCAGCGTTCCCACGAGAGGAAGGGTCGCGAGCACCGAGAACTCCGAGTGCCGGTCGATCGAGCGGTGCCGGAACAGTTGCCAAGCCACCCACCCCACCCCCGCCATCGCCACGGGAACGACGAACTCGAGCCGGGATTCTCGGAACCACTTCCACAGCAATCGCCGGAAGAACGTGGCGGGATAGGGCTGGGGGACCGCTGCCTCGGAAAGAGACGCCGCAGGTCCCCAGATTCCCAGATGCCAGGCAGCGAGCCCGGCCAGGATGCCTGCCGCCGTGGTGAGGAGAACCGCTCCTTCCGTGCGCGCGAGCCTCCGGAACGAGAATCGATAGGCGACCAGTCTGACCGCCCCTCCGGACCCGATAACCGCCCCAAACACCATGGTGCTGGGGACGTGAGTAAGCATGGCCAGGAACACCAGCAAGAACAGCGCTGCCCGGGCACTCCAGGATTGGCGCGCCGGCTCGAGGAAAAAAAGTGCGAGCCCCAGGAACAGAAGTCCCAGGAGGTTGTCCATGTAGCCGATGAACGGAACCGTCATGAAGATGGGGACGACGATGGCTACGGTGAGGAGGAAAGCCAGTGCATCGCGTTTGTGCCGGAAGGCGAACGCCCCCAGAGCCAGGCCGACGAGGATCGGGATGCCCACTTCAAGCAGAACGGTGAACTTGTACAGGTCCACACCCGCCACTTGAGAGAGGAGGGCGCCCAGGACCGGCGTGGTGACGCGGTATCCGCCCGTCCGGATCCCGAACGGTCCCTCGTTGGTTAGGAGAAGGGCAGGATCGTCTTCCAGAAGGAGCCGGGTCCTCCACGTGTACCACGCCGGGTCCCGGGTGTGGGCCAGGCGCGAGGGATCCGTGAGGAAAGGCCAGGCGAGCACGAAAGCCAAGACCACGACGAGCGCCACGAGAGCCAGATGTGCGAGGAGCTGAGAGCGTCGTCTCGTCTCCTCGGCAGCCCCTCCGCGCTCTCCGTGCTCGGAAGATCCTGTCGTCTCCTGCGGCACTGGGTTTCCGATCTGAAATGAACCGGAGGCTCTACATTATCGGGCGGGCTCCCAGCGCGGTCGTGTAGTATCCCTCCGATCGACCGAAGGACGGCCGCCGCGTGAACCCCTATCGAACCTCTGTCATCCTTCGCCTTGTCGCCGCGCTGATGGCTATCTCTTCAGCCTGCACGCGGGACCGGGACGAATCTCCAGACCGAGTTCCCGCTCCTCCCTCCCTGGGCCGGTTCCAGGCCATGGCATGTGATCTCCCGCTCGAGGAGATCACCCGGATCTGGAACGGGTATTACCCGGGACGATCCGGCGAGCTCCAGGTCGTCCCCCGGAAGCCCAACTACAGCACGGCGGGAGGACTCACCCACTCCGGCCCGTGGAACTACCTGCAGCGCGTGCCGATGCTCTGGTTCGGACCCGGTCACGTTCCCGCCCGAGGTCGGGTGGAGCGCCCCGCAACCATGGCCGACGTGGCTCCCACTATTGCCCGGCTGATCGGGTACCGGTTCGACGCCCCGGATGGATCGCCGTTGCGGGAGGTGCTTCCTTCCGATGATCGGCGGCGCGAGGCTCCGCGGCTCGTGCTGGTGGTGGTGTGGGACGGTGCCGGTCGCAACGTCCTGCGGGAGCATCCCGGGGCCTGGCCCGTCCTCCGGCGGATGATCCCCAAGGGAGTCTGGTTCGAGCATTTCACGGACGCCTCTTCACCCTCGGTGACCCCAGCCATCCACACGACCCTGGGGACGGGGGCCTTCCCCCGGCGCCACGGGCTGGTGGATCAGCGCTTCAAGGTTGACGGGGAGCTCGTCCCGTCGCACGACCGGGGCCCCCGCTACCTGCGGACGCCGGCGCTGGCCGACCTGTACGACCGGGACAACGGGAACAGCCCGCTCATCGGGATGGTGGCCTATACAGCATGGCATCTGGGGATGGTGGGTCACGGGTCGTATCTCGCTGGAGGAGATCGAGACGTCGCCGCGCTCCTCGATTGGCGGACCGGCCGGTGGGTTCTCCGTGGAGAGAACGCCAAGTACTTCCGGTTCCCCTCCTACGTCAACGACGTTCCCGGGCTCGACGAGGCCATCGTCCTGAGCGACCTCGAAGACGGAGCCAGGGACGAGGCATGGCTCGGCGCGCGGATCCCGGAGGATGTGCGCGTTCTCATCCAGACACCCGCATACGCGGCGTGGCAGACCGCCATCCTGGAGGCGGTGATCCGCCGAGAGGCGTTCGGCGGGGACGATGTCCCTGACCTCCTGTTCACCAACTACAAGATGATCGACGAGGTCGGGCACCGGTGGACCATGAACAGCCCGCAGATGGAATCGGTGGTCCGAGCATCCGATCGGGCGCTGGGCGACCTGGTCCGGATCCTCGACCGGGAGGTCGGCCGTGGCCAGTGGGTGCTCGCCCTGACGGCGGACCACGGCGTCACACCCAAGCCGTCACTCACCGGAGCGTTCGCCATTTCAAGATTTGAGCTGGAGAGAGATCTCGAGCGAACGTTCCAGGCCGACTTCGTGATCGGAGGCCGGCCGACGCAGCTGTGGCTCGACACGGAGGCGCTAGACCAGGCCGGGTATGGTCTCGCGCAAGTGGCGCAGTACGTGGCCCGGTACACGAAGGGCCAGAACGTCGAGGATCCTGCGGAGCTGTCTCCGGATGACCGGGACGACCGGGTCTTCGCGGCGGCCTTCCCCGGCTCGGTCCTGGAGCGTCCGATTCCCTGTCTGCGGGGGCGGGTCCGCGACTGAAGGTCCTCGGCAGCGGCATCCCGGCGAGCTCCGGTGGCTAGGAGGACGCCTCCGGCGACGGAGAGGGCTCGACCGTGGACCTCTCCACCTGCCTGGCCCACAGGGCCACCCCGGCGCCGGTCGCCAGGAACACGCTCCCGGCCACGAGCAGGAGCGACCGGACCCCCGCGGGCGACCAGGCCGCCCACAGCACGAGCGACGGGATGATCCACGAGAGGTTGTACACCAGGTCCTGGAGCCCGAATCCACGTCCCCGGAACGAGTCGGCCAGGGACTCCTGCATCAGGGTGTCCACGGCGACCTTGCCCAGGAAGAATCCCAGCCCCACGAAGAAGGCCACCAGCGACAGCCCCACGATCGTGATGACGCCTCCGAAGGCCAGCACGCCGAGACCCGCCACCCCGAGCGCGGCGACGAGGATGCGGACGGGGGGGATCCGGTCCTTGAGGGCAAGCGCGGACACGAATCCCACCCCCGCGCCCAGCGCGCCCGTCGCGGCGGCGATGAGGCTCTCGAGGCTTCCCTCGCGGGCGAGATACGCCCGCGAGGCCAGCGCCACGGCCAGCACCACCAACGAGACCAGGGCCCGGAGGCCGAGGAAGGAGACCAGCGAGAGAGCGGCCATGGGACGCCGGCCGATCTCTCGGAGCCCCTCGACCAGGTCGACGAGGATCCGCCTGACCTCTTGGCCCAGGGGGACCACTTTCTCGCGGTACCCCAGCCTGTGGATGGCCGAGGCCGACACCGTCGCCACGACGTACACGACCGCTCCAGCGGCCACCAGGAGTCGGCTGTCGAGGAACCCCGACCCCAGCAGCGCGATCCCAGCCCCACCCAACTGGAACACGGAGCTTCCGGCCTGCGACAGGGAGTTCCCATGCAGCAGCTCTCGTTCCTCGAGGACGGCGGGCAGGGAGGCGCCCTTGATGGCCAGCAGCAGGCGGGTGGATGCAAGGAGGAGGAGGAACGAGCCGTACATCGCCGGATCGCCGATCCGCTCGAAGCCCACCGCGACGATCACTGCCAGCACGAGGGCTCGGAACCCCGTGGAAAGGATCAACAGGCGACGCCGGTCCCACCGGTCGATCAACACTCCGGCGAACGGACTGATGAATGTGTAGGGAAGGATGGTCAGGAGGACGATCCGCAGCACCTCCTCCGTGCTCCGGGCGGCGTCCAGCGAGAAGCCGGCCTGACCCCCGAAGGCGATGTGCTTGGCGAGGCTCACTCCGACCAGACCGTCGGCCGCCTGTGCCAACCACTGAGCTCCCATTAGGAAGGCGAAGTCCCGCCGGCGGAAGAGGGCGAGGGAGTCTCGCGCGATCTTCACGGGGGGAGAACGTAGCATACCCTTGACGCTCGAAGATTCAGTCTCCTAGGGTTGCTGCGATGCGGGCGTCTGCACGGGTCGGCCTCGTCGTCCTTTCGCTGGTCATTGCCGTCTTCTTGACGGCGATCCCGTTCGTCCTGTCAGGGCAAGTGGGCCGGTGGCTCCGCGGGGAAGCCGGCTCCTCCACCCCGGAGCCCCCGGCGCGGCCGAACGTGTTGATCATCGTCACCGACGACCAACGCACCGAGACGCTGGATGAGATGCCCCGGACGCTCGCTTGGATGGGCCGCGGTGGCATCCGGTTCACCAACGCCTTCGCTACGACGCCTTATTGCTGTCCCTCTCGGGCCAGCATCTTCACCGGACAGTTCGTGCACAATCACGGCATCACCCACACGATGGAGGGCGACCCGGGTCTCCTCGATCAGCGATCGACCCTGCAGTTCCATCTCCGTCGCGCGGGTTACCGGACAGCAATCTTCGGGAAGTACCTCAACAAGTGGCCGCTCCGGAGGGACCCCCCCTGGTTCGACGATTGGGCCGTCTTCTCCAAGGGCATCCCCGGCGGCTACTCGGGGGGCAGATGGAACGTCGACGGGCGGGTTCGCAACGTGAGGCAGTACTCGACGACCTTTATCAGGCAACGGACGATGCGGTTCCTCCGAGCATCGGAGGTTACAGATGAGCGTCCATGGTTCCTCTACCTGGCGCCCTTCGCTCCTCACTGGCCCTCCATCCCTGAAGCGAAATACCGCAACTCAGCCGTGACGGCGTGGAACGGCAACCCAGCCATCTCCGAGAAGGACCGACGCGACAAACCGATGTTCGTCCGCAAATGGAAGAAAGACCTCGAGGAGGGCACGAACATCCGCCTCCGGCAGGTGCGAACGCTCATGTCGGTGGACGATCTCGTGGACGGCATCCTCGAGTTGATGGATCGGCTGGGAGAAGGTCAGAACACACTGGCGTTCTTCTTATCCGACAACGGACTCCTCTGGGGCGAGCACGGCATGACCCGGAAGCTCGTCCCGTACACTCCCTCCGTTTCCATCCCCCTGCTGATGAGGTGGCCAGCTCGAACCGCCGGAGGCCTCGAGGACGGACGCCTTGCGGCCAACATCGACATCGCCCCCACGGTAATGGAAGCCGTACGGCTCGATCCAGATCCCGACGCTCCAATGGACGGGAGGTCGCTGCTCGCGGCGCCGGGGCGCGACCGGCTGCTCCTGGAGTTCTGGGCTACCGATTATGCGCCAACATGGGCCTCCCTCAGGACAGAGGGCTACCAATACATCGAGTACTACGATAGGAAGGGCCGGGTGCAGTTCCGCGAGTACTACGACCTGAGGTGGGATCCCTGGCAGCTCGAGAACCTGTTGCGCGACGGAGTGAGGGGGAACGAGCCCGACGTAGGCAAGATGACCGCGCAACTCTCCCGGGATCGCTCGTGCCGAGGGGTCACGGGAACGCGTGGCTGTCCTTAGCGGGGCTTCTGTGACGGGTCGGCGCCGTCTCCGTTAGACTACGCGGCCGTGGTGTCACGCCTGCGGGCCTTCCTTCCCGTCTTGCTCCTGACTGCCGCTTGCATCGGTACCCCCGCGGGGGGACGCGGCGGTCAGACCGCGTCGCCAGAACCCGCTGTCTCCGGGCGCCAGGCCCGCACGTACCTGGAGAGACTGGCCTGCGGGCTCCCCCGGAGCGAGCTTCTTCGGGTGTGGCGCGGCTACTACCCAGGAAGATCGGGCGAGATCCAGCTCATGACAAAGGAGCCGCACGTCATCGGAAACTGGTATCCGCACTCCGGCCCCTGGGACTATCTCCAGCGCGTCCCGATGCTGTGGTATGGACCCGGCCACGTACCCGCCGTGGGAGCGGTCTCCCGGCCGGCGACGATGGCAGATGTGGCCCCCACGATCGCCCAGTGGCTCGACTTCGATTTCAAAGCGCCGGACGGCCGGCCCATGAGCGAAGCTCTCCTTCCCCCGGGACAAAGAAACGAGTTGCCGAAGCTGGTGGTCGTGATGGTATGGGATGCGGGCGGCCGCAATGTGATGGCCGAGTATCCCGAGGCCTGGCCGGTTCTTCGCCGGTTGATCCCTAGGGGCGCGTGGTTCGAGCGGTTTACCGTGGGGTCGTCGCCCTCCATCACCCCCGCCATCCACGCCACGCTGGGCACTGGCGCCTTCCCGCGGCGGCACGGAGTGGTGGACGCCCGCCTTCGACTTGGAAAGGAGCTGGCTCGCCCGGAGTACACGTGGCCAGGGGTCGTAAAGGCACCCACGCTGGCCGAGCTGTACGACCGGCACGCTGGCAACGTCCCGAGGATCGGTGTGGTGGCGAGCCATACCTGGCACCTGACGATGATCGGAACCGGATCGCACTTCCACGGCGGGGACAAGGATCTCGCGATCCTGAAGGAATCCAAGCGGTGGGGGCTCGGGGAGGCCCTCAGGCGCTTCTATGAGACTCGAACCTATCCGAACCGGGTCCCGGGCCTGGACGCGGCCATCCGCAGGATGGACATCGCCGATGGACAACTCGACGGCGTGTGGCTGGGGGAGGACTTCAGGGCCAAACCCCGGATGCTTCCCAGAACACCTGCCTATTCCGAATGGCAGACCAGCATCCTTCGAGAGGTCATCCGCCGGGAGGGCTTCGGCGCCGACGAGGTCCCGGACCTCCTGTTCACGAACTACAAGCAGATCGACCTGGTGAGCCACGCCGAGAGCATGAACAGCCCTCAGATGGAATCCGTTCTTCGGGCCTCAGACGAAGCCTTGGGCGATCTCGTGCGCATCTTGAACCGCGACGTCGGACGGGGGGAGTGGGTGCTCGCCCTCACCGCCGATCATGGCGCGACACCTCGCCCTTCGGAGTCCGGAGCGGTGTTCATGCTCCCCAATGAGCTTGCCGAGGACATCCGCACTGGCTTCGATGACGGAAGTGGCCGCGACGTCATCCAGGCCATCCGGCCCACCGAGATGTGGGTCGACGTGGGCGAGCTGCGGGCGAACGGGTTCACCCTGAACGACCTCGCCCGGTTCCTTTCCAGGTACACGAGGAAACAGCTTGCCAAACAGCCCGCCGACTTGTCGGAGGAGCAGCGGAACGAGCACATGTTCTCGCTGGTGATCCCCGGTCCCATGCTCGACAGATTGCCGTGTCTCGCTTCGGACGCGCCCTGATCGTCCCCGCTCTCGCCGTGGTCGCCGCGGCCTGCACGGCGAGGTCGTCGGAGCCACCGGACCTCGTTCCCTCCGCCCCAGGGCTGGGGGCCTTCGAGGAGATGGCCTGCGGGCTGCCGAGCCAGCAGCTCTTGCGGATCTGGCGCGGGTCGTTCCCAGGACGATCGGGGAACATCCAGATCGTTCCCAACGAGCCGAACTACATGTCGGGAGGTTTCTCCCACTCCGGGCCGTGGGAGTACCTGCAGCGTGTCCCGATGCTCTGGTACGGACCGGGTTACGTCCCTGCCGCCAGTAAGGTCCGCCGTCCGGTGACCATGGCGGACGTGGCGCCCACCATCGCCTCATATCTCGGGTACGACTTCAAGGCCGCGGACGGCACCCCGATGACCGAGGCCCTCCTCTCCGAGGGAGGCCGAGGGAAGCCGCCGCGCCTGGTGCTGGTAGTGGTCTGGGACGGCGGGGGCCGGAACGTCCTGTCCGAGTACCCGGACGCCTGGCCGAACCTTCGTCGGCTCATCCGCAGGGGGGCGTGGTACGAGAACGCGACGGTCGGGTCTTCCCCGTCGGCGACCCCGCCCATCCACACGACGCTGGGGACGGGCGCGTTTCCCCGTCACCACGGGCTCGTGGACCTCAAGTTCAAGGTCGGGGGGAAGATCGTTCCCTCTCACGAGGACGGGCCCAAGTACCTCGAGATACCGTCGATCGCCGACCGCTACGACCGCGACATGGAGAATGAGCCGAAGGTTGCGATGGTCGGCTTCCGCGCGTGGCATCTCGGGATGATCGGTCAGGGCTCGTTCCTCGAGGGAGCCGACCGCGACCTGGCGGCGCTGATGGAGGGACCGACCGCCGAGTGGAACCTGCCAGCCCCGAACTCGCGGTACTTCGAGTTCCCCGCCTATGTCAACGACGTGCCCGGCCTGGAACAGGCGGTCCGGGCCATGGACCTGCAGGACGGGCAGCTGGACGGAGCGTGGCTGGGGGAAGAGGTGGTGGGCGTGCCCGACCTCCTCAAGCGGACGCCCGCGTACACGGAGTGGCAGACGCTGATCCTCGAGGAGATCATTCGCCGCGAGCAGTTCGGTTCCGACGATGTGCCCGACCTCATCTTCACGAACTACAAACAGATCGACGAGGTGGGTCACCGGTGGACGATGAACAGCCCACAGATGGAGGAGGTTGTGAAGGCCTCGGACCAGGCCCTCGGGGACCTCGTCGCCATCCTGAACCGAGACGTGGGGAAAGGGCGATGGGTGATCGCGGTGACCGCCGACCATGGCGTGCTTCCGAAGCCGAAGCTGACGGGCGCCTTCGCCATCCCGAATTCCGAGCTCGTGGGGGACATCGAGGCGACGTTCGGCGGCAACGTGGTGAAGGCGATCCGCCCGTCCCAACTATGGATCGATGGGCGGGTCCTCGCGCGGAAGGGCTACTCGTTGGAGCAGGTCGCCGAGTACGTCGCCGAGTACACGAAGGGCCAGACCGTGAAGGACCCATCGAAGCTGGGACCAGAGGACCGGGAAGAACGCGTGTTCTCCGCCGCCTTTCCATCCACGGCGTTGAAAGGATTGCCGTGCCTTCCGCGAGGGGAGGCGGCGTGAAGGGGAGCTCCGGGACATGAAGACGAACCGCACGACGCGAGAGGGCTCGGTGATCGCTCCGGAGGCGGCAGGACCGACCGGCGGAGAGCGGGCGGTCCGGTGGGCGGATCGGG
>DASYVD010000022.1:0-4013 GCA_036000545.1 Actinomycetota bacterium | reverse complement strand
TCTCGAGATCCAGCTCGTCGAGGCCGCAGCGAACGAGCAGGCGGAGTAGCCAGCACACAGAGCTGTACCGGATGGACCAGAGCATCCCGGCAGTGTGACGGCAGGTCGGCAAGCTGGCGAACGGCCAGGTCGGAGCGCCGATTGAGTTTCTTTACCCCACAGGGGACTGGGACTCGTTCCGGGTTGTAATTTCCTGGCGACAGGAGGTCAATGCGAGGCGTTGAATTGGCGAGGAGCGCGCAGTGTGATCATGGCTCTGGGAGCGTCAAGAAGCCAGGACGATGATTCACGCGCTCCGTCGATGTCGGACCAGATCGGTCGCCACAAGCAGGCGCGGTTCGCCCGCCTGCACCGTGAGGATCGGCTGATGGACAAGAAACGGCCTCCCCATTCCTTGGGGAGGCCGTTCTCGCTTTCGGCCAGGTAGCTCCGCGCTACTTCGTTCCAGCGTGTGTGAGCTGCTCCTGCGCCGGAAATTCCTCGTGCTCGAGCAGCTGCGCCGGCCTGCGAAGGACGAGGGTGAGGTAGAGCATCGCTGCCGGAAGCAGGAAGTTTGCTCCGCGCTCCACCACATCCCACACCTCGGGGTAGAACGTACCGGCGGCGGTGACACGGGATGCCGCGGTCACGAACCCCCAGAGGATCCCCCAGGCGTATGCTGATGGCCCGGATGGTCTGGACCAGTCCCTCGGCGATGTCGAGCGAGACGACCAGGACGGCCCGCCCACACCGCGTTCGAGCTGGCGGGACTGGCCGACCGGCTGTACCTGCCGGAGCCGGACTGCTCCATTGATCTGTGAGCCCCACGCGGTCGCGCGCTGAACCAGGGAAAGGAGGATCGATGCATGCGTTGCGCATCCAAGAGCAGGGAGGCCCCGAGGGCCTCACGTACGAGGAGGCCCCCGAACCTGAGCCGGGGACCGGCGACGTCCTGGTCCGTGTCCTCGCGGCTAGCTTCACCCCGACCGAGCTCACGTGGCCCTCGACCTGGGTAGACCGGCTGGGGCACGACCGGCGCCCGGTCATCCCCGGCCACGAGGTCTCCGGGACCGTTGAGGCCCTGGGGTGGGGGACCAGCGGGTTCGCCGTCGGCGACGCCGTGTACGGGCTGACCGACTGGTATCGCGATGGCGCCCTCGCCGAGTACATGGCGGTGGAGGCGAGGAATCTGGCCCCCAAGCCAGCCTCCGTCGATCACGTCCAGGCGGCCGCGCTCCCCATGCCGGGGCTCACTGCCTGGCAGGCCCTGTTCGTCCACGGCGGACTCACTGCGGGACAGGCGGTGCTGATCCATGGCGGGGGCGGAGGAGTGGGAACCATCGCCGTCCAGCTGGCCCGGGCCGCGGGCGCTCACGTCATCGCCACCGGCCGGGCATGGGCCCGGCACGTAGTCACCGAGCTCGGGGCCGAGCGGTTCGTGGATCTCGACAGCGAGCGGTTCGAGGAGGTGCCCGGGAAGGTGGACCTCGTGGTCGATCTTGTCGGTGGGGATGTGCTGCAGCGGTCTGGAGCCGTGGTGAAAGAGGGAGGAATCGTCGTTTCGGCCGTGGAGGATCCGCGGCCCCGGCTGGATCGATCAGGCCAGGCCCGCGGGGCGTATTTCGTGGTGGAGCCGGCTCGCTCCGAGCTCGAGGAGCTGGCCCGTCGGGCGGATACCGGGGAGTTACGGCCCATGGTGGGAGAGGTGTTCGATCTCGCCGATGGGGGCAAGGCATTCGAGGCCAAGCGGGGCAGAGGCATCCCGGGGAAGATGGTGCTCAGGGTCTCGGACGAGTGAGCACCGGCCCAAAGCCCTGAGGCGAGGTCTCCAACGCCCTGTTCGCCGTCGCTACCGAAACCGACGTCGGTGGCCTACCTGCGGTCTTGTTGGTGGACCCAAGGGGATTCGAACCCCTGACCTTCTGGCTGCCAGCCAGACCGGGCCAAGCGATGTGCTGACCTGGGGAAACGCTGGTGGGGAGCGAGCGAAACGCTCCGAGTTATTCGCTGTCTCGCACGTCCCTGACCCGTACCTCCGCGAGAACCTCGCCATCCGGGCCCCAAATGACCTGGATCCGGCCGTCCTCAGCCCGCTGCCCGATCTTGCTCCTCGCCCACCGGACTACGGCCTTGATGATCTCCATGGCCGCGGGAGCGCCGATGTTCTGAGCGACCCAAACAACGATTGGTGCGATCTCTGCGGTCCGGCGTTCGATCTGAGGGACGTCATGGGGCTCATAGCCGAGACCGGCGAGAACCTCCAAGAGCTCCTTCCGGCGGTCGGGGAGAACGATCCCGCTTCGAATCTCGATGAGCATCGCTCCCCCCTAGCTGCTCCTCAAGTACGAGGGTAGACCCGTCGGGTCCTTCTCGGCCAAGAGGAGCAGGCCGGGCGGCCAAGGCTACCGCCCGAGCTTCGCCACCGCTCTGTGGAACTCGGTGAACCGCTCTATGTACAGGACGCTCCGGTGCCCCAGTGTTCCGGAATGTAGCTGGAGCGAGCCTCTCCGCTCCGCTCGAGACTACTCTTGGCGCAATGCATGACCCGGCCGAGTGGGTATTTGTCATCGGCTTCAGCCTCGTTCTCTATACAGGGATTGGGTGGCTTCGCGTTTGGACGATGGAGCGGCCACCAACTTCACCCGGTACTGAGCGCCACGCGAAGGCTGGTAGGCGGCTTCTCCCTCTCTTTCTCGTCGCCGGTATCGCATTGATGCTCGTTGGCGGGATCGGCTTCTTGGCGCAACATCTCTGACTGCCGAACACCCTGGTGCGACAGCGTGCGGGAATGTACCTGGACCTGTGGGGTAAAGAAACTCAGTCGCGCCCGTGAGCGGAGTCGTTGTGTCGTCCTGGTTTCGTCTCCTTCCAGACCAGATGCCGGATGTATGGCCCAAGGCACCATCTGGCACGGGGCGGGCGGGGCGTCAGCGCGCTCGAAATCGATGCGAGGTGGTCCCTGGATCGCCGGACGGTCAGGCGGCCATCGCGGGGCCGTCTCGAGCGCGAGCTCCGTCACAAGCCGTCCTTGGGAGTGCGCCCGGACGTGGGTGCACGGCGGCGCTCCTCGGTGCGAAGTGGTGGTCATGGATCGACTCGTCGGTCCCGGCCGTGCCCGGGTCCTCGCTCATCACCTCCACCCCCGTCGGCAGATCCTCCAGGCCGTCCTTCTCGGATGGAACACCGGGGGAGAGAAGGCCGCAGGCCTGCGCTCTCAGGAACTGGGTCCACGTCGGCCCGATCCGCCGTGGGGCCGGGCCGAGTCCGCCTTCTCGAATCACCGTGGCGATGGTCGTGGCCGATACATCGATCCCGAGTTTCAGGAGCTCCCCTCGGATCCTGAGGTACCCCCATCTGGGGTTCTCCCTCCCCAGCCGAAGGATCAGGTGCTTGATCGAGGGATCGAGCCGAGGACGACCGGGCGGCCGCGAGCCAGGCCCGCTTCTTCTCTTGAGGAGGTCCCGGTGCCATCGCGCCAGCGTGTCCGGGCCAACCAGGAAGCTCTTCCACCGGTGTCGCGACAGGATCCGAGCCGCCGCCGCGAGGAACGCCCGATCCGCCGTGGTGAAGAGGACCCGCCTGCCGCCTCGGCGGAAGACCTTGAGCTGGTGATGGAGCACGACGGTCTCGAGATCCAGCTCATCGAGGCCGCAGCGGACGAGCAGGCGGAGCAGCCAGCACAGAAGCCGGTACCGGATGGACCAGAGCATCTGGGCAGTCTGATGCCGAGTCGGCCGGCTCGCGAACGGGCAGGTCGGAGTGGCCGATCGAGTTTCTTTACCCCACACGAGCCGCGTGTCCTTAGCTCCTGCGCCGTCCCGCACCTTGAGCAGACATACGTACCCTGGCCGGGCTTCGTGCCGGCGCGTGTCAAAGCTCACCTCCCAGCCCGCTGGCGACGATGATTGAGAAAGGGCGAGGACCCGGGCCGGTCGTCCAGCTCGGGCTCGGCTACGCCGGGAGGTTCGGAGGATCGACCAGTGCGACCTCGACGGTCAGGTCCTCGGCGCCCACCTCGACCTCCTGTTCCGCCC
>DASYVD010000021.1:0-22573 GCA_036000545.1 Actinomycetota bacterium | reverse complement strand
GTGCATCTGTTCCTCGCCGTGCTGGGCTTCATCGTCCTCGAGCTCCTGTATTTCGCGTCGGGGCTCGCCCAGGACATCGCCCGGGCCCTCCTCAGCGTGAACTGGTTGCTCGTGCTCGGCGGGTTCATCATCGTGAGCTGGCTCGCCCGCGGTGTCGCCGCACGCGCGAAGACGCGCGAGGTCCAATATTTGGGGCTGGCCGGCTTCGTTTTCGCGGAATCCATCATCTTCGTCCCGCTGCTGTTCGTGGCGAACTTCTACGCTCCCGGGGCGATCCGGAGCGCCGCGCTCATCACCCTGGTCGGCTTCACCGGCCTGACGGCCATCGCGTTCCAGTCCCGGAGGGACTTCTCGTTCCTCGGCGGAATCCTGAAGTGGGCGGGGGTCCTCGCACTTGTGGCCATCGTCGGCGCGGTGGCGTTCGGGTTCAACCTCGGGATGTGGTTCTCGGTGGCCATGATCGGAGTGGCGGGCGGGGCGATCCTTTACGACACCAGCGCTGTTCTCCGCCACTTCCCGGAGGACGCACACGTGGCCGCGTCGCTGGAGCTGTTCGCCTCCGTGGCGCTGATGTTCTGGTACGTGCTGCGGCTACTCTCGTTCTCCAGGGACTGACGGCAGACTCTCTACGCCGGGTTCTCCACCATGGCGCTGCCGCCGCCGCGGCGAATCGGCTCTGCGGCCGCCACGACCACGCCGCCCGGAAGGAACGCGATCCCCGTGGCCGCGCCGATCTCCGCGCTGGTTGAGAACCGGTGGCCGCGCGCTGCGAGTGCCGCTTCCCAGGCGCTTCTGAACGCCGGCTCGGCGAACACGTTCGTCGTGTTCCTCTGCGACGCCCGGGGGGCGGCGATCGCGTCTGGCAACGTCATCCCGAAGTCGAGGTAGTTCAGCAGGATCTGGAGGACGGTGGTGATGATCATCGATCCGCCAGGCGAGCCCACGGCCAGCACCGCTCGGCCGTCCTGGAGCACGATCGTTGGGCTCATCGAGCTCCGGGGCCTCTTCCCGCCCTCCACGCTGTTGGGGTGGTCCAGGAGGTCGAAGTTGAAGTCGGTGAGCTCGTTGTTGAGGAGGAAGCCCCACCCGGGCACGGTGATCCCGTTGCCGCCGATCGACTCGATGGTGAACGTGTAAGCGACCACGTTTCCCCACCTGTCAGACACGGTGAGATGGGTGGTGTTCTCGCCACCGGTCGAAGCGGTCGAAACAGAGCCGACCGACCCACCGCCACCGTCGTGCGGCCGCGGGTCGCCTGCAGGGACCGGCTTGGTGGCGGCGCTTTCCCCGATCAGTTCCCTGCGCTCGTCGGCGAACCCCTGTGACAGGATCCCCTGGAGCGGAACATCAACGAAGTCGGAGTCGCCGAGGTACGCGTTGCGGTCGGCGAAGGAGTACGCAGACGCCTCCAGGTAGTAGTGGAGGGCTTGCTCTCGCGGCAGTGCGCCGAGATCCCAGCCTTCCAGGATGTTCAGAGCCTCTCCTCCGGTCGACCCGCCGCTCGACGGCGGCCCCATCCCGTACACATCCAAGCCTCGATACTCCACGTGGGTGGGATCGCGCAGCGGCGCCGCGTAAGCCATCACGTCCCGCATGGTCATGACCCCCGGCCGCCACACGTGGTTCGCGTCGGGGGTGAGCGGCGGGTCCTGCACCGCGGTGACCATGGCGTCGGCGATGTCGCCCCGGTAGAACCCCTTCGGTCCGAGGCGGGCGACCCGCCGGTAGGCGCGGGCCAAGTCCGGGTTGCGGAAGGTTGAGCCGACGTCGGGGGCAGTGCCGTCGGGATCCAGATAGGTCTGCTCGGTCGAGCTGATGTCGTCGAAGAAGTCGACGTTCGCTGCCACCTGATCGTGGAAGACCTGGTCCACGGGGAAGCCCTCGCCGGCGACCTCGATGGCCGGCCAGACGACCTCACCAAGGGACATCGTGCCGAACCGGCTGAGGGCCTGCTGCCACCCGCGAACGGTCCCCGCCACTCCCGCCGAAAGCCCACTCCACCGGGCCTGGGCAAAGGAGAGTGGGGCGCCGCCCTCCCAGAAGGATCGAGGGTGCATTGCTCTTGGAGCGGTCTCCCGATGGTCGATCGTTGTGACCGACCCGTCCGAGACCCGGATGACCATGAACCCGCCCCCGCCGATGCCGCAGGAGAAGGGCTCGACCACCCCAAGCACCGCCGCGGCCGCCACGGCAGCGTCCACGGCATTCCCACCGCTCTTCAGGATCTCCAGCCCGGCCTGCGAGGCCAGGACGTCCACGGTGGCGATGGCCCCGCCCGTGCCCACCGCAGTGGGCTGCTTCTCCTCTTGAGCGGCGGCTGGCGCCGCGCCGACCGGGCCGATAAGGGCCACCGCGAGAGTGAGAGCGAGGACCGACCGTGCGCTCCGAGTCATGGCATGCCTCCTCATCCCCCGCCGCCTCCTTATTCCTCGGGCGGGGCGCTCTCCCTCGTCAGCGGCACCTTCGTGACCGGCTCGTCGCGGAACAGGTCCTCGGTACGAACCTTCACCGATTCCTTCTGGCTTCCCGCACCGAACACCACGGTCTCGTGGGTGAACACCTCGGGGTCGACGTACGTGGGTGCTCCGAACATCGACCCGAGCGGTGGGAACGCTCCCAGCTCGAGGTCGGGGAAGTCGCGCTCCATCTCATCCTCGTCGGCGAACTTGGCACGGTTGTCGCCGACCGCCTTCCGCACCAACCGCATGTGGAGGCGCCGCGATCCCGGGATGACCGCGAGGGCGTGGCCGGAGGCGGTGTCGAGGACCACCGTCTTCACCACCTCATCGGCTGAGATGCCCAGGGCCCGGGCCTCGTCGATCGAGGTGTAAGCCCGATCGTGGGGAATCACCTCGAAGGGCACCCCCCGCTGCTCCAAGAACTCCCGCACCGTAGTCATGGAACCCCTCCTACTTCTCCTCCTTCAACGCCTCGGTGTGCCGCTCCAGGGCGTCCCGCAGCCCGGCCTGGACGATCGAGACCGATAGATCCCCACGGGTGCGCTCCATGATCCCCCGGGCGACGTCGGTGGACCGGCGGAGGTTCCCGGTCACCGCGTCGGGGTAGTCCATCGACACGAGCAGGTAGTACATGTCCTCCATGCTCCGGAGGATGTCTTCGCTCCTTCCCACATCGCCCTTCCGCAGCAGATCCAGGATGGACCGACGGGCCTCGCCAATGGCCTCGGCCATTCCGTTGAGGTAGGCGGGCAGGGTGACCCGGAGATGGTCGGGGCCGGGCAGCTCCTCCCCCTTCACCACGGCCTGTGTCAGCTTCGACTCCGCGTATTCCTTCTGCGCGTCCTGCACGAAGCCCGCGTGGAACACGTCCGGCTGGGAATCGAGGGCCTCTCCCGCGGTGTCCAGGGCCGCGCGGGCATCGTCCTGGAGGCGGTGGGCCTCGTCCCACTCCCCCCGGTGGATGGCCCGGATGGCGTTGGCCGAAGCCCGGATGGCCTTCCGCGAAGACGTAAGGGCGATCTCCCGGGCGGCCATCTTCTCGTCGAACCGCCGCTGGAATTCCCCGGCCAAACTCCGAAGCTCGGTCACGCCCGCGATTCTTCCAGAGCGGCCCGGAAAAAGGGAACGGGCCCCGGGATTCGCTCCCGAGACCCGTCACCCAGGGGGGTGTTGCTGCATATCCCTACAAGGTCCTAACCAGTGGTTCCGCGGCCCAAACCGAACCAACCCCTCGATTGTTCCGAACTGGCAGAGCGGGCCGCGCTCCGCGTTCGCCATCGCGGGTGCGGAGCAAGGCCGTAACCGGCAGGAACGGGGCAGGCAGTTAGCGGGCCAGGAGACGGATGCCCGCGTCGGCCAGCTCGTCCTCGGCCAGCGCGGACGTACCGTTCCCCTCCTCCGTCGGGGTCGACGCCTGGTGTCCGTTCCCCTGGAGCAGGGCCGACGCGACGAGGTGGGCGTTCCCGGCGAGGGCACCGTTCGTGGCCGGCGGCCCCGACACCCCCGACTGCATCACGCGAAGCCGCAGCAGGAGGGAGACGTAGGCAGCGAGCACGCCGAGGAACGCGGCGGTCATCCACCACATCGCGCGGAGCGGCGGGAACGCGCCGATCACCCCGGTGAGGGCGATGACCTCGGAGAGGACGACGAACACGCGGCGACGGCGTTCCCGAGCTCGGGCCCGGGAGCGGCCGCCGGGCCCGAGGAAGCGCTCATCCCGGCGCGGCATGAGCACCCACCGTCCGGGCCCGTTCAGGTGCGACAGCATGTCCATGTCCCGCTCGAACCCTTCCACGCTCTGTCGTGGTCCTCGATGGGGAATGAGGAAGACGGCCCAGATGATGCCCAATACCGCGAGCAAGAGCCAATCCACCCAACGCACCTCCGCAGCCGGTCTCCCGGCCCGACCGCAAGATACTGCGCTGCTCGAACGGTAGCACCCAACATATAGGCCGCGCAATCACATCAGTGTAATTCGCCGAGCGGGCAGTTTTTTAGCAGAGGAAGCAATTCGAACGCCCTCTACCGGTCGAGCGACCGGAACACCTGCACGCGCACGGGGGTGCCCACCGGCACGCTCCCCTGCTCCGGGGGCACCAGGATCAGCCCGTTGGCGCGGACCAGCGCGGCGAGGAAGTTCGGGCCGGCCGGGCCGGCCGGCTTGGCGTGCCACTTGCCCTCGACCCGCGTGACCCGTGCCGCGGCCACCAACGTGAGCCCCGCGGGTGCCAAGAGATCCTCATCGACGGCGGCCATCACCTCGGGCCGCTTGATGTCCTGGCGGCCCATCATCTTGAGCAGGGCCGGGCGCACGAACATCTCGAAGGACACGAACGCCGAGACGGGGCTGGCCGACAGGAGGAAGAACGGCATGCCCTCGATCGTCCCCACCACCTGGGTCATCCCCGGGTACATGGCCACCTGGAGCCACTCGAGATCGGCCACGGTCCCTAGCGCGTGGACCAGACGGGACGCCTCGGCCTCGGGAGCCAGAGCAACGAACGCGTCGGCCCGGACCAGGTTGGAGAGCAAGGCCTCTCGGAGGTCCTCGTCGCTCCCGGTCACGATGCCCATGCGGTAGGGAACCGCCCCCAGGTCGCGGAGGGCCCCGAACACCGTGTACGAGCCCGAGTCGCGTATGGAGCCGAACTCCGCGGGATGCCCGGGCTCCACCAACCCGGACCCCATAGACAGCACGCCGACTCGAACCTTCGGGTGCGCGAGCGCGGCGGGCTGCCCCGACGCCGCCAGGATGCCGATCTCCGGCCCCGACAACCGGCGCCCCGACGGCACCAGCACCTCTCCAGCCCGAACGTCCTCGCCCGCCGGGCGGACGTAGGACGCCGGCGGCAAGGCCTCGGTCACCCGGACGGTCTCCCCTTCCACCGTGCACACCTCGAGCGGCACCACCGTGTCCGCTCCCGCGGGAAGCGGCGCGCCCGGCGCGATCCGCATGGCCTCCCCCCAGCCGACCGTGGCGCCCGGTGGTCGCCCGGTGACCGACCGCCCGGTGATGCGCAACGCGGCGGAAGCCTCGCTGGACGCGCCGTGGATGTCCGCCGCTCTCACGGCGATACCGTCCACTTCCGAGGACGAGAACGAGGGGATGTCGAACTCGGCCGCCACGTCGCGGGCCAAGACGCAACCGTGGGCCTCGATCAGCGGCAGCTCGATGGGCGACAGGGGCTGCACCGAGTCGAGGACTCGGCGTCGAGCGTCGTCGATCGGGATCATCGAAGCCGTCATCGTCACGCCGGCCATCGTACCGCGGACGATGTGGCGGATCGGGGACCCGCGATTACAACAGCTTCTTGCGTTGGACGAAGTCGGCGAGGAACTGCTTGAACTCCTTGCCTATGTCCTCGCGCTCCGCGGCGAGCTCCACCGTGGCCCTGAGGTAGTCGAGCTTCTTCCCGATGTCGTAGCGCGGACCTTCGTATTCCCACGCGTACACCGCCTGCTCCTGGGCCAGCAGCCGGATGGCGTCGGTCAGCTGGACCTCCCCGTTCGCATCGGGCGGCGTCTCCCGCAGGGCGTCGAAGACCTCGGGGGTGAGGATGTACCGGCCGATCACCGCCAAGTTCGATGGAGCCGCGTCAGGCGAGGGCTTCTCGACGATGTCCACCACCCGGTACAGGTGGTCCTCCACGAACTCTACTTCCACCGCGCCGTACAGACTGATCTCCTCGCGCCGCACCTCCTGAACCGCGACCACGCTCCGCCCGTAGCGGTCGTAGACGTCGATCATCTGCTGGAGGAGAGGGCGCGACTCGGCCACGAGGTCGTCCCCGAGGAGCACGGCGAACGACTCCCCGGCCACGTGCTGCTCCGCGACCGCGACCGCGGCCCCGAGGCCCACCGGATCACGCTGGCGGATGTAGTGGATCGAGGCCATCTCGGTGATCTCCTGGACCGCCTTGAGCTCGTCGTGCTTCCCGGCTCGCTCCAGGTAGGACTCGAGCTCGAAGGACCGATCGAAGTGATCCTCGAGGGTGCGCTTGCCGCGGCCGGTGATGATGAGGATGTCCCGGAGCTCCGCACGCACCGCCTCCTCCACGACGTACTGGATGGCCGGCTTGTCGACCACGGGAAGCATCTCCTTGGGCTGGGCCTTGGTGGCCGGAAGGAAGCGGGTGCCAAGGCCCGCCGCGGGGATGACCGCCTTCTTGAGCCGCACGCGCCGTTCCATGGGGGGAAGAGTGTATTCCCGGGACCCCGGGCCCGAAACCCCCCCAACGACCTACGGCTTCGCCCCTCGGGGTCGGGCCTCTACTTGGGCGACTCCACGCGGTCGCGGCCGCGGCGTTTGGCTTTGTACATGGCGACGTCGGCGGCCTGGATCAGCCCTTCCGCGGTGGTCCCGTCCTCCGGGTACGCGGCCACGCCGATGCTCACGGTGACCGCCACGTCCGGCCCGACGTCGGACACGAACGCCTTGGCCCGCACGGCGCGGCGGAGCTTGTTGGCAACGACCCGCGCGCCCTCCCGGGGGGTCTCCGGGAGGACGATGACGAACTCCTCTCCACCGAACCGGGCCAGCGTGTCGATCTCACCGCGGATGCGCGACAGCATGCGCCGGGAGAGCTCCACCAGGACCTCGTCGCCGCGAAGGTGCCCGTGGGCGTCGTTCACGTCCTTGAACCGGTCGATATCCACCATGAGGACGGACAGTGGCCGTCCGAATCGTTGGGCCCGCTCGATCTCCTTGGCCAGCGTGAGTGCGAGATACCGGCGGTTCCACACCCCCGTCAGCCCGTCGGTGATCGACAGGCGCTGAGCCTCCCGATGGAGAAGGACGTTCTCGATGGCCACGGAGGCCTGGGCGGCGAACGAACCCAGGGTGTCGAGGTCATCCTCGGCGAAGGGGTCGGGAAGGGTCCGGCCGTACAGGGCGAGCACGCCCATCGAGCGGTCCCCCCGGAGAAGCGGCACGCCCAGCGCGGTCGGTGCGGACGGCTCTACGGGCGGGCGAGGGGCGAGCTTCCCGTCGGGGCCGGACACCAGGACGGGACGACCGGACGCGGCCACCGTGCCGGCGACGCCCTCGTCGAGGTGGAGCGCGGCCCCTACGGGCGGCTCGTAGCCCACCGCCACCTCGGGGCGGAGCTCCCGGGCCCCTGGGTGGAGGAGGTAAAGCGCGCCGGCTCGGGCCCGCAGGGTCACGGCGGCGGTGTCCAGGATCACCCCCAGCATGGCCTCGAGGTCGTGGGTCGATCCCAATGTCACCCCCAACCGTTCGAGGCCCCGGCGGAGCTCGTCGCGCGACTGCTCCACCTCGCCGACGTACCGTTGGAGGTTCGTGGTCATCAGGTTGAACGCCTCGGCGATGCGCGCGAAGTCCTGTCCTTCCGCCTCCACCCGGGTCTGGAGGTTCCCTGCGGCTACGGAGCGAGCCCCCGCAACTAGCTGCTCGAGCGGCTCCGCAAGCGTACGGGCCAAAACGAACCCCAGCACCGCGGCGAGTATCAGGCCGGCCGAGACCACGACCCACACGTACCCGGGGAAGGTCCCCGGTAATTGGGCCGGACCGACGAGGACCACCCCGACCCGCTGCTCGGCGACGGTGATGGCCAGGCGGTCTCCTTGCACCCGAACCGAGCCCTCTCCCACCGGCGGGGCCTCCGGGGGCTGCGCCAGCGTCGAAGCGAGCACTCGCTTGCCGCTCACCACGGCGACGTCGGTCCCGGTGGCCGCGGAGAGCTCCCGGATCAACCGGGCGTCCGCGTACCAGCCCCCCGTGAGCGTGACCCTCCGGTCACCGGCCACCACCGGGATCTGGGCCCGGAGAAGTCCCGGGAAGCCTTCGGGAGAAGCGAGGTCCTGGGGCGTCGGTGGTGGGATGCTGGCCCGGAACATCGGCCCAGAGAAGGCCGAGGCCACCACCTCACCCGCCTCGTCGGTGATGACGAGAAGGTCGAGCTCGGCGTCGGCCCGAAGGCTCTCCAGGATCGCGGAAAGCTCCGCGGAGCCCAGCCGGGGCGCCACGCTGGCGGCGGCCACGCGGCTCTCCGCCCGCGCCTCCCGAAGCCGAGCCTCCCACAGGTTGGCCACGGTCCGGGCCGCGGCATCGAGGCGAGCCTCCGCCTGCCGGGCGGCTTCCCGCCCGATGAGGACCTGAAGAAGGATCGTGGCCGCGATCAATGGGACGACCACGATTCCGATGAAGAACAGCGTGAGGCGGGCGCGAAGCGTCAATTCAGCTCGTCCTTGCCGGCCTCCCGCGGGGCCAGCGTTCCCCCCGTGAGCCCACCGGTCCTCTCGGTACCCTATATCGGCGGCACCTGTCCTGAAACTTGACACTCGGAGGCGGGCGGCACGATCCATTCGACGCTGACCGATGACCGAAGCTACTGACCCTGTTCGCGAGAAGGCCGACCTACGGGCCCGGATGCGGGACCTCCGCGCCGCCGTTCCCCAGAACGAGCGGCTCCGCCTGGCCGGCCTGGTCGAGGAGCGCGTATTCGGCCTGCCGGAGATGCGCGCGGCCCGCACCGTCCTCCTCTTCTACTCGTTCGGATCCGAGGTGGAGACGTCGGGGATGGCACAACGGGTCCACGCGGAGGGGAAGCGGCTTCTCCTCCCGTTCCTCGAGGCGGAGCGGATGGAGGCTGGGGAGGTCCTTCCCAACGACGAGCTCGTCGTGTCGAGCTACGGGCCGCGGGAGCCGGCCCGGCGCGTGGCCGTGGACCCCGCGGAGGTCGACGTGGTGATCGCTCCCGGCCTCGCCTTCGATCGCGATGGGTACCGCCTCGGGTACGGCGGGGGCCACTACGACCGGTACCTCCACCGGATGGGCAGCCGGGCGCTTCGGATCGGCATCGGTTTCGCGGGACAGCTCGTCGAGCGGGTCCCTCGAGGGCCCGCAGACGAGCGCCTCGACCTGGTCGTCACCGACGCCGGGGTCATCGATTGCCGCCCGCCGGGCTAACGGGCGGGCGGCTCGCTCGCTCCTATAATCGGCGCGCATGCCCACCTACGAGTATGCCTGCCCGCAATGCGGGAACCGGTTCGACGTCTTCCAGCGGTTCGGTGACGAACCCCTTCGCATCTGTGATGTGTGCGGAGGCGACCTCCGGAAGGTGTTTCACCCCGCCGGGATTGTGTTCAAGGGCTCCGGCTTCTACAAGACCGACTCGCGGCAGACGTCGGCCGCCGGAAAGAAGTCCGGTGAGGGATCCGAGGGGAAGTCCTCGGAGTCGAAGAGCGAGTCCAAGGGCGAGTCTAAGGGCGAGCCCAAGGGCGGCGGGTCGAATTCGGCGAAACCGGACAAGAGAGAAGCCACCTCTTGAGCCGGGCCGAGATCGGGATCTTCGGTGGGTCCGGCTTCTACTCGCTCCTCGAGGGCCTGGAGGAGGTCGAGGTGGACACCCCGTACGGCGAGCCATCGGCTCCCCTCGCCGTGGGAGAGATCGCCGGCAGGAAGGTGGCCTTCCTTCCCCGTCACGGGAAGAAGCACCAGTACCCGCCGCACCGCATCCCATACCGGGCGAACGTGTGGGCGATGAAGGAGCTGGGGGTGCAGCGGGTGGTCGGGCCGTGCGCCGCGGGCTCGCTCCAGCCGCACGTGAAGGTGGGGAGCTTCGTGGTGTGCGATCAGCTCGCGAACTTCACCTACGGACGGGAGTCCACCTTCTACGACGGCCCCGAGACCACCCACATCTCATTCGCCGACCCCTACTGCCCCACCATGCGTGAAGTGGCGGTGGCGAAGGCGAGCGATCAGGGGATCGACGTCCGGGACAGGGGGACGGTGGTGGTGATCGAGGGGCCTCGATTCTCTACCCGGGCCGAATCGAAGTTCTTCCGGACGCAGGGCTGGGAAGTCATCAACATGACCCAGTACCCAGAGTGCGTTCTCTCCCGCGAGCTCGAGCTCTGTTACCTCAACATCTCACTGATCACCGACTACGACGTGGGCGTGGAGGGCGAGGAGGTCGAGCCGGTCACCCACGAGGAAGTCATCCGGGTGTTCCAGGAGAACAACGCCAAGCTCCGAGACCTCCTGATCGGGATCGTTCCCGCGCTGCCCGCCGAGCGAGATTGCCCCTGCGCGACTGCGCTCGAGGGCGCTCGCTTCGAGGCCCGCTGACAGAATGGCGTTCGTGTCGGTGCCTCCGGCAAGAATGCATCGCTGAGCTCTCAGGAGTTCTCCCCCGCGGACCCTCCCCCGGGAAGGAGCGTGCATGCGACGGCGTCCGCCGGCGGCGTCGCGGATCCTCGTGGCCCTGGCCCTCGTGCTGGGGGCGTCGGCGACGCTGATCTTCCGGGGCCATCTGGCACGGCTCGAGGCGAGGGCTCGGGCAAGCGGGCCGGGGGTCCCCGTGGTGCTGGCCGTCCGCGAGCTCGCTCGAGGGACCGTCCTCGACCGGTCCTCCGTGCTGCAGGCGACGATGCCGCGGAGGTTCCTGCCCCCCGGCGCCCTCCGGTCGGTCGAACAGGCCTGGGGGCGACTCCTCTCGGCCGACGTCGCCTCCGGCGAGGTGCTGACGACCACTCGGCTCGCCCCGCCCGGAGGCCCGGTGGCCTCCCTGGTGCCGACGGGGCTGCGGGCCGTGTCCGTCACGGCGGCGATCCCGCGGAGCGCGGTGGTCCCGGGGGACCGGGTCGACGTTCTGGTCACCTTCGCCTCGGGAGCGGCTTCTGGAGGGCCTCACGCAGAGACGGTTGCCTCCGAGACGGAGGTGCTCTTGGTGGTGGAGGGGGCGGACTTCGAGGAACCCGTAGAGTCGGCCACGGTCGTGCTCCTCGTGACGCCGGAGACCGCCGAGCGTCTGGCGTACGCTCGCGCTCTCGGTGATCTGAGCGTGGCGATCGCTCCCCCCTCTTCTGCCGACTGGCCATGACGAAGGCTTCGCCGAGGGTCTCGCCGCTAGACTGGCCCGAATGTTCCGAGCCCTCGTCCTCGGCGTCGTCCAGGGGTTCACGGAGTTCCTGCCGATCTCCTCCTCGGCGCACCTCGTGCTGGTTCCCTTCGTACTGGGATGGGCCACGCCGGGCCTTCCATTCGACGTGGCCGTGCACATCGGGACCGCCCTCGCCGTCGTCTTCTACTTCTGGAGGGAGCTCCTCGGGCTTACCGCGGGTACCCTGCGGACGGTCGCCGGCCGGGCGGACGACCAGGATCGGGCCAGGGCCCGGTTCACGATGTTGCTCGCCGTGGGGTCGGTCCCGGCGGCGATCGCCGGCTTGTTGCTCCAGGGCTTCGTGGAAGGCCTGACCGACCGGCCCCAGATCGTGGCGGCGTTCCTCCTCGGCACAGCGGCGATCCTGCTGCTGGGCGAGGAGGTGTATCGGCGGCGGGAAGAGATGGAGACCCGCGACATGACCCAGGTCGGCGTGTTCGACGCCATCCTGGTGGGGATGTGGCAGGCCGTGGCCATCCTCCCAGGGATCTCCCGCTCGGGGTCCACCATCACCGGGGGCATCCTCCGGGGCCTCTCCCGCGACGCCGCCGCGCGGTTCTCTTTCCTGCTGGGGCTCCCGGCCATCGTCGGGGCCGCCATCATCGAGCTGCCCGACCTGACCGGGGTGGACCCGGCCACGGTGGTCGCGGCCACCGCGGTCTCCGCGGCCACCGGGTTCGCGGCCATCTCGTTCCTTCTTCGGTACCTCCGAACGAGGACCATGCGGCCCTTCGCCGCGTACTGCGTGCTGGCCTCGGCAGTGGCGCTCGCGCTGTGGTTCGGGGGCCGGTAACCGCACCCGGATCGGACGCCTACCGGCCGGCGACGGTCATCTCGCCAACGAGGAGGGTCGGGGTACCGATCGCCCCCCCGCCGGGGAAGAACCTGAGATCGGCGCCGATCGCAGTCACCGCGGTGAGCATGTCGAGCAGCGTGCTGGCCACCGTCATCTCTCGGAGCGGCTCTGCGAGAGTTCCACCCTCCACACGGAGGCCGGTCGCTCCGACGGAGAACTCGCCGCTGACGGGGTTGGCCCCCGAGTGCACGCCCGTCACCTCCTGGACGTACACGGAACGGCCCGCCCGGCCCAGGAGCTCCTCCGGTGATGCCGAGCCCGCTTCCACGAGCAGGTTCGACGGCGCCACGCCGGGAACCCCTCGGTAGGAGGACCGTCGAGCGTTTCCTGTCGAGGCGGCCCCCCCGCGCCGCGCGGTCTCGGTGTTGTGGAGGAAGCTCCGGAGGACACCCCGCTCCACGAGGACGGTCCTGGCGGTCGGAACGCCCTCGTCGTCGAAGGGAGCGGCAGCAGGGCCCTCGGTGAGGCGGCCGTCATCCACCAGCGATATCAAGCTTGACCCGACTTCCTCTCCGACCCGATCCGCCAGGAGCGAACGGCCCTTCTGAACCTCCTCGGCGGAGAGCGATCCGGCCAGCACTCCGAGGAAGGACGACGCGGCCCAGGGATCGAGGATCACCGGGAGCCGCTCGGTCTTCGGTTTGATGGCGCCGAGCATCCTCGCCCCCCGCTCGGCCGCCTCTCGTGCCGCCTCCTCCCAGTCGAGCTCGTCGATCTCCCTCCCCACCCGGAACGCGTGGCCGGTCTGCGTCTCGCCGTCCTGTTCCGCCAGGGCCAGGACCATGCACCAGCAATCCGTGCCGGCGTACTCGGCAGCGAGCCCCGGAGTCGAGGCCACCGCGATCCGCGAAACGGCGTCGCCGTAGATCGCTTCCTCCACGCGGCGTACGGACGGATCGGCTTCCGTGGTCACCCGCTCGAGATCCAATGCCAGCGACACCTTCCGATCCGGACCGAGGTCCGCCTGGACCTCCCGGAACAGTCCGGGAATCGGGTCGGCCTCCGCCGCCTGGGGAAGGCCGTTGGCCTCGTCGGGAGTGGCGAACGCGGCGTTGTCCCTGGCCGCCTCCAGCAGTTCCGCGGCCTCCGCCGGTTCTGGGTCCGCGGCCCAGGCGTATCCCAGCCGGCCGTCGAACAGCACCCTCACACCAACACCTCGCGACTCGGAGGAGGAGAACGAGTCCACCTCGCGGTCCCGGGCCCGGACCATCGTCTGACGGGTCTCCTCCGCATAGGCCTCGGCCTGCTCGCCGTCGCGGGCGCCGGCGATGGCGGTACGGCACAGGTCGAGCAGGTCAGCCACCTGTCCCTCCCACCGTCATCCCGGCGATCCGCAGGGTTGGGCTCCCCGTCCCGACGGGGACGCCCTGGCCGTCCTTGCCGCAGGTGCCCGGACGAGAGTCGAAGTCTGACGCCACCGCGTCGACGGCCTTGAGGATCTCTATACCGTTGCCGACGAGGTTCGCTCCTCGGACCGGCGTGGTGATCCTTCCTTCCTCGATCAGGTAGGCCTCGGTGACCCCGAACACGAACTCGCCCGTAGCCGGGTTCACCTGTCCGCCGCCGAGGAGCTTCGCGTACAGGCCGCGCGGGGTGTCCGAAACGACGGCCTCTGGATCGGCAGCGCCCGGGAGGATCGACGTGTTCGTCATCCTGGGGATTGGAAGATGGGCGTAGGACTGGCGGCGACCGTTGCCCGTGGACGATTCGCCGTCTCGCTCCGACCAGTACCGGTCGTAAAGGAACCCCACCAGCTCGCCCTCGCGGAAGAGCTCCGTGCGCGTGGCCGGGGACCCCTCGTCGTCAAAGGAGAACGACCCCCATCCGCCCGGCACCGTCGCGTCATCGACGCCGTTCACGAGGGGAGAACCGAGCCGCTCCCCTCGTCGCCCTCGGTACACGGAGGCGCCTTTCCCCATGGTGTCCGCTTCCAGCCCGTGACCACAGGCCTCGTGGAACAGCACGCCTCCGCCCGCCGGCCCGATCACCACAGGCATCTCCCCCGCCGGGGCGGGGATGCCGTCGAGCATGGTCACGGCCTGGGTGGCGGCTCGGCGGGCGATGTCGGCCGGGGGATGCTCCCGGAGGAGCTCCGCGCCCCCGAGCGCGGCCGGCCCCTCGAATCCGGTCTGCCGCACCGCGTCGCGGGTGGCGACCACGCTCACGATGAGCCGCACACGGGGCCGCTCCTCTTCCACCCACCGTCCGTCGGAGGTAGCGATCAACAGCCGCTGGACCGAATCTCCGTACGACACCCCTACCTGATGGACCTCTCCCGCGTAGGAGCGGGCGGCATCGTCGGCCTCCTGTACCCAGGCCACCTTGATGTCGCGGGGAATGCCGTCGGCGACCTCCTCCGCACGATGGACGATCTCGGCCTCGGGCCGAGTGAAGTCCAGGACGGTGAAGGGGTCTCCGCCGGAGACCGCAGCGGCGGCGGCCCGGGCGGCCTGGAGCAACGCGTCCCGGTCGAGCCGGTTGGAGTGCGCGTACGCAGTGGTTTGGCCGGCGACGACCCGAACCCCGGCTCCTCGATCGATCCCCGTCGACAGCTCCTCCACCCGGCGGTCGTCGAGCCGAAGCGAGGTGGACCGGCGCTCCTCGGCGAAAACCTCCGCGTACCGACCCCCCGAGGCGAGCGCCGCCCGGAGCACGTCACGGACCAGGGACTCCTCGAGCACGAAGGTGCATTCTATCGGCGGCCCCGAGTTCGGGTACGGTGCAGCCGTGCGCCGGGCCTCCGCGCTTGGGGTGCGTCCCGAGGATGCCGCTGAGCCCGCGACCCACGCCGGTTGGCCGCGGGCGGTGGGCTTCGCGGCGGCGGCCGGCCTGGCCCTGTTGACCCTCTATCTCCTGCACCCGATCATCGGCGGGCGCCGGCTCCCCATCGGGCCCGACGGGCCCGTTTACACGTGGTGGACGAACCTTGCGGCGGTCGAGGGACTCGGGGTGATCCCGCACCGCCCCGCCGTTCCGGGCATCGCTCTGCTCCTCGGGGCGGTGTTCGGAACTGATCCCCTGGAGACCCTTACTCTCCTCGGGCCGGTGCTCGCCGCGGCCTGCGGGCTGGCCGGATCGGCGCTGCTCGAGACCTCCCTAGGTCCCAGCACGTTCCGGGCCGGGGCGGCCGCCCTCCTCGTGGGCACGTTCGCCGGGTATCTCGCGGCCGGATGGCTGGCGAACCTGGCCCTCGCCGTCCTGTTCCTCGGTGCCGCATCCTCGCTCGCAGTGGCCGGACGGTCGTGGCGAGCGGTGGCAGGAGCGACCGCGCTGCTCGTCGCGGGAGGGTTGTCCCACGCCCTGTTCCAGGTCCTCGCTGTGGTGATCCTGGCGGGGGTCGTCGTCTTCCACCTGCCGGAGGCGATGCGACAGATGCGCGGAGGAAGGCGACCCTCGGACACCACGGCGGGCCGGGTGGCGGTGGCCGCCGTGGGAAGCGCCGCGGGCACCGCTCTCGGGTTCGGGCTGATGGCCCCCACCCCCATCCGGGCGATCACGTCCCAGGACGCGCTCCTGCGCCGGATCGGACTCGGCGACGTCCTCACCTCCTGGCTCCGGGAGCGACTGCTCGTCGACGGGCGTCGGGCGGCATTCCCGGTGGCGGCGGGGGGATGGCTGGCCTGGGTCGGGCTACGGACGCGGGCCGCACCTGGCGGCACAGGGGAGGAGGGCCCGAGCGGCCTGCGCTACCTGTTGGCTCTGTGCGGAGCCTGGGCCCTCCTCACCGTGGTCGGAGTCCTCGCCTTTGCGCTCACGGGCTGGGGTCCCGCCAATCGGTTGCTTCCGTTCGCCTTCTTCGTTCCCCTCCTTGCGGCGGTTGGGTTCCACCGGGAGGTGAAGACGGGTGGGCGGGGGCGACTCCGGGTGGGGACCGCCTGGATCGCTGCGGCGGTGATCCTCGGCGCCGGTCTCTACTCGTGGGTCGACCGCCCGCCGTATGTGGAGGAGGCGGAACTGGTGACGGCTCGGGGAGCAGCCCGGTCGATCGCCCATCTGCCCCCGGGAACGCCGCTCGTGTTCGTCGTGGACACGGCGGAGGACGCGGCCGGATTCCACGTCGTTCGGTTCTCCAACGTGATCCGGATGGAGCTTCCCCCGGACCGGCTTCGCGACCTGAGGATCGCCGTGGGCCGGCCCTCGGATTACCTGGCGGGCCGCCCGACCAGGAGCGGTGATTTGGAACACGATCGCATCTCGGAGATCACGGTTGCCGAGACCGCAAGCCTGGGCCGGCGGGGAGCAGTCCTCGTGGTTCAGCCGTTCAACACCCCCGGGTTTGGCGAGGCGGTCGGGCTCGGCCCGGTCGTCGCCCCCGACGTGGTGTCGCTGCGCGGGGCCCGGGCGATCGGTGCCCCGACCGAAGCCGAGCAGCGACCAGGGCTCGGGCCGGGCCCGCTGATCCTCCTGTCGATCGCTACCCTGGCGCTCCTGTGGATCCTGGGCGCCGGGTGGGCCCGGTGGGCGCTGCCGGGGGCTCGAGCCTTGGCCATCGCCTGCGCCGCCCCCTCAGCGGGGCTGGCCGTCGCCGTGTTCGCGTCCTACGCGGCGGACCGGCTGTCTCCGGCCGCGGGCGGGCCGGGGGGCCCGGGGGCGGCGATCGTCCTTGGCACCCTGGGATACGCCGCGGCGGCCTTCCGCCGACGAGCCGGAGCGCCCCAAGCCCTCAGCTGAGGCGCTGTCGAGCAGCACCGGATCCAGGAAGCCCTCTGCCGGGGCCAGTCGAAGGCGGGCCCGGAGGTCGCGGAGGAGCCACACCAGCAGCACCAGGATCAGCGGCGTCACCACGTACTGGATCCCAAACCCCATCACCTCCCACGCCAGCGGAGCGCGCGACGGCTCGGCGATCAGCTCGGTGATGGCAAGCGCCGCGGACATCACCACCGCGGCGATCCTGGGCGTCCGCGGGAGGACCCACGCAAGAGGAAGGAACCACACCACGTACCACGGCAGCAGCAGCGGAGACGACATCAGGCCGAGGATGGACATCCAGGCCATGGCCCCCACGACAAGGACCGGATCGATCCGATGCGGTTGCCTGCCCAGGTGACGACACATTCCCACGAGCGCGGCGAGGAACGCCGCGGGGAACGCCAGTCGAACCAGGATCGCCAGTACCTCTCCGGCCGCCGGGCTTCCCAGGACGCGGCCCAACTCCCGGAGCGTCACCCCGAGCAGGCGCGAGGGCGCCCACCACGCCTGAAGCTTGGTCAGGGTGAAGAACCCAAGGGTCGGATTGCGCGTCTGGAGGAACGGGACAACGAACGGGGCGGCCACCGCCGCGGCGATCCCCACGTGCGCGGCCGCGGCTCGAAGTCGCTCGCCGCGAGGACGGCGAGCCACGGCTCCGATCACCGCCAACAGGAGCGGCACGCCCCCGGACACCTTCACCAGCGTTCCGAGGGCCAGGACCCCGGTACCCAGCAGGTCCCTCCGGCGAAGGATGAGCAGGACCGCGGTCGCCACCCCCAGCGCCACGAGTGCGTCGCTGTGACCACCGGCCGCGCCGTGGAGCACCACCACAGGGTTCCAGCCGATCATCGCCGCGGCGAACGCGGCGCGCTCGGGGCGGGCCCGGCGAACCGCCGCAGCCACGAGGAGCATGGTGCCTGTGCTGGCCAGGACGGCCAGCAGCTTGAAGCCGACGATAGCAGCGGCGGGCGACTGTGCCACGCGGGTGAGACCCGCGGCGAGGACCACGAACGCCGGCCCGTACAGCGACGGAGTTAGGCTCCAGTCGGGTGAGACGTAGGGGGAGACCGGGTCGTCGGGAAAGGCCGCCGGCACGGACACGTACGGGTTGGCGCCATGCGCGGACAGCATCCGACCGTAGATCGTGTAGCTGTACACATCCCGCGACAGGAACAGTGGCATGGCTAGGGCCAAAGCGTGCAGGGCGATGCCCACCACGAGGACCCGTCGAACCGTGAGGTTGCCGCGCCATGCCGCCCGCGCCGAGTACAGGAACGCGAGACCGGCCGACAGCAGTAAGACGCCCGAGAGGAGTCCCGCCACCTCCTTGGGCAAGCGATCGAGGCCGAGGGCCATGGCGGTCCGGGAAAGGAACCACGGGGCTTCCGCACCGGGAGGCAGCGGCGGGGTGAGCGGGGACCTTGTCCGGGAGGACAGCAGGGCCACGGCGACCCACGTGAGGACCGTGACCGCGGTGGCGATGCGGGCGGTCGCTCGGGAAGGTGCACTCGCCCGTGCCTCGGGAGGTCGCGCCAGCATGGAGCCCATGAGAGCGGCCCGACTGTAACAAGGCCCGCTCCAGCGGGCCCTCCTCCCACCCTTAGAATCTCTGAAGGCCCTCGTAGCTCAGTGGATAGAGCACCGGTTTCCTAAACCGGGTGTCGGAGGTTCGATTCCTCCCGGGGGCACGCAAAAGTGCTGCACAATTGGTGCCCGCTCCCCCGCCATCCGCGAGGAAGGTCCCGTCCCCAAGCACCTGCTCCACGGTGTCCTCACAGATGCTCACCCGGACGTGCGCCAGGTTCGTGGGCTTCTCGTAGCTGACGTGCAGCACGCAAGGACATCGACTTCTGAGTGGAACGGCGTGGCTGGACGACCGCGGTGAGCAAGGGCGGCCGGCGGATCTACGGCGAAGACCTCGACGACGGCAAAGTCTATGAGATCTCCAAAGACATCATGTCCAATTGAAGGGCCGAGAGAAGAGCGCCGGGTTTCTCCCACTCGGCCGAGCCAACTATCAGTATCCTTCAATCGCGATGAGCAGTGAAACGAGCCGGGAACATTACCAGCCGTTCAGGTCGTTCGCGGATTGGCGAGGGTTAGCGCTCGGCGACGCGTGGGACGAGTACTTGACTGCGCTCAACGGCGCTCGGGAGGCGGCAGAGGAGGCTGCCATCCAGGCGGCGATCAACATAGCACTCAGATCTGCAGCGTTGGAGACCGGCGCCATCGAAGGCCTTTACGCAACAAATAGAGGCATCACGCGCGCCGTGGCCCTCCAAGGGGCCCTTTGGGAAGCTGAACTGGACAAACTAGGACCTGACGTACGGGGCCACTTCGACGCACAACTCACGGCCTTCGATCTGGTCCTCGATGCTGCTACCAGGAGGCTTCCCATCAGTGAAGCGTGGATTCGGTCCCTCCACGCGCAGGTGTGTGCATCCCAAGAGAGCTACAAAGTTCAGACACCATCTGGATGGCAGGGTAGAAGCCTGCCGCACGGCGAGTACAAAGACGCTCCGAACAATGTGACTCTCGCGGACGGGACGACCCACTGGTACGCGCCCGTTCAGGAGGTCCCTCCCGAGATGCACCGTCTCGTGGATCAGCTGGCCTCACCCGACTTCACGAGTGCGCATCCGGTCATTCAGGCTGCCTATGCACACCACGCGCTTACGGCGGTTCATCCCTTTGCTGACGGCAATGGCCGCGTGGCTCGGGCGTTGGCTTCCGTCTTCCTTTACCGAGATGTGGGTACTCCCCTCGTCATTTTTTCGGATCAGCAGGAGCCATATTGGGATGCGTTGGCAGCTGCTGATAACGGGCAACCGCAGCCTTTCGTTACCTTCGTCGAGGACCGAGCCCTCGACACCATGGCCCTCGTTACGAGCCGCATCCTCCGAGCTGGAAGGCCTCTTGATCGAGGAATTGCTGAGATCCAAGGGCTACTTGCCTCCCATGGAGGGCTGACACACGCCGAGGTGCACGCGATCGGGACGCGGCTGACAGACCTAGTGCAGCAGGCCATCGAAACTGTTCTGCAGGGAATGAGTATGCCCCCTGACATCCAACGGAGTGTGCAGGGCATGGGTGGAGGCCACCTCGATTGTACGTTCTGGGACCAGCCGTACCGTACTTTGGCGAGAGGTGGTGCGTTTAAGTACATTTTCGAGATGCAAGAACCTGCTCCTGCCCGTGCAGAGATAACCCCATTCGTCGGTATCGCCAACGATACCGGCAATCGGTTCACCTTCATCGTCATCGATGCGAACCGACAGCAGACGAAATTTCTCCGTCTTCGAATCTCCGATCTTCACCCAGCCACAACCGCCGCAGCTGAAGCTCTCATTGAGGACTGGGCCTATTTGGCCCTCCAACCCGTCCTAGAGGAGCTGCAGCGAGGCGTATCTCACAGCCTAAGATCGCTGGGGTATTAGCCGCCGCACAGCGTACGGGGCTGCGGGCCCCAGTCCGCAAACAACGACCCTAAGCGTACCTCGCGTCGCCGATACCACCCCAAGAACAGGGAGATGACCCAACTCTCTGCCTGCTTCTCGTCGTCCCCCGTCTCGTCCTTTAGGCGCGCTTCCTAATCACACGCATCAGGTCGAGGACATCCGAATGAAGGCGTTCGAGGTGGGGTCCATGGGCGGCGGAGCCCGCCAGCCCCATTGGAGCACCGGAATTCAGTATCGCCGCCCAGCGGGCCTCGATGTCGGCGTCATTGACGCGTGCCCGAAGCCGGGTCCGCCACTCCTCTTCGGCATCGAGAATCTTCCCGACCACATTGCCCCACTGGTAGACCTCCTGGTCAGGCTCGTCAGACCTGTCCCACGTTACGCCTGGGTGCTCTCGGATCATCTTCGCTCCTACACCCGGAACCGCCTCGCTCCAGCGAACCGTGGGATCCACGCTCGGGAGGCTCCTCCGCATGGCCATGTCCACCTCCGCCAGCAGGTCCAGAAACGTGAGCAACGCGTCTTGCCTGCGTTGCGTTCGGTGGAGTTCAAGAGACTGCTCCCGCGTCCACCTCGCGCCGAGGCGAGCGCCTACCACGGCCGCAAGGAGGATCGCCAGAACTCCCGCAATGGCCGGGACCAGGACCTGCGCCCAGGACGGCCCTGCGTCGACAACTATGGTCGGGGGTGGCGCCATCGCCTGCTAGTCGTACCGATCCAGGAGGTTGTCGGCCAGCGTGTGGGCGGTGTTGGCCTCGCGGTAGCGGGGCGGGTCGTCCCAATCGAGCACGGCTTCGACATAGTTCCGGCCCTTCGTCTCACGGGCGAGCGTCGCGTCGGCGCTCGGATGGCCGGAGGCGCCGAGCAGGGTTCGGGACATGATGATCGTGACCTTCCGCCGCTGGCCGCCCCGCTCGATCTCCCACGTCCACGTTACCGCGTCAAGGCCGCCGGGCGGGTCCGGATCCTCGACCGGCCCGTCGACGATTACCCATCTGGTCACGACTAAAGTATCCGTCGGCCGCGGCCCCGGAGCTACGATTTGCGTCGATGACGGAGAAGAAGATCTCAGCGAACGCGTACCAGGCTCTCCGCGAGGCGCTGCCAGTCGTCTTTCACTACAAGCGCCCCTTCGAGACCTTCTTGCGCTCTGCCCTGCGCGACCATCCCGACCTGCTTGCCGGCGTGAATTTCGGGGATCTCAAGCCCTACGTGGCCGACGAGGTTGTGCAACGGCTGGCACGCGGCGAGGCGCGCTACCAACAGACCACCATCGACCTGATGGTCGCGGTCGCTGGCATGGAGCGCTTCCCCGACCTGGAGCGGCACGAGGACGCTGAGTACAAGTTGGCCGAGGCAGGCCGGGCCGTCGAGGAGCTCCGGCGCTGGACCGAACCCTACGTCCGCGACCAGAGCGAGCAGCAGGAGGCCGCCGCCCGCCGCGAGGTAGCCTGCAGCAAGCAGCGGCGCTCCGCAGGTTCTCGGACGATCTGCGAGCCCTGGAGGCAGAGTTCCTCGCCATGCATGCCGAAGAGTCACCTCAGGATCGGGGCCGCACGTTCCAGCGCTTCCTGAACACCCTATTCGAGCTGTTCGACTTGGAGCCGCGGCTAGCTTACTCACTGGAGTCCGAGCAGATTGACGGCTCGGTCGCGTTCGATACTGATGACTACATTGTCGAGGCGCGCTGGACGAAGGACCCTGTTGGGCGCGAGGACGCCGATGTATTCGCGTCCAAGGTAAGACGAAAGGGCAAGAACGCGCTGGGGCTCTTTGTCAGCGTATCGGGCTTCACCCGGGGCGCCCTTGACGCCTATTCACAAGCGACGCCTTTCATGGCGATGGACGGCGTGGACCTGATGGCCGTTTTGGGGCAGCAGATCCGTCTCGACGACCTCCTCCGCCGCAAGAAGCGACACGCCAACGAGACGGGAGAGTGCTTCCTCCCCGTCTCTCGTGTCACGGACTCCTAGCCGCTCGCGGCACGGATGGCCCGCCGACCCCGCCCGTAGGAACGTCGAAGCCACCGACGTTCAGCCCGCGACCGAACCCACAGGTCGGCCCGTGCCCATGTCTTCGGTATACCGCCGGGGCACTGGATCCGCACTGACCTGCAATCACATGCGGTGTCCTCGCTGATGCTCACCCGGAGTGACGCTCGTTACCTCCTGGGCGAACGGAAGGAACGATCGATGTCCCGGTCTGATT
>DASYVD010000020.1:0-7711 GCA_036000545.1 Actinomycetota bacterium | reverse complement strand
GGCTTCCTCAACGTCGGGTATCGTTTCAGCTGGCACGTCGCGCAGTTCGGTGAGGCGTTCCGCCTGTATCACACGCAGCTGTTCCGGTCGCTGAACTACGCGAGCATCGTGACGGTGCTCACGCTTCTGATCGGCTACCCGGTCGCCTACTGGATCGCGTTCTACGGGGGTAGGCGGAAGACCACCTACCTCTTCCTCCTCCTCCTGCCGTTCTTCGTCTCGTTCGTGATCCGAAGCCTGGCCTGGCAGTTCATCCTGTCCGACGAGGGCATCGTGATCCGCAACCTGGAGCGCTGGCATCTGGTGCCGTCCGGCTTCCACATCTTGTCCACCTCGACCGCGGTGATCGCCGGGATCACCTACAACGCCCTGCCCTTCATGATCCTCCCCCTGTACGTTTCGTTGGAGAAGATCGACCGGAGCGTGGTCGAGGCGGCGAAGGACCTCTACGCCAACAAGCGGGACGTGTTCCTGAAGGTCATCCTGCCGCTGTCCGTCCCTGGGATCTTCGCCGGGTTCCTGTTGACCTTCGTGCCGGCGGTCGGCGATTACGTGAACGCCGAGATCCTGGGTGGTACCGGGACCACGATGATCGGGAACGTGATCCAGTTCGAGTTTCTCACTGCGAGCGACTATCCGATGGCTTCGGCCCTGTCGTTCATCCTCATGGTGGGACTCCTGATCGGGATCCTGATCTACGGTCGCGTGCTTGGGACTCGACAGATCGAGGAGTACGTATGAGCGCCGTCGCGACCGAACGCCGACCCCTGCAGGTGACGGCCGGCCAGCCGCTCCGCCGGCAGCGGGGGAGACGATGGACGTCCTTCCTCCTGCCGGGGTTCACGAAGATCGTGATCGTGTACCTCCTCGTACCGATCCTGATCATGATCGTGTACAGCTTCAACGCGAACACCGCCGCCAACACGGCCACGGCTCCGAAAGTGTCGTTCCGCTGGCAGGGTTTCACAGGCGCCTGGTGGCGGCAGTGGAACGGCGTGCCTGACCTCACGGTCGCGCTGAAGAACTCCATCGGCATAGCCGTGACCAGTGCCGTGGTGGCTACGATCCTGGGGACACTCCTTGCGCTGGCCCTGGTCCGGTACCGATACCGGGGGCAGGGCACGGTGGAGATGGTGATGTTCGTCAACATCGCGGCCCCCGAGATCGTCCTTGGGGCTTCGCTCCTGTCGTTTTTCGTGCTGACGAACTTCCCGCTCGGCCTGGGCAGCATCTTCGTGGCTCACGTGATGTTCAGCATCGCGTTCGTGGCGGTCACGGTGCGGGCCCGGCTGGCCGGATTCTCTCGCGAGACTGAGGAGGCGGCTCAGGACCTGTACGCCAATCCCTGGCAGACATTCTTCAAGGTGACGCTGCCACTGATCTGGCCGGGGATCCTGGCGGGTGGGTTGCTGGCGTTCGCGCTTTCGATCGACGACTTCGTCACCACGAACTTCGTCGCGGGCCAAAGCTTCACGTTCCCACTGTGGGTATTCGGTGCGGTCAAGGTGGGGATCCCGCCCCAGGTGTTCGTGATGGGAACGATGATCTTCACGGTCGGGGTGATCGTGGCCCTCGTCAACATCGTCTCCGGCCGCAAGAGGGCCTAGGCGCTGCGGGAGACCGCCAGCACTTCGTGAATTCCTTCACAAGCTTGGCCCGTCAGGGACGTCTAGCTGCGGAAACGCGTATCGAGTCGCACGGAAACAACCCTGGATATACTCTGCCGGCCATGGCCGGCCAGGGCGACGAGAACCCATGGACCGGCCTGGGGATCGGGTGGGCGATCATCGCCACCCTGATCGCGGGGATGCTCGTGGGGGGTGGTCTCGGCTATCTGGTGGATCTGCTGATCGGCACATCCCACGTGGTCATGGCGATCGGGATCGTGGTGGGCGCCGCCGGGGGAATCTACATCGTGTACCTGAGGTTCGGCAGGGACGGCAGTTGAGAGCTGAACCGGAGCGACAGCTAATCCGGCGAGTTGCGCCGTTCATCGCTCCGGCCGCGGCGCTGGGACTCGTCGGGGGCGCTGCCCTCGCAGGCTGGGATGCAGGATGGTCGGCGGCCATCGGCGTATCGGTCGTCGCGGCCAACTTCCTCGCGGCGGCGCTGTCGTTCGCCTGGGCGGCGAGAATCTCCGCGATGGCGCTCGCTGCCGTGGGCGTGGCCGGATATTTCCTGCGGATGGTCACGATCCTCGTGCTCCTCATCGCCCTCAATGCGCTCGACTGGTTCTCAGCCGTCGCGTTTGTTGCCGCCGCCGTCCCCGCGACCGTCGTGCTGCTGGCGTTCGAGATGAAGGTGCTGTCTGGCCGCATGCAGGTCGAGCTTTGGTCGATAGAGAAGGGTTCTGGGTGACCTCCGGCTTCCTCGCCGCCGAGTTCGAGGCTCCGAGCACCAAGGATTTCGTCTATGGGTGCTGGGGCGGTGGGTTCTCCGTTTTCGGGTTCCACTTCTGCTTGAACTTCATCACGTTCCTGATCCTCTTGACCCTCATCCTGTTCATCTTGTTGTTCTATTTCGCGCTCCGCAAGCCCACGATCGTGCCGGGGAGGTTCCAGGCCCTCTTGGAGCTCGGCATCCAGTTCGTACGAGAACAGATCGCGATCCCCATGCTTGGCCGTGAAGCCGACCGGTTCCTCCCCCTGCTGGCTTCGTTCTTCTTCTTCATCCTGATCGCCAACCTCTTCGAAGTATTCCCGGGGTTCAACTTCGCCCCCACCAGCCGAGTCGCGATCCCGCTCTTCCTCGCGATCGTCTCGTGGGTCACCTACAACGGCGCCGGCATCGCCAGGCACGGTTTCTTGGGGTATCTGCGCCGCACATGCATCATCCCTCAAGCTCCGGGATGGTTACGGTACACGTTGCTGATGGTGATCGAGTTCGTATCGAACATCCTCGTGCGACCGATCACCCTCACGGTCCGTCTCACGGCCAATTTCCTGGCGGGGCATTTCTTGCTGGCGATCTTCTTCCTGGGGACGATCTTCTTCCTCGAGAACGGCCCGAAGACGTGGATCTTCGCCGGACTGTCGATCCCCCTCTCCGTGCTCCTTGTCGGCTTCGAGATCTTCGTTGCGGTTCTACAGGCGTTCATCTTCGCGATCCTCAGCGCCTCCTACATCGGGCAGGCATTGGCTGAGGAGCACTAGCCAAGGGAGGCATGGATGTTCCATCTGGTCGCTGAGGTCACCGGGAACCTCGACGCGTTGAAGACCGTGGGCCGAGGCCTCGTGATCGGGCTCGCGGCCATCGGTCCCGGCATCGGGCTCGGCATCCTGATCGGCAAATCAGTCGAGGCGATGGCGCGCCAGCCAGAGTACGCAGGACAGGTTCGGACAACGATGTTCATCGGCATCGGCCTGATCGAGGCGCTCGCGCTGTTCGGGATCGCCTTCTCGTTCATCATCTGAGGGGAGAGCCAAGTGCTCACGCTCATCGCATCGGTCCTGCTCCAAGCGGGGAGTACATCTGAGGTCAGTGACAAGGAGGATCTCTACCCACACGCCAACGAGCTGATCGTTGGAGCGATCGCGTTCGCAGTCATTTTCTACTTCATGTGGAAGTGGGTGCTTCCACGTATGAACACGGTTCTCGACGAGCGTCGGAACAAGATCCAGGGAAACCTGGAGCGCGCAGAGGCCGATCGGCGGGAGGCGGAGGCCGAGCTGGCCCGGTACCGGGAGCAGCTGGCGAATGCGCGCGAGGACGCGAACCGCATCATCGAGGAGGGCCGCAAGACCGCCGAGCAGCTGCGGACCGACCTTCAGGCCAAGGCTGAGCAGGAGGCCCGGGCCACCGTAACCCGGGCAACCGAGGAAATCCGGGCGGAGCGCGACCGGGTGCTCCGGGAGCTCTCCGCCCAGGTCGGCCAGATCGCCGTGGAGCTGGCGGGGCGGGTTGTGGAGAAGGAGCTCGACAAGACGACCCAGCAGAAGCTGGTCGACGAGTTCATCGAGCAGGTGTCGGGATCGGGGAACGGGAAGGCGTAGTGGCCACCAAGGACGAGATCGTGAAGGGCTACGCCCAGGCCCTGCTCGCGGTGGCCGAGGCGGAGGACGACCTGGGGACCGTGGAGGACGAGCTGTTCGCCTTCGCTAAGGTCGTCGAGCGCGACGGGCGACTCCGCGAAGCGCTCACCGATCCCGCGCTCCCGGCGGAGAACAAGCGGGAGCTGGTCCAAGAGCTGCTCGGCGACCGGGCCAACCCACACACGGTGAGCATCTTGGGGTTCCTGATCGAGCAGGGCCGGGCCAAGGAGCTCGGCCGGATCGTGGAGGGCCTGTCCGACCTGGCCGCGGAGCGGCGAAAGCATGTAGTCGCGGAGGTGCGTTCGGCCGTCCCGGTCACCCTCGAGCGCCGCAAGAAGCTGGCCGAGGCACTCTCCAAGGCCACCGACAAGAACGTGGAGATCAAGGTGGTGATCGATCCCTCGGTGATCGGCGGAGTCCTTGCCCGGGTGGGCGACGAGGTGTTCGACGGGACCGTCCGGACCCGTCTCGAGCACGCGCGGGAACGGCTGGGGAGCGGGTGAGGCCATGGCAGAGCTGACCTTCGATCCACAGACGATCGCGGAGGCCCTCCGCAAGTCGGTGGAGACCTACAAGCCCTCGGTCGAGCGCGAGGAGGTCGGCCGCGTTCACGAGGCGGGCGCCGGCATCGCTGTGGTCCTGGGGCTGCCCCGGACCATGGCAAGCGAGCTCCTCGAGTTCCCCGGCGGCAAGCTCGGCCTGGCGTCGAACCTGGACGAGGACCGAATCGGATGCGTGATCCTGGACGAGGAGTTCGCCGACGTCGAGGAGGGCGACCCGGTCAAGCGGACCGGCCGGATCCTGTCCGCCCCGGTCGGGGACGGCCTGCTCGGCCGGGTGGTCGATCCGTTGGGGCGGCCCCTCGACGGCAAGGGCCCGGTGGCCACGGATGTCACCCGGCCCCTGGAGGTGCAGGCGCCTTCGGTAGTCTCGCGCCAACCGGTGAAGGAGCCCCTCCAGACGGGCATCAAGTCCATCGACGCGATGACGCCGATCGGACGGGGCCAGCGGGAGCTCATCATCGGGGACCGACAGACCGGCAAGACCGCCATCGTCGTCGACACCATCATCAACCAGCGTGAGCTGTGGGGCACCGACAGGCAGGTGAAGTGCATCTACGTTGCGGTAGGCCAGAAGGGCTCGACGGTCCGCGAGGTGGTCGAGGCGCTCATCGAGCGCGGCGCCATGGACTACACGGTGGTGGTCAACGCCCCGGCCGCCTACCCGGCGTCGTTCAAGTACATCGCGCCGTACGCGGGCTCGGCCATGGGGCAGCACTGGATGTACGAGGGGGAGCACGCCCTGGTCGTGTTCGACGACCTGTCGAAGCAGGCAGAGGCGTACCGCGAGATCTCGCTCCTGCTCCGCCGCCCGGCCGGCCGCGAGGCCTATCCGGGCGACGTCTTCTACCTGCACTCTCGGCTGCTCGAACGGTGCGCCAAGCTCTCCGACGAGCTCGGGGGTGGCTCGCTCACCGGTCTTCCCATCGTGGAGACCAAGGGCAACGACATCTCCGCCTACATCCCGACCAACGTCATCTCCATCACCGACGGCCAGATCTACCTCGAGCCCGACCTGTTCTACGCGGGCGTCCGGCCCGCCATCAACGTGGGGATCTCCGTGTCGCGGGTCGGCGGCAACGCGCAGATCAAGGGGATGAAGCAGGTGGCCGGCCGATTGCGCCTGGACCTTGCGCAATACCGCGAGCTCGAGGCCTTCGCCGAGTTCGGGTCCGAGCTGGACAAGGCGTCCCAGCAGCAGCTCGCGCGGGGGGCCAGGGTCGTAGAGGTCCTGAAGCAGCCGCAATACGAGCCGATGTCGGTCGAGCGGCAGGTCATCTCGGTGTACGCGGTGACCGGTGGATACCTCGACGACGTGCCGCTCCAGGACTGCAAGCGGTTCGAGGCCGAGCTGCTCGACTTCGTGGCCACCCGCCACCGCGAGATCGCCGAGCACATCCGGGACAAGGGCGACCTCCCCGAGGAGACCGAGGCCAAGCTGAAGGAGGCCATCCTGGCGTTCAAGGAGATCTTCGCCCCCTCCGGCGGCGGCGCCGGCAGCGCGGCGGCGATCGGGGCCCCCACGCCGCCTGACGAGGTCAAGCCCGACGTGGGGTGGGACCGGATGTCGTCGGTGGATGAGGACGGGGACGAGGGGGGCTGATCGGTGGGCGCACAGCTCCGACTCGTTCGGCGGCGGATCCGCTCCATCCAGTCCACGAAGAAGATCACCAAGGCCATGGAGCTGATCGCGGCGTCCCGCATCCTCAAGGCGCAGCAGCGGGTGGAGGCGGCCCGGCCGTATGCGGAGCTGCTCACACGAGCCATGGAGGACGTCGCCCGGCAGACCGGATCACTGCTCCACCCGCTTTTGGAGGAGCGCCCGGAGCCGCAGCGGGGCGCCGTGCTGGTGATGACCTCCGACCGGGGACTGGCGGGTGCCTACAACGCGAACGTCCTCAAGCGCGCGGAGGACCTCATGGGCCGCCTTCGGGGGCGGGGGATCGAGCCGGTCATCTACGTGTCGGGGCGAAAGGGCCTGGGGTATCTGCGATTCCGCGGCCTCGCCATCGAGGGGAGCTGGACGGGGCACAGCGAGGTCCCGACCTATGAGTTCGCCGAGGAGATCGGGAGGGCGCTCATGGATGCCTTCGCCGACCACCGGATCGACGAGGTCTACGCGGCGTACACGGACTTCCGCTCGGCGTTCACCACTCGGGCGACCGACCGGCGCTTCCTGCCGATCGCACCCGAGGAGGTGGTTCGCCGGGAGCTCGGCCAGCCGTACCCCGAGTACATCTTCGAGCCCGAGCCCTCGGCGATCCTGGACGAGCTCCTGCCCCAATACGTGATCACGAAGGTCTATGCCGCGCTGCTCGAGTCGGCGGCGTCGGAGAACGCGAACAGGCGACGGGCCATGAAGGCCGCCACCGAGAACGCGGAGGAGCTGACCAAGGTGCTGACGCGCGTGGCGAACCAGGCCCGTCAGGCCGAGATCACCACGGAGATCATGGACGTCGTGGGCGCGGCCGAGGCGCTGGGCACGGCTTCCGGCGACTAGCGCGACGACCACGAAGGGATCGAGGAGATGGCGGAGGAAGACGGGAAGGGCAGGGGCCGGGTGGTTCGGGTGATCGGCCCGGTCGTGGACGTGGAGTTCCCCATGGATGACCTCCCGGAGGTCAACACTGCCGTCCGCGTGGAGCGCACGCTCGAGGGCGAGACCGACGTCATCACCTGCGAGGTGGCGCAGCACATCGGCGAGGGCGTCGTGCGGACGATCGCGCTGAGGCCAACCGACGGGCTGGTCCGTGGGACCCCGGTGGAGAATACGGGCCAGCCCATCACCGTCCCGGTGGGGTCGGGCACCCTGGGGCACGTGTACAACGTGCTCGGTGAGCCGCTGGACGTCGCGGCGGACACGATCACGTACGACGAGCGGTGGCCCATCCACCGCGAGCCACCCCCCTTCGAGGAGCTCGAGGCCAGGACCCAGATGTTCGAGACGGGCATCAAAGTGATCGATCTCCTCGAGCCCTATGTGCAGGGCGGGAAGATCGGCATGTTCGGCGGCGCGGGCGTGGGCAAGACCGTCATCATCCAGGAGATGATCTACCGGGTGGCCGAGCAGCACGGCGGCGTCTCGGTGTTCGCCGGCGTTGGCGAGCGCACGCGCGAGGG
>DASYVD010000019.1:0-2974 GCA_036000545.1 Actinomycetota bacterium | reverse complement strand
TCGCTCCGGACGTGGAGGTCAAGCAGTTCTCCCTTCGCTGGGGGAACGACTACGCGATCGTGGCGAATCCCAGGGACCTTCTGCATTACCGGCTCGAGCCCGGCGAGGTGGAGCTGCTGTCGCTGATGGACGGCTCGAGGAGCGTTCGGGAGATCGTGGTCGATCGGTTCCGCGAGTCGGGCGACCTGGAGCTTTCCGGCGTCGTCGACCTCGTGCGCCAGCTGCGAGTGGGCAACTTCCTAGATACGAAGTTCGTGGACTCTGCGGGCGCTGTCCGCAGGGCGCTGAATCCCATGTCCGCGGCCCGGCAGAAGGGCCGCCATTTCGTCCGGACGCTGTCGGTGGACTGGTCGGGAGCGCAGCGCATGGTGGCCTGGTTCTACCGGAATGGCCTCCGAGGGTTCTTCAATCGGTGGGTGGCGTGGTCGGTGGGGCTGATCGCGGTCGTCGGCTTCGTGGGGTTCATCGCCGTCTATCGGTCGGGCCGGTTCGGCCTCGGGGCCGGATCCGCGGCGGCGGCATCGCTCGTCATCCTGGCGCTGAACTACTTGCTGACGTTCACCCACGAGCTGGCCCACGCCACCGTGCTCGTGCACTACGGGCGGCGCGTGAAAAGTGCCGGCTTCATGATCTACTTCGGCGCCCCCGCCTTCTTCGTCGACTCATCCGACGGCCTGATGATGGAACGGAGCCAGCGCATCGTGCAGTCGTTCGCCGGTCCCTATGCCGAGCTCATCATCGCCGGGGCGGCCGCCGCTGTGGTCTGGGCATTCCCGGGTTCCGTCGTGGCGCCGCTCCTGTACAAGTTCGCCCTCCTGAACTACTTCGTGATCTTCCTGAACCTCGTGCCCTTGCTCGAGCTGGATGGGTACTGGATCCTGTCGGACCTGATCCAGGTCCCGGATCTGCGGCCGATGTCGCTCCAGTTCATCCGGTACGACATGTGGAGGAAGCTCCGGAACCGGGAACGCTTCTCCAAGCAGGAGGCCGGCCTGGGCATGTACGGGACCCTTGGGGTGGCCTTCTCGATCTTCGCTTTCGCCACCTCCTTCTACTTCTGGCGGGAGATCTTCGGCAGCCTCATGATCAAGCTCTGGAACGGGGGGTTTGCGGGGCGCCTCCTGCTGCTCGCCCTGGCCGCGTTCGTGACCGGTCCCCTCCTGCGGGCGCTGATCGAGCTGATGCACGCGATCCTTCGGAAGCTGCGGGCCTTGTGGGAGCAGGTCCGGTTCCGCCTGGAGACGTCGTGGAGGGTGGAGGCAGCCAACTTCATCGACCGGCTGCCGATCCTGGAGGACCTGCCGGAGGACGTGCTCTCCGACCTCGCGGGACGGGTTCGGCTTCGGGCGTTCCCCGCGGGCAAGCCCGTGGTCCACCAGGGCGACCGGGCCCAGGCCTTCTACGTCGTGCGCCGGGGGATCCTCCAGGTGGTGGAGGAGGATCGCGCGACCGGAGACCGACGGATCCTGCGGGTCCTGGGCGCCGGCGAGTCCTTCGGCGAGCTCGGGCTTAGCGAGGCGGCGCCCCGCACGGCCACCGTCGAGGTCATCGAGGACGCTCAGCTGTTCGAGATCGACAAGAGCACCTTCGATCGCCTGCTGGCCGATATGGTCCACGTCCCGGAGTTCGCCCCCACGCTCGAAGCGGTGGCCGAGCTCCGCATGCTCCCCGCGTTCGCGGCGCTCGAGCCCGACGAGCTGTCCGAGATCCTCGAGCACGGCCGGTGGTTGAACGTGGCCCCCGGCGAGCCGATCCTGGAACAGGGCGAGGCCGGCGATGCGTTCTACGCCATCGGCTCCGGCCAAGTCGAGGTGGTGAAGGACGGGATCCTCGTGGGGACACTTGGCCCGGGTGCGCACTTCGGTGAAATCGCGCTCCTGGAGAAGGTCCCTCGGACGGCGAGCGTGGTGGCCAGGACTCCCGTGCGCGCGTTCCGACTGGACCGGGATGGATTCGACGGGCTGATGGCGGGGGCATTTCGCAAGGGGACGTTGAAGCCCTCATCGAACGCGGAGCGAACGTGGCAGCATTAGTCCGCCCAGGGGAGGAGTGACCGGATGGACTGCTGGCACTGTCGCAGGACCGCCGTCGGAAGCTGCCGCTTCTGCGGCCGGGGGATCTGCGAGGACCACGTCGAGACGCTCCCTTACGTTCTGGAGCTCTATCGCGGGGGCGACGTCATCAGGGCACTGGTCGTCGAGGACGCCCTGTTCTGTGGCGCGTGCACGCCCCGCCCCGATCCGGTCGAACTCCCGGAGCTCGACTGACCCAGAACCCTCGTGTGACGAGCGTCACACTTTTTGGTGTGACCAACGTCACCGTCGGGTCGGTGACGCCCGACACCCTCCGATGGTGACCGAGGCTTCACGATTCGGCTGTCGGATGCCGATGTAGCTCAGATGAACATCACAGGGAGGAGGTGAATCGAGTGGCGACAAAGAAGGTCTCCCCGAGGAAGCCTGCGGCCAAGAAGTCGACGAAGGGCTCCAAGAAGGCCGCAACGCGGGTGACGAAGAAGATCGCCAGGAAGGTCAGTCGGTAAGGACCTCCAAACCAGCACCTGCACCACGATTCCCTGGACGGGCCCAGCGCGAAGCGCCGGGCCCGTCCCCATGCACGGGCTAGCCTGCCGGTAGATCGAATGGGTACGCTTCGCCTCATGGTGCGGGCGGTACGGTCGCGGGTGACGATCGAGGAACAGATGGCGGGGACGCCGCTCTTCGAGGGGATCGACCCCGGTGCCATCCACGAGCTGGCCTCGAGCGGGACGCTCCGCCACTACCGGCGGAACACGTACCTGTTCCATCAGGGCGACCCCTCGCCCGAGATTCATTTCCTGATGGAGGGACGGGTGGAGATCAGCTCGCTCTCCGCGAGCGGCCAGCGGATGCTCCACACCACCATCGATCAGCCCCAGTTCTTTGGGGAGCTCGGACTGCTAGGTGGGATGCCCAGGACCGCGGCGGCGCTGGCC
>DASYVD010000018.1:0-16107 GCA_036000545.1 Actinomycetota bacterium | reverse complement strand
CGGTGCAGGGGCTGTCACAGGCGTCGGACGGCCTGTACCAGATCGCCGTAGCGGCGGTGGTCGTCTTCGACGTGTCGGCGGCGCGGACACCCGCTCAGGTCACCAAGGTGCTGGCGGTCACGCTCCTGCCATTCTCGTTGGTAGGGCCGTTCACCGGCCCTTTCATCGACCGCTTCTCCCGCCGCTCCATCCTGGTGGGCGCGAGCATCCTCCGCGTCCTCATCACGCTCTCGTTGATCCCGGCCATCGCCGGCCCGGAGTGGGTCCTGCTCCTGCTGGCGGTGGCCAACGTGTCCGTGAACCGCTTCTTTCACTCGGCCAAGAGCGCGGTCCTCCCGACCCTGGTGGAGCCGGACCGATACCTGGCGGCCAACGCCGTCTCGACCATGGTCGGGATGCTCAGCACAGTCCTTGGGGCGGTGATTGGAGGTCCGGTGGCCGATGTCTTCTCGCCCCACGCGGCGGTGATCGCAGCCGCCGTCCTTATCGCGGCCGCCGGCAGCGTCGCGGCGACGATCCGCCTTCCTCGGGGAGAGAAGCGCGGCCTGGCGGGCATCGTCTCGGAGCTTGGAGTCGACCTGCGGGACGTGGCCGAAGGGCTCCGCGTCCTCCTGGCTCGGCCGTGGGCCGTCTACGGGGTGGGGAGCATCTGGATCATGCGGGCCCTGATCGGGTTCGTCCTCCTGGCGGCGCTGGTCGTGCTGCGGGCCCGTTTCGACGTCGGGGCGACCGGCTTCTCCGTGCTTCTGGCGGCCATCGGGGTCGGCGGATTCGCCGGCGCCATCGCCGTCACCCCGGTGGCCGCGCGCCTGGGGCACGCGCGAGTCGCTCCCGTGGCGTTTCTTCTGGCCGGAGCGGCCACCTTCGTGGGCGGTCCCATCCGGGCCTGGCCCGCCCTCATCGTCACGATCGGCATCGGCGGGTTCGCCATGTACGCGACGAAGATCGCCGCCGACACGCTCGTCCAACGGAGCGTCCCCGACCGGTACCGGGGACGGGCGTTCGCCGTATACGACATCGGCTACAACGGGGCGTTCGTAGTGGCCGCCCTGATCCCCACGCTGCTTAGGCCTGCGCTGGGGGATCTGGGGATCATCCTGCTCACCGGCGCCCTGTACTTCGCGGGAGCGGCGGCCCTCGCGGTGGCTCGACGCCGGCTGTCCGGGGCGATCCGAGTGGAGGCCTATGCAGGCGGGCGGGCCGACGATGTCCCCCGCGCGGTGGTGTGGGGCGACGAGCGTCTCGAGGTCGTGGAGGTCGAGCGGTCCTGGCACGAGGACCGAGCCGGGAGCCGGCTCCTCTGCTTCCAACTCCGACTCGCGGACGGCCGCCGGGTCCAGGTCTCGCGCGGAGACGAGGGCTGGACGCTCGACCGCGAGCTGCCCTCGGCGACGCCCTGACGGGTGCCACATCCCCAACGCTCCCGCCGACGCTTCTACCGCACCGGGCCCGGCCGGGGCCAGTAGCGGAACAGCACGCGACCCACGAGTCTGTCCGCACCTACGGGCCCGAGTGCTTGGAGATCCGTGCTCTCTTGCCGGTTGTCTCCCTGAATCAGGTACTCGTCCGGGCCGAGGACCCATGCGCCGTCGGGCTGAGGTCCTGAGCGATCTGCCGCTCGGCCGGATCCGGCGAGCTTCGCCTCACCATCCGCCACCAGCAATCGATCCCGGGGGAGCCCCACCACTCGCTTGACCAGGAACTGCCCCGCGTGAAGGACGACCCACACGTCCCCGCGCCGCACCCGGCCGGATCGGACCGCCAGCAGCCGGTCGCCTGGCGAAAGCGTGGGGAGCATGCTCCGCCCGAGCACAACCACCTGGAGCGCCCGTCGCATGGGACCAAGGCTAGCCGGTTACACGGATGGGGCAACGAGGGTATAGCGTTGAGAGAGCGAGTGCAGTCGTCGAGCCAAGAGAAAGGAGTCGCGATGCGGAGGCTGGTGGCGCACGCCCACTGCGATCTGCCCTGTGGTGTCTACGATCCGGCGCAGGCGAGGATCGAGGCCGAGTCGGTCCAGAAGATCCAAGAGAAGTACCAGGACGCGGAGAAGCAGAAGAAGCCCTCGGAGACGGTCGAGGAGTTCAAGGCGCGATGCCTCGTCATCAAGGAGGAGCGAGCCGACCTCGTCAAGCACCATCTCTGGGTGCTGTGGACCGACTACTTCAAGCCGGAGCACCTGGAGACGTACTCCGAGCTCCACGACCTCTTCTGGCGGGCCACCAAGGCGGCCGGAGAGGCCAAGAAGGCGCAGGACCCCAAGCAGGGCCAGGGGCTTCTGGACCTCATCGGCGAGATCGACAAGATCTTCTGGGAGACGAAGAAGTCGTAGCGAACAGGGATGCTTTCTATCAGGAACCGGGCCGGGGAGAGCCCGGCCCGGTTTCACGCCTCTCGATTGGTTAGCGGGAGCCGCCCTTGCGGCCGATCCTCTGGTAGAACTCCACGCCGTAGCGCCTCTTCGTGGTGAGGCCGCCTTTCTTGCCGCCCTTGCGGCCGATCTCCTGGTAGGAATCCGCGCCGTAACGGCGCTTCGTGGTGAGGCCGCCTTTCCGGCCCGCTTCGGCTCGACTCATGCTTGCACTGGTCCTAGCCACCCCGTCACCTCCTCGCCCGGCCCAGTCCTTGCAACGCTCTTACCCAACGCCTCAACCGACCAAGCATGTTTTTCTCCGTTCCGTCCGACAGGTCCTTCCCGGTCGGGTGCTCGAGGCCCTTTCACTCCAGGGGACCGCTGGCCTGCGCTGCTCCACGCCGTGTCACCCTGGGGCCAGCTACTCCCCTGAACCCCGCTCAACTCAGGGAGGCCAAGCGCCGATGACCTCTGGGGAGCGGCCAGCGAACGATGCCGGCCGTCCTGGAGGAACGAGATGCCGATCGTCGACTACCTACGGTACATGGTGGAGGCCGGAGCGAGCGACCTCCACGTCAAGGTGGGACTCCCGCCCATGGTTCGCATCGACGGAGTCCTGCACCGTACGCCGTTCCCGCCCTTCACCGCGGAGGAGACGGAAGCCCTGGCCCTGGAGATCCTCGCGGAGTCCAAGATCCAGGAGTTCAAGGAGCACAACGAGGCCGACACCGGGGTCACGTTCGAGGCGGTGGGTCGATTCCGCGTGAACGCCTACCGGCAGCGGAGCGTAGTGAGCATCGCCGTCCGCCGGGTTCGCTCGGACATACCCACGTTCGAGGAGCTCCGACTTCCGGAGCCGGCTCGCTACCTCGCCGAGCAGCCCCGCGGCCTGGTCCTCATAACCGGCCCTGCCGGAACCGGGAAGACCACCACCATCGCCGCCATGATCGGCTGGATCAACGAGCACCGGCGGGTGCACATCGTCAGCGTGGAGGACCCCATCGAGGTCGTCCACGAGGATGTGAACTCCATCGTGGATCAGCGCGAGATCGGTCTGGACACGAGGAACTACGAGACGGCCCTCCGGCACGTGGTCCGGGAGGACCCCGACGTCATCTTCATCGGAGAGATCCGGGACATGGAGACGGCCGAGGCCGCCATCCAGGCCGCCGAGACCGGCCACCTGGTGATCTCGACGCTGCATACACTCGACGCCACCGAGAGCGTGAACCGAATGATCGACCTATTCCCCCCGCAGATGCAGCGGCAGGCCCGGATCTCCCTCTCCGCCAGCCTCAAGGGGATCATGTCCCAGCGCCTCCTGCCCCGGGCGGACGGCAAGGGACGGGTTCCCGCGGTCGAGGTCCTCATCAACACGGGGCGTGTCTCGGAGCGGATCATCGATCCACTGCAAACCTCTACCATCCCCGACGTCATCGCCGACGGGGGCTTCTACGGCATGCAGACCTTCGACCAGTCGCTTGTGACCCTGGTTCGCGAGGGCCTGGTCACGGCGGAGGACGCCTCGGAAGCGGCCTCCAACCCGCACGACCTCATGCTGGCCCTCAAGGAAGCCCAGCTCGTCTAGGGGGTCCGGGGGGCAGCAGCCCCGCGGAGCAAAGCGGAGCGGATCAGGCTGCTGCATTCCCCCGGCCGAAGGGCGCTGCCGAGGGCAGCGGACTGAGGGGACAGATCAGGGGTCCGGGGCGCCTAGCCCTCCCGCTCCGCACGCAGCGCGGCCAGCTCGAAGGGGTGCCGACGGTACCCTCGGACCAGCCAGAGCCCCAGATACACAGGGATGTAGGCCGGCCCCAGGCGCTCGTACTGGCGGACGTGCTCGAGCTCGTGCCGCCGGATCGCTCCCCGCAGCGGCACCGCCGACAGGACCGCGTGGCCGAAGGTGACCGCCTCGCGGCGCATCCGGGAGAGGATCCACAGGAAGCCCCGCGGCGGACCCTCGAACACGAGGAGTCCCTCGTCGACGCGGGGAACCCGGAACGAGCTGAGACCGAGCACCAGACCGAGAAGCGTGTTCGGCAGGACCCACAGGTATCGCCAGAGGTTCCGGCCTTCGCTCATCCGGGCAGGCTCCGAGCCTAGGGTATCCTTCGTCCGGTGTCCGAGCGCCTCCCCGCACCCGACCTCGTCCCCATCCCGCCGATCGCCCAGGAGGTCGGTGCCCGTTTCCGCGGTGCCGGCCACGAGCTGTATCTCGTCGGCGGCTGGGTTCGTGACGCCGTTCTCGGACGGGATCACGGGACCGAGATCGACTTCGCCACCGACGCGAAGCCGGGTCAGGTCATCCGGATCCTCCAGGGATGGGCCGACTCCCGGAAGCTCGTCGGCATCCGGTACGGGACCGTCGGCGCGCGCAAGGGCGACGTCGAGCTCGAGATCACCACCTTCCGCGAGGAGGTCTACAAGGAGGACTCCCGCCACCCGGAGGTGACCTACGCGCGTGAGATCGAGGCAGACCTGTCCCGCCGCGACTTCACGATCAACGCCATGGCGGTACGCCTACCCGCCGGGGAGCTCATCGATCCGTTCCGAGGACTGTACGACCTGGCCCACGGGCGGCTTCGCACGCCACTCGAGCCTGAGGTGTCGTTCGGGGACGACCCGCTTCGGATGCTCCGGGCAGCCAGGTTCGTGTCCACGCTCGGCGTGAAGCCGGTTCCGGAAGTGGTCCAGGCCATCAGCCGCATGCACGAGCGGCTCCGGATCGTCTCCGCCGAGCGCATCCGGGACGAGCTGTCCAAGTTGCTCGTGGGGACCTACGTGGACCGGGCCCTCATCCTTGTCGTCGAGGCCGGTCTGGCCGACGTGTTCCTCCCGGAGCTTCCCGCGCTCCGCCTGGAACAGGACCCTGTGCACCAGCACAAGGACGTGTTCCGGCACACCCTCGCCGTAGTGAAGCGATGCCAGCCAGAGGTAGTGCTCCGCCTCGCTGCGCTCCTGCACGACATCGGGAAGCCCAAGACCCGGGAGGTCACCCCCGAGGGGGTTCAGTTCCACCACCACGAGGTGGTGGGGGCGCGGATGGCCGAGGAGCGCCTCCGGGCCCTGCGGTACCCGGAGCGTGTCGTTCAGGACGTCAAGACGCTCGTGGAGCTGCACCTGCGGTTCCACACCTACGGGGCCGGCTGGACCGACGGCGCCGTTCGACGGTACGTGCGCGACGCCGGCCCGCTCCTGGACGACCTGAACCAGCTGACCCGGGCGGACTGCACGACGCAGAACCCGAAGACGGCCGAAATGTTTCGCCGCCTCCAGGACGAGCTCGAGGAGCGGATCGCCCGTCTCGCCGAGCAAGAGAACCTCGCCGCGATCAGGCCACCGCTGGACGGTCATCAGATCATGGAGCACTTGAGGATCGGGCCCGGGCCGCTCGTCGGCGAGGCCAGAGAGTTCCTCCTGGAGCAGCGGCTGGAGCGGGGGCCGATCGACGAGAAGGAGGCCTATCGACTCCTCGAGGAGTGGGCCCGAGGACAGGGCATGCGGCCGCCAAAAGAGGGGCCGGCCGCCGAACGGTAGACTGCATCGACCATGCGGTCGAGCGTCGACGTCCACAACTTCCTCCTCGAGCGGGATGTCCCGCATGAGCTCGTACCCGTCACCCGCCGCCTGCCTTCTCCCGATCGCTGGGCGGGTGCACTGGGCCTTCCGCCCGAGCAGGTGGGGCGAGTCGTGATGTTCGAGGGTCCGGCGGGATTGGTCGCGGCCCTGGTCCGCTCGGACGACGTTCCCAACCCGTCCCGTCTGGCGGAGGTGGCCGAGTCCGAAGCGCTCGCCGAGATGGCACCGGCTCGGGCCACCGACGTGACGGGGTTCCTCTCCGAGGCCATCCCCCCGGCAGGCCTTCCCCCGGATGTCACGGTGGTCGTCGATCGGGGCCTCGCCGAGCAGGAGGTCCTGTACTTCCCCGGCGGGGAACCCAGCTCCGTGCTGAAGATCCGGGCCCGGGACCTCACCAAGGCCACCGGGGCCCGGGTGGCCCCGATCACCCCGTGAAGACCCGGCGCGAAGTGTCCGCTGGTGGAGTCCTGTACCGCCGAACACCGGCAGGCGCCGAAGTTCTCCTGGCTTCCCGCCGGACCCGCTCCGGCGACCTGGTGTGGGGGCTGCCGAAGGGGCTGGTGGAGCGAGGCGAGTCTCCGGAAGAGACCGCCCTGCGGGAGGTCGAGGAGGAGACCGGGTTCGAGGGCAAACTGCAGGACTCCCTTGGAGAGATCGGCTACTGGTACGTGTGGGAAGGCGTCCGGGTCCGGAAGACCGTGCACTTCTTCCTCATGGAGGCCATCGGAGGGGACGCGTCCCGCCGAGACCGCGAGATGGAGGAGGTGGCCTGGTTCCCCCTGGCCGATGTGGAAGAGGCCGCCGGGTTCGCCTCTGAGAAGCAGGTCCTGGCCCGGGCGAGTGAACTCCTCGAGAAGGAGCTCGGGGGGTCTTAAGCGGTGAAAGGGCGTGCCGCCGTCCTCGCTCTGCTGGTGACGCTGGCCCTCACTCCCGCCGGGGCGACCGGGCTGCGAGCCCAGACTGAAGAGGAAGCTCCCGCTCGCCTCACGCTCCTCCGGCAATCGCCCGTCGCCACCCCCACCCGTCGCCTCCGGCTGAGCGTCCTGGCGACGAACCGGGGCGACGTGGAATACACGAACCTTGGGCTCGAGCTGTGGCTGTACGACCCCGCGCGTTCTCGCTCCGCCTACGCCGCCAGCCTGGAGCAGGAACCTGGTCAGCCGTTCCTCGTCACGCCCTTCCCTGTCGAGGGGACCCTCGATCCGGGCCAGCCCCGGGAGCTGTCGATCGAGATGCCTCAGCTGGTGACCCGAGCGGAAAACGCCCTCTACCCGATGAAGGTCCAGCTCGAATCGAACGGCGTGCCTATCGCGGTCCTCCGCTCGGCACTGGTGTTCATCCACGAGCGGCCGCTCGTACCTCTCAACGTGTCCCTCATCTTCGTTCTCGACGAGGGGGTGCATCTCGGGCCGGGTGGGGAGTTCGTGGACGACCACCTGGAGCGGTCCGTCGCCCCGGGGGGAGGGCTGGACTCGGTGACCTCCTCCCTGGCGGAGTTCCCGGTCCCGGCCACCCTGGTGGTCTCCCCCATCCTGCTCGAGCAGCTCCAGCGCATGGCGGACGGCTACCGACGAGGCATCGTCGAGGTTCGGGCGAACGAGCCGCCAGCGGAACGTGCGGCGGTGATGCTCGATCGAATCCGGGCGCTCGCGCGGCGGCCCAACACCGAGGTGGTGCCCCTCCCGTTCGCTGGACCGTCGGTGCCGTCGCTCGTCGCGGGAGGCCTCCAACAGGACCTCGTCGAGCAGATGGAGCTGGGGGAGAAAACCGTTCGTGAACTCTTGGGGGTGCAACCCATCCCCGGACTGTTCCGGCCCCCCGGAGGCCTGCTCACCGCCGCCGCGGTGCGGGTGCTCGCCGATGAGGAGGTCAAGTCCCTCATCGTGGACCCCCAGGATCTCCCTCCGCCATCCGGGCTGGTGCTCTCCCCGCCTGCCGTTGCCCGAGTCCGCGCAGGCCTCGGTCGAACTCTCGACGCCGTGGTTCCCGACGCCGTCGTGGCTCAGCGCCTCTCTGAACTCCCGGAGGACCCGCGGTTGCGGGCCCGGTGGGTCATCGGTGAGCTCACCGCCCTCTACTTCGAACAGCCCAGCGTGGACCGAGGCGTGGCTATCCTGGTCCACGCCGGCCAGGACCGGACCTTCGTCCAGGCGCTGGTGGCCAATCTCCAGAGCGCGATCTGGCTCAGTCCGGCCTCGGCCACCCGCCTCCTGGCCATCACCGGCGACGGTGAGCTTCGTTCCCTAAACGACCTGCGGGTCCGCCTGTACTCCGACGCGTTCCTCCAGGAGACTGCCGAGGCCCGTGAGTCCATCGATCATCTCGAGTCGATGACCGAAGGGACCAGCCCCCTCTCCGAGCGGCTCCAGGGGCAGGTGTTGTTGGCCGAGGCCCGCGATTTCCTCCGGGACGAGCCCGCCGGACTGGCGTTTCTCGAGGCCGTTCAGGATCGCGTGCGACGGGAGTTCGACAAGGTCGAGCCGCCCACACCGAGCTCGGTCACACTAACCTCCCGGGGCGGCGTGATCCCGGTGACGATCCGGAACCTGGCGGGCTATCGGGTGCGGATCCGGGTTGTGCTCCTCTCGCCGCGCCTGGAGTTCCTTGAGGGCGACAGCCGAAAGGTCGTGCTGGACCGGCGGGTCCAAGTGTTCACCTTCCCGGTGCGGGCCCAGACCACCGGACGGTTTCCGGTCGCCGTCAGGCTGGAGACCCTCCGAGGCGCGCTCATCGCAGAGTCCCAGATCGTGGTCCGCTCCACGGCGTACAACCTGCTCGCCCTGGTGATCACTCTGGGGGCGGCTCTGTTCCTGGCGGCATGGTGGGGAAGGAGGCTCCTGTCTCGTCTGAGAACGTGACCCCGGACGACCCTGGCGCCCCCGGTCCCCAACCTGCTGCAGGGGACGCCGAGGACGTGCTGTTGGTCCGAAGCACCGCGGCCATGGCGGTGGGCACGACTCTTTCCCGGGTCACCGGGTTCCTTCGGCTCGCCGCCATGGCGTACGCACTGGGGGTCGCGGAGACACGGCTCGCGGACGCCTACAACGTCGCCAACAACATCCCCAACATCGTGTACGAGCTGGTCCTGGGCGGGGTTCTCACCTCGGTGTTCGTTCCGGTGTTCGTCCGCCAGCTGAACACCCGGTCGCGTGAGGAAGCCTGGGACGCCGCCCGGGCTGTGCTAACCACGGCGCTGATCGTGCTCCTGCTGGTGATGATCGCGGGCATCGTGGCGGCTCCCTGGGTGGTCCGGCTGTACACAGTGCGCGTCCCGAGCCCTCAGCGCGAGGCAGTGCAGGAGCTGGCGACTCTGTTCCTCCAGTTCTTCATGCCCCAGATCGTCCTGTACGGCCTGGGGGCCGTGGCCACCGGCCTCCTCAATGCGCATCGGCGCTTCGCCGTGCCCATGTTCGCCCCGATCCTCAACAACCTGGTGGTGGTGGCTACGTTCCTGACGTTCGCTTTCATGCCCGGAGAGCCGAAGCCAGAGACCATCACGCTCGCCCAGAAGCTCGTTCTGGCAATCGGGACAACGGCGGGGGTGGCGGCGATGACGCTCGCCCTGTGGCCGTCCCTCAGAAGAATCGGGTTCCGGTGGCGGTGGCGATTCGACCCCCGGAACGAAGCGGTGCGCTCGCTGATCAAGCTGTCGGGGTGGGCCATCGCTTACGTGGTGATCAACCAGATCGGCCTCTTGGTCGTCATCGTCCTGGCCGGGCAGGAGGCGGGTGGGTACACGGCCTACTACGCGGCGTTCATCTTCTTCCAGCTACCCCACGCCATCTTCTCGGTGTCGATCATGACCGCGTTGCTCCCGGGACTCTCTGAAGACTGGGTTCGTGGTGACCGAACGGACTTCCGGGCCGATCTGGCAAGAGGCGTTCGAGCATCGGCGTTCGTCGTGATCCCGGCGGCCGCAGGCTACCTCGTCCTGTCAGAGCCGATCGTCCGGATGCTCCTGCAGCACGGCGTGGCCGGAGCGAAGTCGACGGAGCTCGTCTCGGGGATGCTCCGAGTGTTCTCGTTGGGGCTATTCCAGTTCTCCACGTTCATGCTCTTCCTCCGGGCCTTCTACGCCATGCAGGACACTCGCACCCCGGCGCTCATCAACGTCTTCGCCGTCGGCCTGAATACCGCAGCGAACTTCGCGCTGTTCCCCCTCCTGGGAGTGCCTGGCCTGGCCCTGGGACACGCCTCCGCCTACACGTTCGCCGCGGTCACCGCCGGCGTCGTCCTCCGGCGCCGGCTTGGCGGCATCGAGGGGCCGGCCCTCTCCCGAGCCATGGCCAAGATCCTGGCCGGCACCGCCGCGAGCGCCGCAGCGGCATGGGGGATGGCCACTCTTGTTGAACGGTCCGCCGGGGTGGAAACGCTCGCCGAACAGGTGATCCAAGTCGGGACGAGCGTCCTCGCAGGACTTATCATCTTCCTCGGCGCGGCCTTCCTCCTGAGGATGGAGGAGTTCGACTTGGTCAGAAGGACGATCTCGAAGCGGCTGCGCCCGTGAGCCGCCCCCATCTGGTCCGGCAGGTCCAGGTGGCGAGGCTCAAGGTTTCCGTCGCCGCGGCCGACCACAATCCCGTGAGCATCGAACGGCAACACGTGGCCCACCTGCACCGCGATCAGCAAGGCATCGTGGCCGCCTACATGGCCAAGCTGATCATCGTCCTCGCCCTCATCGGGATGGTCTTCGTGGAGGGCGGAGCGGTCGTGTTCTCCAAGCTCCAGGCGCAGGATCTGGCGGAGAGCGCTGCGGTGGCGGGTGCCAGCTCCTGGTGGCACAACAAGAACGCCGAACAGGCAAGGGAAAAGGCCCTCATCCAGCTGAAGGACAAGTCTCAGCGGGCGAGGATGACGTCGTTCATGCTCAACTCCGATGGGAGCGTGACCGTGACAGTGAAGCTCAAGGCCAACACGGTCCTGCTCCAGCACATCAGCTTCCTCGAGCCATATACGGTCGCCGGGGCCACCGCGACGGCCGAGCCTCCAAACCCCGACGTCTAGAGGGCGATCGCGCCGCACGCTGAGGGACCCCCTCCCCGGTCGAGCCCCATTCGGGCGATAGACTGCCGGGGCGTGAAGACCGAGCTCGCCGGCCGGCGTCTCCAGGACCGATACGTGCTGGAAGAACCCCTCGATTCGGGGGGCATGGCAGAGGTGTGGCGAGCCCGAGACGACGTGCTCGGGCGCCCCGTGGCCGTGAAGATCCTCCACGACAACCTGGCCCAGGATCCCGGTTTTTTGGAGCGGTTCCGACTGGAGGCGGTCGCCGCCGCCCGTCTCACCCACCCCGCAGTCGTCCGTGTATTCGACACGGGAGTGGATGACGGCGTGTGCTTCATCGTCATGGAGCTCTTCGAGGGACGGAACTTGGCGGAGATCCTCGGCGAGCACCGCCATCTGGATCCCCCGGAGGCCGTTACCATCGCTCAGAGCGTGCTCGATGTCCTCGGTCACGCCCACGCCGAGGGGGTGATCCACCGCGACGTCAAGCCCGGCAACGTCCTCGTGGGCCCTGGTGGCACGGTCAAGGTCACCGACTTCGGCATCGCCAAGGCCGCCTTCGCGGGCGACATCACGACCACGGGCAAGCTGCTGGGAACCGCCCTCTACCTCGCCCCGGAGCAGGTCGCGGACCAGCCCGCGGATCACCGGGCAGATCTGTACGCCCTGGGGATCGTCCTGTACGAGATGCTCACCGGGCGGCCGCCGTTCAAGGCGGAGACCGACCTGGCCACCGCGACCATGCGCCTGACACAGGACCCTCGCCCGCCGGGGTCGCTTCGGGCCGGGATCCCGCGTTCGCTCGAGCGGGTGGTCATGCGGGCCCTTGCTCGCGACCCCGACGAGCGCTTCCAGAACGCCGAGGAGATGCGGGCGGCCCTGGACCGCGTGGGGGGAACCCGGACGGTCTCCGAGCTGCCGGCTCCCACCAGGAGACCGGAGCCTCGGGCCGACGAGCTCTCCGCTCGGTCCTTCATCCGGTCCTGGCTCCTCGTGCCGGTGGCGATCCTGGCCCTGGCGGCCATCGTGGTCGTGGCCGGCTTGCTGCTCGGCGGTCTCGAGCTCGGCGGCCCGCTGGGCATCCGGCCCGCGCCGGGCGGAAACGGAGGGCCCTACCGGATCGCCGCCGCCACGGACCACGACCCGGAGGGAGACGGACAGGAGAACCCGGAGCTGGCCGGCCTGGCCATCGACGCCGACCCGGGCTCGTCCTGGCAGACCGAGCGGTACAACTCCCCCGAGCTGGGCGGGCTCAAGTCGGGGGTCGGGCTGCTCCTCGATCTGGGGCGTCCGCGGGAGGTCGGAGCGGTGCGCCTCCTCACCACCCTCCCCGACTGGCGGTTCGAGCTCCGGGGCTCGAACCACCCCTCCTCGTTCTCCCGCTTTGCGGACGGGGACGGAGAGACCTCCTTCGTGGCCGACGAAGACACCACCGTGGAGGTGGAACCCCTCCGCGTCCGATACCTGCTGGTGTGGATCACCTCTCTGCCTCCGGCCGACGGCGGCTACCGCGCCGACATCGCCCGGGTGCAGGTCCTCCCTCCGAGCTGATGACCGGGCGGACCCCTGGAAGTGAGCCAGGGCCGGGGATGCCCGAGAGCACGCCCGACGACGAGCTGGTCCGGGCGTTCCTCCACGGTGACCGGGAGGCCTTCGGCGCATTGGTCGAGCGGCACGAGCGGCGCGTCTACAACCTCGCATTCCGGATGCTCGGCAACGCCGAAGACGCCCGGGATACTTCCCAGGACGTCTTCATCACGTGTTTGCGGAAGCTGTCCGGTTTCCGCGGAGCCTCCAGCTTCACCACATGGCTTCACCGGATCACCGTCAACGCCTGCTACGACGGCCTGCGCAAGCGAGGCCGTGAGGAGCTCGTGGGAGATGACGAGGGCTCCTTCCCCGAGCCGCCATCGCATTCGGATCTGGCGGAGGAAGCGGCTCTGACGGTGGACATCCAGCGGGCCTTGCTTCGCGTTCCCGAGGACTTCCGGGCGGTGCTGGTGATGCACGACGTGCAGGGGATCCCATACGAGGAGATCGCGGAGGCGCTGGGAGCGCCGGTCGGGACGGTGAAGTCCAGGCTCCACCGGGGGCGGGTGGCCCTGGCCAGGGCCATGGGTGATCCCGGGGGGTCCGGGGGGGTAGCTGGCCCGGGAGGCGGATCACGCCCGGGAGTCCGGCCAGCGGCCCCCCGGAGCGAAAGGACGACCGGGGAACATCCGGAGGGGTCCCACCCGTCGAACCAAGAGGTGACCAGAGAATGACCCAAGCCCAACATCCCGAAGAGCTCCTCGCGGAGTATCTGGATGGGACCCTGGAGCCCGATGACCGGGCCCGGGTGGAGTCCCACATGGCCGGCTGCGTCTCGTGCCGGGAGGAGGTCTCGCTGGCCGGCTCGGCTCGGCAGGCCCTGGGCATGCTGCCCGAGCTCGATGTCCCGGCCGGAACGACCTGGCCCGTGGTCCAACGTGCCCGGCAACACCGTCGGTGGCTCCCCGCTGTCCCTCCACGCGTGGCCTGGGCCGCCGCCGGAGCCGCGGCCGTGGCCGCCGCGGTCATCGGAGGTTTCATCCTCGTTGGCGGGCCCGCTCGATTCGGTGGCCAGACAGCCGGCGCGCCGGGCGAGGAGTCCGCGCGATCAACGCTCGAGGACAGCACGGCCGGGGGCCAGCACGCGCCCGCGGCCTCTATCACCGCTTACCCAACCTTCCGCCGGAGCGACCAGGACTACGACGGCGCGTCGCTCGCCTCGCTGGCCCGGGACCTAACTACGGAGGCCAGCGCCGACTTGGACCAGGGGTTGTTCGCGGAGCCGCCCGCGCGGTTCTACGCCCGGGCGACGAACTTGGCAACCGCCGACCGAACCCGCCAAGCGCTCTCCTGCGTCGCGGAGGCGGTGTCGCCGGACCGGTCACTGGCTCCGTTCACCGTCGTGGCCGCCCGGTTCGAGGGCGAGCCCGCCTACATCGGGGCCTTCCTCCAGGCGGACCGGCCGGACCAGCCGTACAGGCAGCTGGCCGTGTACGTCGTGTCCCGGGACGGCTGCGCCCTCCGTTCGTTCGCCCGCCAGCAGCTCTAACCGCGAGGAAGAAACGCGCTGCGTTCTGGGTGGTTCCGACACCCTGTGCCACAATGCGACCGTGGACGACGTTCGCAAAGTGATCATCCTCGGCTCGGGTCCGGCCGGTTACACCGCCGCGCTGTACGCGGCCCGAGCCAACCTCAAGCCCCTGGTGCTCAAGGGGATCGAGTCCGGGGGCCAGCTCATGCTGACCACCGACGTGGAGAACTACCCCGGGTTCCCGGAAGGGATCCTGGGGCCCGAGCTCATGGAGTTGATGGAGAAACAGGCCGCCCGGTTCGACGCCGAGATGCTTCACCAGGCCGCGACCCGGGTGGACCTGTCCGAGCAGCCGTTCCGCGTGTGGTCCGGGGACGAGGAGCTCCGGGCCCGGGCGCTGATCATCGCCACCGGGGCCTCGGCGCGGATGCTCGGGGTCCCCGGAGAGAAGGAACTCCTCGGCCATGGGGTTTCCACCTGCGCCACGTGCGACGGCTTCTTCTTCCGGGGGCAAGAGCTCGCCGTGGTCGGCGGGGGGGACTCCGCCATGGAGGAAGCCCTCTTCCTCACCCGGTTCGCAACCAAGGTGACGGTGATCCATCGGCGTGACGACCTGCGGGCGTCCAAGATCATGCAGGACAGGGCGTTCAGCAACGACAAGATCGATTTCCTGTGGGACACGGTGGTCGAGGAGGTCCAGGGCGACGGGCGGGTCCGGGCCCTCCGCCTCCGCAACGTGAAGACCGGCGAAGCGAGCCCCTTCGAGGTCGGCGGGCTGTTCGTTGCCGTCGGCCACGACCCCAACACGAAGATCTTCCAAGGCCAGCTGGAGATGCAGAACGGCTACATCGTGGTCCAGGAGCCAACCACCCAGACGAGCGTTCCGGGTGTGTTCGCCGCCGGTGACGTGGTGGATCACATCTACCGGCAGGCCGTCACCGCGGCGGGGATGGGCTCCAAGGCGGGCATCGACGCCGAGCGGTTCCTCGAGTCCGAGGGTCACTAACCCCTGGCGGGCCCTGCATCGTGCTCCAGTTGGAGAGCCGGAACCTCCACCACGACCGTCTCCGCAACCCGGTCGAACGCTCTCCGGTGCCGCTCGTCGCGCAGAGCCACCGGCCAGTCCACCGCCACAAGCGGGAATCCAACGAACGGCGGCACCCGACGTAGGAAGGCCTAGCCGAGCGAGATCGCTGTGGCGTCGTCGGATACGACTTGTAACCTGAACATCCTCTTCCCAAGGGTCTTTCCCGTGCGCCACTCCAAAACAGGCAGCACGAGGTTCCAGTACAGAACCGCCAGGCCCAGGAAGACGAGCCGCGTCGGCGTCGACGGGTCGGACCACAACGGGTGCCCTCCAGAAGCTCGCCGAAGGGGATCTCTACCAGCAGAGTTGGGCCCCAGCCATAGGGTAGGACGAGGACGAGCAAGGGAAGGAGATCGACGACGGAGGCCTTCCAAGTCAAGAGGAGCACAGGGTGCGACCGGCCTCGTTTCGGGGGTTACCCTGTTGCGAGTGCACGCTTCCCAACGAGTCTTCAGCTTCGCCGTGATCATCACACTCGCCACGGCCGGCACGCCCCTTCCTGCCGCCACGGCGGCCCGGCGGATCGCGCCGCCACCTCCGTCTTACTACCAGCCCATCGTCGTCGACGGGATGACCTTCCCAGTGGCGCGGACCAACTGGCTCTCCGTGGTTTCGTTCCAGAACGACTGGCACGCCCCGCGGCTACGCATGATCGACGGGAAGTGGCGCCTGGTCGGCTTCCACGAAGGACTCGACATCGGCGCCGAGAAGGGCACGCCGATCCTGTCGGTGACGGCGGGAACAGTCGAAGCCATGGGATGGACCTTCTATTCCGGCACCCGAGTGGGCATCCGGGGCACGGACGGCCGGTACCATTTCTACGCGCACCTCTCGGCGGTGGCTGCGGGGATCACCATTGGAGCTCCAGTGCGGGCGGGGACGGTTCTGGGCCGGGTGGGGAACACCGGGTACGGTTCTCCCGGCCACGAGGACGAGTTCCCGCCGCATCTGCACTTCGGGATACAGGCGGGGGCGGAATGGGTAAATCCCTACCCGCTGGTCTGGCGGCTGTACCGGGAAGCCGTG
>DASYVD010000017.1:0-6347 GCA_036000545.1 Actinomycetota bacterium | reverse complement strand
GTGAATGATGCGGCGGCGACTCCGTTGAATCGCACGGCGGTCGCACCGCCGAAGCCGCTGCCGTTGATCCGGACCGAGGTGCCGACCGGCCCGCTCGTCGGCGAGAACGAGGAGATCGTGGGGGCCGCCGCCCCGGTGACGGTGAAGTTCGTGGAGCTCGTCGCGGTGCCGCCGGGCGTCGTCACCGTGATCTTCCCGGTCACCGCGCCGCTCGGCACGATCGCAGTGATCCGTGTGCCCGCGCCGTTCACCGAGAACGTGCCGGCCGATACGCCGCCAAACGTCACCGCCGTGGCGCCGGTGAAGCCGGTCCCGTTGATCGTGACCGAGGTTCCGACCGGCCCGCTCGTCGGCGAGAACGACGAGATCGTCGGCGCCGCCGCGCACGAGGAACTTACCGTGAAATCTGCGCTGCTCGTATCGGTGCCCTGGGGAGAGACCACGCCGATCTTCCCAGTGGTCGCGCCCGTCGGGACGGTCGAGTTGATGAGGTGCCCGGACTGCACGCTGAAGGTGGCCTCGACTCCATTGAAGGTCACGTGGGTCGCGTCCTGGAAGTTGTTCCCGTTGACGTCCACGCTGGTCCCGACCGGGCCGCAAGTCGGCGTGAACGAACTGACGGTAGGCGCGCCGTCGGCAAGTGCCGAGGGCACGGCCACCAGACCGACAAGGAGTCCCGCGAGGGCCAGACACGCGGAAAGACGGGGGGGAAGCCGACCAGCCTTCATTCGATGCTCCCGACTCGGGCGGGCACCAGACCGATCGTTGCCCCCGGACGCTACCCCATCCCGTTTCAAGTCCGCAAGTTCGGCCGGGGGCCGGAGACCGGCGAGTCAAAAGACTCTGGCTGGGTGGGGTTGGTTCCTGGACGCTGAGCGGGCCTCACACAGGCGGGTGAACGCGCCGTCGGTCACGCGCAGGCAGATGTCCCTGCCGGCATCCCCGATCCTCAGGCCGGGATGGGTTGCCAGCTCGGGGCCAGGTCCGGGGACGGATCGTTGGTCAGCCGGGTCTGCCCCGTCCCGTCGGCGTTCATCACGTACACATCGATGTTGCCGCCGCCGGAGGGAAGCCCTGCGTAGGCGATCATCGTTCCGTCGGGTGACCAGGCGGGCTGGGACTCCTCCACGTCGGCCGTCTGGGTCAGGTTCACCTCACCGCTCCCGTCCGCGTTCATCACGTAGATCTCGTTCGTCCCGTCGGGACAGCACCGGACGAACGCGATCCTCGTGCCATCGGGGGACCAGGCTGCGCTCGCGTCAACGTAGCCGTTGTACGTAAGCCGGACCTGGCGCGTGCCATCCGCGTTCATGACGTAGAGCTCGGGGAACCCGCCGTCGCGATTCGACTCGAACAGGATCCGGGTGCCGTCGGGCGACCAGGCCGGGTTGGCATCGTACGTTCCCTTCGGGTGCGTGGTGAGCTTCTCCCGCCCCTCACCCCCGGCGCTCATCACGAAGATCCGGAACGGTCCAGAAGGGCTGGTTCGCGAGGAGAAGGCGATCATCGCGCCGTCGGGTGACCAGGCCGGGCTGCGCTCGGCCACCTGCGTCGTGGTGAGGCGGATGCGGCCTCTCCCCTTCGCGTTCATCAGGAACAGGTCCGGCTTCCGTGTTTGTCTGATACGCCGGGCGAACGCGATTATCGAGCCATCCGGCGACCACGCGGGATCGAGATCTTGAACGTTCGTGCTTCGGGTGAGATTGGTTAGCGAACCTCCCGAGGCGTCCATCGTGTAGATCTCGCCTCGTCCGCTCCGATCCGTGCGGAACGCAATGAGCCCGTTCGTGCTGAGAGCCTGTGCCGAGGGCGCAGGCATCGAGGCGGCGATGACGACCGCCAGCAACGCGACGAGTAAGAGGCTCTTTCGGATCACGGGCACATCTGTAGGATGGTCCGATCGTGAAACCTACCACCCCACGACACGTCGCGCTCGCCGTCGCGATCGCCCTACTGGTGAGCGCTGTGACGACCTGGCCGAGCGTTGCCGGGGATCGATCCGCGAGGAACGGCCAGCGCGCGCTGGCCAAGATCACGAAGAGGATCGCCCCCGGCCTGAAACTCACCAAGATCAGACAGAGGAAGCCGCCCCTTCGGATCTTCGTGCTGACCGTCGACCTCTCCACGCGCCTGACCATGGACGTGGCCCTGGCCGGGCCGAGCTTGCCGACCAAGGCGACGACCAGCGACATCGCGAAGCGGAACGGCGCCATTGCCGCGGTGAACGGTGATTTCGGTTCGCTGGTCGGCGCGCCGATCAACACCTTCCTACAGGACGGGGAGCTCGTGAAGCTCGCGAGCTCACCCGGGATCCTGTTCTCGGTCTCCAAGGACGAGCGGACCGTTACGATCGGCCGACCCGAGCCCTTGGTGACGGCAACGAACTCGGACGGTCGGACCTGGACCGTCGACCAATGGAACGGCGGACCGCTTGGGGTGGGAGAGATCGGCGCGTACACCCCGTTCGGGGGAACCCTGTGGCCTCCACCGGCAGCCACATGCTCGGCGCGGCTGCTCCCGACGGCGCCCTTTGCTCCCACGGCCGACGGCCTGGGCTTCCAGCAGTCGTTCACGGTCGAGCAGCGAGGCTGCTTCCAGTCGGCACTCCCGGCGACGGGCGCGGTGGTTCTCTCGGCCCTTCCCGCCTCCGACGAGGCGCTTCAGATCCTCTCGCTCCAGGCGGGGTCCGCGGTGACGCTCGAGTGGACCCTTGGACGGACGAACGTGTGGGATGCCGTGGGCGGCTCCCCCGTCCTCGTGGCAAACGGTGCGAGGGTCGTGGGGACGTGCACAACGTCACTCTGCAGCAGTCGCAACCCTCGAACCGGGGTGGGCGTGACCGCTGATGGGAAGATCCTGATGGTAGTGGTGGACGGCCGCCAGCCGAGGTGGTCCGTGGGCGTGCCCCTTCCCAAGTTCGCCGCCATCTTCCGAAAGCTCGGGGCCGTCGCCGCGCTGAACCTGGACGGCGGGGGGTCCTCCACGATGGTCGTGAAGGGTGAGGTCGTGAACCGACCCTCTGAAGGTCACGAGCGGCGGATCTCGAACGTCGTCCTGGTGCTTCCGGGGCCGGACCCCGGAGAGTCATGACGCCGACGCCTACCCTTCCTTCCGGTATGCCGCGATGATGTGAACCCTGGCTCTGCGGAGCTGCGGCACATCGAGGAGACGCTCCAGGAGGCAGGCGAACCGGAAGAGCGGCTCGTTGAGGCCCATGTACGTCGGATCTCCGTTGAACACCACCTCATCTCGTCTGAACCCGACGCGGGTCAGCATCGAGTGGATCCGCCGTATCGAGTTGACCTTGTATTGAGTTGGATAGGTCCCGTGCTCGTCTCGACTATAGAGTCTGCGTGTGAAGTATCCGTGAAAGACGTTGGGAACCAGCCGGATCGCCCAGACATTGTAGTTCCACGTGTTGGGGGTGAGGAAGACCACGGTGCCGCCGGGTCTCAGGATGCGGTGAATCTCGCGGAAGGCTCTTTCGGGATGAGGGAGATGCTCCAGCACCCACGCAAGGGCAACGAGGTCGAACGCCGCGTCCCGGAACGGCAGTCGTTCGGCCAGGCCGGCGACCCGGTTCGCGAGCGCCCGGTTCTCACGAAGCGCCTCGACATCGGGATCTACGCCGCAAACGTGTGCGGACCGCTCGTACGAGTCCCTCAACAGTTCCGCGTGACCGCAGCCCACATCGAGGAGACGCGTCCTCGCGTCTACTCTCGTGGCGATGAGCCGTCTGTAGAGCGTCGGACTTGGCTCCCACCCAGGCCGGATCTGTCTGAATCGATCCCGCCAGTAATCCTGACGACTCATCCGGCTCACACCATCATCGATGGAGGCGCTCCCAACGTTCCCCAAGGGATGGCTTTCAGAACGCGACGCCTCGCCGCATGGTACCCACCTCCGTCTACGGGACGGCCCCACGAGAGGCGCCCCGTGGGATGCCGTGCCGGGCGGAACGTACGACGATGCGCTCGGCATGTCCAGGCACCGGGGAAGTACGACCGCGTGCAGAGTCGTCCTGTCGAGACTCATGTGGCGGGAAGCCCTCCCGCCAGACCATTTGAGTACCGCGTCGGGATGTAAAAGGCGTCGAGGCCGCAGCATCCGCCGCATGTTCATCGAACGAGGCGTCATCCCGCGCGGCCGCCCGCACAGGTCTCCCACGTAATGTCCCCACGTTTCCTCTTCCTCCCGGAGGATCAGGAACGCCTTCAGTGCCCTCTCGGCCGCCTGCTGGCAAGGAAGGAGGCAGGGCTGTGGCCGTCCTCCGTCCTTGCTGTATCGGGCATCTTCCAGATCCAAGCTCGGTCTGTCTCAGCCGGCCACGCCCCTGGAACTCCGGGTCAGGCTGCATGCGGCACTCTGCCCCCTTGAGCGCCCGCCGGATGAACGAAACGTCCCCGCATCCCCTCCCATCCCGAGGCGTGTACACGAGGGAACCAAGCCGACCTTTGGAGCAAGGGCCCGATAGAGCCGGTCGCGGCGCAGGAGGAACGGGAGATCGCTCTCCATCAGACAAGTTCGCCGGATTCATGCCCACATTTTCGCCAGGTTCTGAGGGCTCGTAGGGGCCATATGCGAACCAGCACTCTCCTTGCAGGGCATGTCCCGGGTTCCACCCATCCCCCAGTGTGGATCTCCGCGTCCGCCCTGGAGGCCCATTCAGCCCTGTCCCCACAGGTGCCGATGTAATGACCGATGATCAGGGAGCTCCGCGAGCTGATCGCCTCTTCTCGAACGGCGAACATTTCCGCTTCGAACTCCGATATACAGGCGGGAACCTATGGCGGCGAGGAGGAACGGCTTGATCAGGTGCCTCAGCTGGTCGAGAGGGCCAAGCGGGGTGACAGGGAGGCCTTTGGGGAGCTCTACCGCCTCCACCATGCCCGCATTTTCAGGATGGCCCGTCTCCACCTCGGCGACCTGGGAGACGGGGCCGAGGATGCGGTGGCCGAGACGTTCCTCCGGGCTTGGGCGGCCCTCCCCCGGTACCGGTTCACGGGAGCGCCGTTCGTCGCCTGGCTGTTTGGGATCGCGAGGCACGTCGTGCTGGACGAGGTGGCCAGGGGTCGTCGGGTCATGCCCCGAGAAGAGCTCCCGGAGCGCACGAGAGGGTGGGAGGTGGATGACCGGCTGACATTGGCCCAGGCTTTGGAGCGGCTCCCCGCGGCGCAGAGACGTGTGGTCGAACTGAAGTACCTCGCCGGGATGAAGAATGCGGAGGTTGCCTCGGCCCTCGGAAAGAGCAAGGGAGCGATCAACGCGATGCAGTGGCGGGCCCTCGGAACGCTGAGGGAGATCCTGGAGGAACGATGAACCGACGTCTGGAGCAAGATCTCGAGCGGTGGGAGGCGGGCATGGCCCCCCTGGATGACCTCGAGGAACGCCATCCGGGCCCGGAGGTGCTCCAGCTGATCGAGCTCCATCGCCTGATGACTGCCCTGGGGCGGGAGGCGACGCCGGACCCCGAGCGCGGCTGGCAACGGCTGACCGCCCGCTTGCCCGAACCCGAAGCGGGCATCATCCACGTGGGACCTACTACGCCGAAACACCGGCGGTTGGTCACCCACAGGCGGGTGGCCGTCCTCGGACTGGCGGCCGCCCTCACGCTGACCGGCGGGCTCGCCGCTGCGGACGTACTGCCCGATGCGGCGCAGGATGCCGTGGCGAACGTGGCAGGGCATCTTGGCCTTCACTTCCCTCACTCGGCCGATGTCCCCGATCAAACCTCTCACGGCCAAGAGGTCTCCAACGTCGCACGCTCGACTCCCGAAGAGGGCTGCGAGAAGGGACAGACGATCTCGGAAGTGGCATCGTCGTTCGCGCAGAATCACCTGAACCGTGTCCCGGAGCCGATTCCGTGCGACAAGGGCCAGGCCGCCGGCAGTCACTCCCGTCAGGGCGGCCAGGGCTCTGGCAATGGCGTCGGCCCGGCTGCAGGGACGACTCATGCCTCGGATCCCGGACTCGACCATCGCGGAAGCCACGCCCCGCCCGACTAGACCCGAGCCCTCCATCGGTACACGCCCCCGGCGGTCCCCCACCTAGCGGATCAGGCCGTGCCGATGGTCGTAGTTGATCGTCGGCTTCGCGATCCGGGTGGGAGTAGACCGTTCAGCCGTTGTGAGACACGCTAGCCGGGCCGCACACTTGTGCGTCTATGCCCGGCCTTCCCTCCCATTCGCGGACGCTCCGGGTACGGGTCTGGCGGATCGGGACCGGGCTCGTTCTCGTCGCGTTGCTCGCCGGGACGGTGTCGCAACAAGCAGGCGCGTTCTCCGACCCGCGGCTCAAGAAGGCCCATCACCAGCTCCGCCAGACGAGGGAGCGGATCCACGCCAAAG